>JBBDXA010000021.1:0-52089 GCA_040902585.1 Phycisphaeraceae bacterium
GCTCAATCGCCGCAGCGGCTCAACGCGCTCCACGAGCGCCCCCGTATTGCGCCCTCGATGCGCATCTGCATTCAACCCCTCGCAGGCTCGGGCGGTCGGTGAGTGCGATGGGCATTCGTAGGGCGCGCTGCGGCTCGGCGAAGTCCGTCCGCGAACGCCTGTGATGAGGGGGGAACCCGGCGACGTGTCCTGCAACGCGAACTTCGCGAACCCAATTCAGCCTATGCAGATGAGTCCGGGCACCCCTTGCTATTTGTTCTTCTCAGCCTTGCACCGCTCCAGCATATCATCGATCAGGCGATCTCTTTCGGCAACATCAGCCACAAACGCTGCCTCGACCTTCAGGATTCTGGCGATATGCCACCGGGCATAGTCAGCCGTGCGAAGGGGCGGGAGATTGGCGTTTGACAGGAGGCGCCAGTCAACAATCTTCTTGTCATGCAGGAGTTCACATAGATACTCCAACGCAGGCTCACCAAGGTTTATTAGGATTTCTGATGCTCCGTAATATTCAGCCTTCTTACTCCATGGGGGCATCCAGTCGCTCATGACCGTTGCCACTCCCATTGCCGACACTAATATTTTCGCCCGGGTACCGGCGGATATCCGTTCCAAATGAGCCGGGTCCGCCTTCCAGATCGCATTCAACAGATGATACGATCGATAGTCTGGGTGACGGGTGACGTAAACAATCGCATCATCTATCTCCCGGTCCCGCAGCAGCAGTTGAGGAAAAAGATCCATCAGGAGTTCAGCGCTTGTCAAAGTCTCTTCGACTCTCGCCAGCGATACCAGCAGACGCGTGGACGCGTACTCAGGGGCTTCGTCCTGATCCTGCACCTGCACCTGATGCGTCGCGCATCCCACTAGAATGAAAATTGCGAGAATGAGTGCTGCAGAAGACTGCCCGATATGACGGATACCAGCCATCAGGTTGTCCCTCTTCAGGTAATCATCATAGACACGTATCATAACTGCGTGTTGATCTCGGGCCATTTCTCCGCGGCCTCCCAGAATCCTGTCAATACTGAATCATTCTCGAAGATTGTGAGAAAACCAATATCGACAAATTGAGGTTTCATCGGAATCGGCGGTGATGGGTGATTCAAGGTAAATCCCCACTTGCGACGTCTCCTGCAACGCAGACCGCGCATCAAGCTCATCCTGTTCATTCGATTAAATGTCATGGATCGATAGCAACCACACGAAACCCCGAATCGCGAGCCGCGCGGTCGATTGGAACGGGTAGCCGCCGGGCCAATCGGGCATCTTCGAGTGAGGTGTTGAATCCGCCTCCCTTGCTCACGCCCGCTGCCCCCGTACCCGGCCCGCGAAGGTCGATCACTTCCTCAGAGCCTTGAGGATAGGGGGCGTATCGATCTTCGGTCCATTCCCAGACGTTGCCATGCACGTCGAACAAGCCCCACGCATTGGGCGTCAACGAACCCACCGCGATGACCTGACCGCGCGAGACTCGCGGCATCTGCTGTGCTCCGGGCCAGACGGATGTCGGCTCGCCGAAGGTGAGGTTGGCATGATCGGCGCTGATGTCCTTGCCCGTGGCGAAGTAGCCGTCTCCTCCTGCGCGGGCGGCATATTCCCACTCCGCCTCAGTGGGCAACCGGTAATATCGCGACTCGCGTTCGCTCAGTCTTCTGCAAAACTCGCTGGCGTACATCCAACTGACGCCGGACACTGGAAGATCATCACCTTGAACGAAGCTTGGATTGGCCTCCATCAGCGCGGACCACTGGGCCTGTGTGACCTCCGTCGCCCCGATGTGAAATACCTTGCTGATGCGGACGGGCCGCAAGGTTTCATCTGGAAAATGCCCAGGAGATCCCACGGCACTAC
The DNA here is from genome assembly GCA_040902585.1 of Phycisphaeraceae bacterium. Classification (GTDB taxonomy): domain Bacteria; phylum Planctomycetota; class Phycisphaerae; order Phycisphaerales; family Phycisphaeraceae; genus JBBDXA01. The sequence continues at coordinate 1,855 of JBBDXA010000021.1, forward strand.
CCAGCACGACAGAACCCGGTTCGATGCGCACCATCCGCATGCCCAGTTTGTTGGTGAAGCCGGGAATCTTCTCAAGCCTTTGAGCAAGATCAACAGGGCTTTTCAGTGGAACGGTGGGCTTGGGCGCGAGTGCTGCGCCGGCTGTTTCATTCAGAGGCGGCTTATTCGCATCAGCCTTCCTGGTCGGCGGGATGAACTGATTGGATTGCGGTTCGCGCCCCAAATAGAGCACCCATGCAAGCAGTATCACCGCCACCGCACCGATGGTTATCGTCGCGATCTTTCTGGCCGGGGTCTGTCGACGCGGCAACTGTGTATGCGGCGAGGCGTTCCTGCCCGCGAGATAAGCGACGATATCCTTGGCCAGTTCACCGGCATTCTGATGCCGTTGATCGCGGCGTTTGGACAACGCCTTGAGAACGATTGAATCAATGACGGCATTGAGCGAACTCTTGACCTTGCCTCGCCGTTTGTTGGTCTCCTGTACATCCGTGGCCGCCAGCACACCGCTGGGCGGAATGGGCTCAGCAGTGACAATGTTGTTGAGCACGTCGCGCATCGCGCCGACGACTTTATAGGGGAATCGTCCGGTGAGCATCTGGAACAGAATGACTCCGAGTGAGTAAACATCGGTGCGGGTGTCGATTTGCTCCGGATCGCCGCGCGCCTGTTCGGGGCTGGCGTAAGCCAGCGAACCGATGAACTCACCGGTGAGAGAAATCTCATTGGGGCCGCCCACCGCATCGGACATCAGTGCCGTGCGCGCCAGGCCGAAGTCGAGGATGTGAGGTTCGCCGCGTTCATCGACGCGAATGTTGGAAGGTTTAAGATCGCGATGAACAATGCCTCTGACATGGGCGGTATTGATCGCCTCACAGATGCGCAGAAAGGCCCGCAGGAGTTCCGATGGATCACTGGGAGGCGGACCTTCAGGGTTGCGGCGATAGTAGTCCGCCAGCCAGTCGTTCAGGGCCAGGCCCTGGATGAAAGGCATCACCAGGAAGTCAGCACCGTCAGCGGTCTTGCCACGGTCGATGATCTGCACGATATTCGGATGATCCAGTGTGGCCAGGATCTGCACTTCGCGGTCGAAGCGTGCCAGGTCTCTTGGCGAAGCTCGCTGGCCCACGAGCAGCACTTTGACAGCGACCCTGCGATTGGTCGATTCGCGAGCGGCTTCGTAAACAATGGCCTGCCCCCCACGGCTGATTTCACGAATCAATCGATAGCCGGCGACAACGGGCAACGCCGGGAAGTCCGATGGAGGCAACGATACATAATCGAGCTCTTGCGAACGCACTGGGTTGATGGGGACCGATGGTCGGGCGCTGAACTCGGTCGTCGCCTGAGTACTCGCTGTGTCGTCGGTAGCAGGATGCGCATCGGCGTCAGGGGCAGCGGCAGCAACCAATCCCACCGCTTTTAACGCTTCGCCGAGCTCGGGCATGAGCGCGGGATAATGTGCAATCACTTTTTCATCCGTCAGCACCTGCCCCTGAGCGCGACGCTTGAGGCAGCCTTGCACAACACGCTGCACCTCCAATGCTTTATCGTCAAGTTCTTCCATGATCGGTCACGCCCTGGTTCCCGCGGGAAGAGAAGGCCCCTGGTGCTGACACCATTCCATCCCTATTCAATGATCATTGGCCCTGCCGACCTGCGAGCCATTAGGGGCATAGTTCACCCAGATAATGTCGTCCTTCAGCACATGCTCCACAGATCCATCATAACGACCGGCCGAGGCCCCTTCGACTCCCGCAAGATTGGCGGACCAGAATGATGCAATTTCAGGTCGGCCCGACGCTGCGCCGGAGGATCGGCTTGCGCGACTGTATGCGTGAACAACGTAATAAGAATCAAAAGGAGAAGCATAATAAAGCAACAGATCCTGCACCATCACCGCGCCGGGTCTGGCCCTTGCCTGCTTCAATGGGCTTTGAACTTTGGCCTTGATCTCGGGATGTCCATACAGATCGTAACCCGGAAAGTAGTAATAGGGCGGGCCGATCACCGCGGCGGTATTAGGTGGCGAATCGGCGATGGTGGTGCCCATGATCGGATGGGCCGTGGCCGGCATAACGCCATATTGCCTGTAGGTACGACGCAAGTCGAAATCGAACCCGGTGGAATAATGCATCGCCGGGATATAGACATACTCGGGTGAGTAACCTGTCGGATGGGTGATGCCTGTGGGGAGGGTATCCTTGTGGTCGTTGGCCGAGACGGTAAGGCCGATCACCTGCTGACGGAGGTTGCTGGCATTCATGGCCCGCCTTGCCGTGTGTCTGGCAGACCCCAGCGCGGGTAGCAGAATGGCAATCAACAACGTGACCAGCGAGATCACCACCAGCAACTCAATTAAAGTAAACCCGCGGCGCGCCATCGTAACCCCTTTCCGCGATAAGATGCCACCCTTTGTTCGTAGAAAGCCCATTTCATTTACGAACCCGCACCCCTGACTTGGCTCGAGTCGCAGCATTATAGATGAACGCTCACATAAACAGAAGCATCCCCTTTCAAGCACAAGGCAAGCGCACGCCTATCCCCTTTTCCCAGTTCAAGGCAATAATCTGGTTCGGCATACGTTCGTACCTCATCCGCAACCGGCGGCGGCGCGGTAGGTTCGCCCAGGGATCGCCCGGATCGAGCCGAAAGCCGTGTCTAGTAGACACGGGGTAGACACGAGGTAGCCATCTTGGAAAGTCCTATGAACACTGCATTTACCACAAAATGGCTACCAGGGGGTAGGGGGGTAGGTAGACAAATGGCTACTTCCTGTCGCCTGCGGGAGGAAATGCGCCTGCGGGGGAGGGGCGGCCGGGAGGCGGAGGGGCGGAGGGGGGGAGGCGGTTTTACCTGCGTGTCCGCCTCGGCTAAGCTATTGGATTCCCAATCGGTTCGGACCGACGAACTATCCCAGTGTTGAACCCTTATCGAGCCAACCGGGTTCCACTCACCGAAACACCGCAGAGTTAAGCCAATGGATTCTGAACATCGACACGAACTGAAAGAAAGCGACCTGGCCAACTTTCTCGCCTCGGCCAGGAAATGGTGGGGCAGGCATCAGACCAAGGTGCTCCTGCTGGCGATCGTGCTGGCGGCGGCGATCCTGGCGCTCCGCTGGTCGAAACAGAGTTCGTATGCATCGCATGAGCGATCGTGGTTTGAGCTGAACACCGAAGTCACCGCGGCGAGCCTGTCGAAGATCGCGGACACGGCATCCGACCCGACGATCCGCACGTTGGCGGCCTTACGCGCCGGGGATGAGTTGCTGGCCAAGGCGATTCGGCCGAGCTCGACGCCGGAGACGGGAGCGACGCCTGAGGAGCGGAGCAAGGCGCTGGCCGACGCGGAGGCGCTGTTCAAGGGCGTCGCGAAGAGCGGGCCGGCGAAGGATTATGTGCTCAACGCCCAGTTCCGTCTGGCGACGATCGCGGAGCAGCGCGGGCAGTGGGACGCCGCCAGGCAGCTTTATCAGACGATTCAGAAAGACTCGGGCAGTGGCTATGAACGATGGGCGGCCCGCGCGGCTGGTCTGGAGAAATCCATCGACCGCATTCAGACGCCGCCGGTGTTCGGGCCCGAGCCCAAGCCGCTGGACCCGATCATGACGCCGGGTGTGAACACGCCTGATCCGGCGAAGGGCGATCCGGGGAAGGAAGATCCCGCGAAGGTTGATCCTGCGAAGGTTGAACCTGCCAAGGTTGACCCTGCCAAGGTTGATCCGGCCAAGGTTGATCCTGCCAAGGTTGAACCTGAAAAGGGAACGCCCGCGAAGACGGAGCCGACGAAGGATGCCGCGCCTTCAAAGGATGTGCCGGCGAAGACCGAGCCGGCGAAGACCGAGCCTTCAAAGACAGAGCCGTCGAAGACCGAGCCCGCGAAGGATGTTGCGCCTGAGAAGGATGTTGCGGAGAAGAAGGCTCCGACGCCGTGAGTAAGAAAGGGCAAACCCGTCGGTCTGGTCGGCGTTTCGAGGGCAACCCGACCGCGCGCAGCATTTCGCCGTTGCCGGAGCCTGTTGAATCTGATGAGCCGATTGATGAAGAGATCACCGATGCCGCGGAGGAGCTTTTTGGCGAAGGCGCGGATCATCGGCAGTTCGCGATCAAGCGTGATGTTCGCCGTCGGGTGGATCGTTACCTGCTCGATCGCTTGAAGGGCATCAGCAGGACGCGGATCCAGAAGCTGATCGACCTGGGCGGCGTGAAGGTAAACGGCCGGCAGCCCAAAGCGAGCACGCTGGTGCTCAAGGGCGACGTGATCGACGTGATCCTGCCCGCGCCGGCGATCCGCACGATCGAGCCGGAGGACATTCCGCTGGATGTGCTTTATGAGGATGATCACTTCATCGTGCTGAACAAGCAGGCGGGGATCATCATTCACCCCGCGCGAACGCACATCGCAGGCACACTGCTGAACGCTCTGGCGTTCCACTTCAAGAAGCAGCAGGAGGCGGCCGGCCACACGTTCAAGGCCCACGCGACGCGCGGGTTCCGCAAGCGCGGGAATGAACGCATCGTTCCGCCGGTGCCCCCGGTTCCCCCGGCTCCCCCGGTTAGCGGTCGGGCCGAGTCCGCGAGGCCCACTCGTGCCGCTGACGATGCAACCGATGTCCCCCGTTCCACCCATCCCGACGACGGCCCGCCCGTCACCGTGGACGGCCTGAGCCACGTCGGGGCACGGGAGTGTCGCCCGGGCATCATTCATCGCCTGGACAAGTACACGACCGGCGTCATCGTCGTCGCCAAGGATGATGAAGCGCATTGGGGCATCGCCAAGCAGTTCGAGGATCGCAGCACCACCAAAGCGTATCTCGCGCTCGTTCACGGCAACTTTGCGGACAGCGAAATCTCAGGCGTCATCGATGAACCCATCGGCAAACATCCGACTATTCGCGAAGCCGTCGCCATTCGCCGGGACAGTCACGGAAGGGCGTCGATCACGATCTACCGCGTGCGTGAGCAGTACAAAGGTTACTCGCTGGTGGAGTTGCACCTGCGGACGGGGCGCACGCACCAGATCCGCGTCCACATGGGTTACCTGGGCTACCCGATCGCGGGCGATGTGGTGTACGGCGGCGAACCGGTGGGTGAAAGGGAGATTGAATCGCCGCCGATCGCGGCAGGCTCGCGGAAGTTTCTGACTTATGCGCGCGACCGTGAAGAAGGTCTGCGCATCGAAGCGGAAGCGGAGGCCCGCGAGGACATGATCATGCCCGTGCCCGCGCTGCACGCCACGCTGCTGAGCTTCAGGCATCCGATCACGGAGCAGATCGTGCGTTTCACCGCGCCGCTGCACGACCCGATGCGCTCGCTGGTGAAGCGACTGCGCGAAGGCGGCACGCAGGGCCGATCGGTGAAGGATGGTTGCCTCATTGATCTGGCGGAGGCGATACCGTAATCAGCCTCCCGCGATCGCACCGACGATCAGGTAAAGCTCCTCCCCGCTGGCCACCTTCTCCGGAAGCGGCGCATCAGGTGACTCGTTGGAGAGATCAAGGCCGCACGCGAAGAACCGCAGGAACGCCCGGCGCTTGTGCGTGTCGTGATCGCGGATCGTGCCGCAGAGCATGGGATAGCGGGCTTCCAGCGCATCGAGCACCGTTCGCTGCGTGACCGGCACCGGCACATCGAGCGTGACGGGATTCTCGACGCGGGCGAGGTTGCGAAGGTGGTAGGGGAGTTCGAGGCGGATGGTGGGCATGGTGAAAGTTGCAAACTACAAGGCGGGCGAGCAGTCGTACTGAACGATACATTATGCTAATGGGTGCCCTCTTTGATCGAATCCTGACGGCGGTCAACGAGGAGCGCTACATCTTCAGCGATCATACCGACAACATTCTGCGTGAGCGCGGCATCATGCACTGGCAAGTCGTGCAGGGCCTCGAAGACGCGCGTGTCCTGAGTGAGCGGCCCGGCACCAAGCCCAATCCGGCCGTGGAAGTCGAACAGTCGCTTGCGGACGGCACCAACGTCAAAGCGGTGTGGGCATACGTCAAGAGTGTGGAATTGGCCAAGCTTGTGACCGTACACTTCTTCGACCGATAGGAGCGGCAATGCCCATGAATCCAATCCCCGGCCAACGCGTTCGAGTTCCTAAGTGGGTCCATGGCCGCCTGTGCGTCGTGCGCGTGGAGGCCGAGGCGGTCATCCCGGACGCCGACCCGTCCGAACCCTGCTTAGAACCTGCGACGCTGCGCTGGCTCGACCAATTGCAGCAGTGGGCCGATGCGGGCGATGTCGAATCGCTGGCGAAGGTTGGCGAGGTGTTCGTTCGCAGAACCGCGTGATTTCCTCGCCGACTTGTGTCACGGGGTCGCAGGCGCGCTCGCGTCCGCTGAATACCGCTTCACCCCAGCGTCTGCACCTCCACGCTCAACACCTTCGGCAAGTCGCGTGCAATAGCCATCCAACTCTCGCCGCCGTTCGCGGAGGCGTACACCTGGCCGCCGGTCGTGCCGAAGTAGATGCCGCAGGGGTCGAGCTGGTCCACGCACATCGCGTCGCGCAGGATGTTCACGTAGCAATCCTTCTGTGGCAACCCCTTCGTCAGCGGTTCCCAGCCCTTGTCATCCTGTCCGCCGGTCTTGCTGCGGTAGACGCGCAGCTTGCCTTCGGGCGGATAGTGTTCCGAGTCGCTCTTGATGGGCACGACGTAGATCGTCTCGGCGTCGTGCGCATGCACATCAATAGGGAAACCAAAGTCGCTGGGCAGATTGCCGCTGACTTTCGTCCAATGGTCGCCCGCGCTATCACTTCGGCAGACGTGCCAGTGAAGCTGCATGAAGAGCGTCTCAGGCTTCGACGGATGCGCGGCGATGCGATGCACGCAGAAACCAATATCCGTATTGGGGTCGGGCATGTACTTGGAAGTCAGACCTTTATTCTTGGGTGCCCAGGTTTTGCCGCCGTCATCGGTGCGGAACACGCCTGCCGCGGAGATGGCGATGTGCATGCGGTTGGGATTGCTCGGGTCGAGCAGGATGGTGTGCAGGCCCATGCCGCCCGCGCCGGGCTGCCACTTCTCCCCTTTGGCGGCGCGAAGGGCGGCCAGTTCGTGCCAGGAAAGGCCGCCGTTGGTGGACTTGAAAAGGGCCGCGTCTTCGGCACCGGCGTAGATCGTGTCCGGGTCATCGAGCGAAGGCTCGATGTGCCAGATGCGTTTGAACTCCCACGGATGCTGCGTGCCGTCGTACCACAGGTGCGTGCCCAGCGGCACACCGGTTTCCTTCGACTGGTCGTAAGTGAATTTGTTGCTCGCACCCATCGGAAAACCTTCGGGCGATTTCGGCTCCTCACCGGGCTTGATGCCGGGCTGCTGCCAGGTCTTGCCGCCGTCGTCGGAGCGCTGAATGATCTGGCCGAACCAGTCGGAAGTCTGCGAAGCGTAGATGCGGTTCGGATCGACGCTCGAGCCCTTGAGATGATAGATATCGAATCCGGCGAAGTGCGGACCGTCGATGGTCCACTTCTCTCGCTTGCCATCGGACGTGAGGATGAACGCACCTTTGTGGGTGCCGACGAGGACTCGGACACTGCTCATGAGAAGCCTCCGTGGGAAAAATCGACGGTCAACAACGAGGCGACATTTTAACAAAGCTGGCGGAAGATATCGCGGCGGAGTTCTGTTTGTCACAGGTATGATGAGCCACGACTGGAGATACATCATGTTGCGACATGTCCCACTGTGCATTCTGCTGCTTGCTGCACCTGCTGCTTCCGCGGCGACCCTTCGCGTGCCGCAGGATCACAAGTCAGTGCAGGCCGCGGTTGATGCGGCTTCGTCAGGCGACACCGTGCTGGTGTCCGCCGGCAGGTACCCGGAGCGGTTGACGCTTCGAGCCGGAATCACCGTGCGGAGCGAGGGCGATGACACAAAAGGCACCGTCGGCCTGAAGCGCGCCGAAGCCGCCATTCTCGACGGCGGCGGCAAGGCGGGGGAGCAGCCCGGCATTGTTATGGCCGAAGGCAGCACGCTTGACGGCTTCACCGTCACCAACGTCGGAGTTTACGACGACGATCTGTGGAAGAAGCACCACGCGACGCACGGCGAGGAACTGGGCGACGACGAAGGGGCCGTGCAGGCCGAGGGCACGACGGCCGCGGTGAGTATCAAAGGAGTGAATTGCACCGTCTCCAACTGCATCGTCCATCACAACGGCGACGTCGGCATCGGTGTCATCGGCAAGGCGGATCGGGCCATCAGTCCCGTGATCGAAGGCAACACGTCCTACCGCAACCTTGGCGGCGGCATCGGCGTGGCCGACCATGCACAGGCCATTGTGCGCGGGAACACCTGCTATGAGAATCTCCGAGCAGGCATCGGCTGCCGCAACGCGAGTCCGCTCATTCTCGACAACGTCTGTCACCACAACGTCCGTGCCGGCATCGGCAATCGCGAGAAGGCCCGATCGGTGATCCGTGGAAACAAGTGCTATCTGAACCGCAGGGCGGGCATCGGCATCCGCATGGAAGGCACCGCGCCAATCGTCGAACACAACGAGTGCTACGAGAACGACATGGCCGGAATAGGATGCCGCGACGGAGCTTCGCCGATCATTCGCGACAACAAGTGTCTCAAAAACAAAATGGCGGGCATCGGCTGTGATGGTGCCAGTCCGCAGATCATCGGTAATGACTGCCGGGAGAACGCCATGAGCGGGATCGGCCTTCGCGGCAAGGGCAGTGCCACCGTCGCCAACAACACCTGCGTTGAGAACCAACTCGTGGCCATCGGCGTGACGGACGGTTCCACGGCCCTTATCACAGGTAACCGACTGTCCCGCACCGGCGGCATGCCTCCCCTCATCGCCATCAAGGATGGTTCCATCGCCACGGTTCTGAAGAACACGCTCGAAGGCGGCGGTGTCGCGGCTGTGCTTGTGCAGGGGAATGCCACGATCAGCGGCAACACCTTCAAGGGAGTCGGCGACAAGCAGGGCAACGCCGTCTGGGTGTGGGAAGGTTCTGACGTCACGGTGCATGCCAACACCTTCAACGGCTACCGCGCGGCCGTCAACGCGAGCAAGGCGAAAGTGATCATCACCGCCAACAGCATCAGCGGCTTCAGTGGCGCGGCCATCATCGTGCGCGACAGCAGCGCACCGGCGAACGTGCATGGCAATACCGCCGTCTCGTCGGATGCCAAGGCGCGGGTGATCGATCTCCTGGGCGCTCTTGGCGTCGTGGGCGAGAATGTGATCAGGCAGGAAGCGGCACAGTCGCCGAAGTGACCGGGCAATAGAGCGGGTGCGACGCGTTCGCTTCAACACATCACACCAGCTCGTGCATCGGCTTGTACTGCGGATCGACCAGATACCGCGGCCGGCCGGAGAAGTCGTTCACGGTGACCGCCGTCGTGTCGATGCCGAGGTTGGAATACATCGTGGCGAAGACGTCCTGGAAGTGGACGGGCCGATCCTTGGCTTCCCCGCCATCGCGTGACGTGCTTCCGATCACCTGCCCGCAGCGCATGCCGCCGCCGGCGAGGAGGGCACACGACACGTTCGGCCAGTGATCCCGGCCGCCGTCTTTATTGATGCGAGGCGATCGCCCGAACTCGCCCCAGACCACAACCGTCACATCGCGATCCAGCCCGCGGTCGTAAAGATCCTCCACCAGCGAACTCACCGCCATGTCGAAGTCGGGCAGGTGCGTGCGGGCGTTCTTGAAGTTGCCACCGTGCCAGTCCCAGAAGCTGTAGCTGATGGTGACGCATCGGACGCCCGCCTCGACGAGGCGCCGGGCCAGCAGGAACTGCTGGTTGATCCGCGGCGCGCCATCCCCCTGATGCCGCGTGGTACCGGTGCCGTACCGTGCGCGGATGGCCTCCGGTTCAGTCGACAGATCGAGCGCCTTCGCCAGATCACTTGATGTCAGGATGCCAAAGGCCTGCTGCTTGAACGCGTCCATGCCTTCCATCATGCGGCTCGAATCCACATCCCGGCGGAAGCGATCGAAACCGGCGAGCAAGGCCCTTCGATCTTCCAGACGTTCCAGCGTGACGCCCTGGAGCGTCAGATCATCCTTGCCCTCAGCCTCGGGGCGGAAGGGCGCGTGCGCCGGGCCGAGGAAGCCGGGCTTACCGTTGTTGTAGGGGCGGTGCTGCATGGTCGGCGCCAGGCTCATGAAGGGCGGAATGCCCGCCTTGGCCGAGCCATGAACGCGCGAGATGACCGAGCCGATTTCAGGCCAGCCGCCCGGCGGGAGGTTTTCGTTCAGCCGACCGGTCAGGCACTGAAACGATTCGTGCCGATCCTTCGCGCCGACGATCGACCGGATCGGCACCATGCGATGCATGCCTTTGGCGATGCGCGGGAGCAACTCGCAGATGTCGATGCCATCGACGGAAGTCTTGATCGGCGCGAACTCGCCGCGCACTTCGACCGGCGCGTCCAGCTTCAGGTCGAACATGTCCTGATGAGGGGGTCCGCCGGGCAGGTAGACCATGATGAGGGCTTTGTGCCCAAGCCCGCCGGCTCGCCCGGCAGTCGGGTTCGCCGCGGCTGCGCGAAGCAGACCGGGCATGCTCAGGCCGCCCATCGCCAGCCCGCCGATGCGCAGGAACGATCGGCGTGACAGGCCGTCACAGAACCGGCGGGGTGAGGGTTGTCCTTGCAACGTCAACATTCGGGCATCCTCAAACGGGGAAACCGGCCGGTCACGGACGAGTCCATCGGCCGGTCTTCATGGTATTGTCGTCAAGCGGATGAACGTAACACCACTGATCGGATCGTGGTCTGTGTGGCTCGTGGTCCGGAGCGGTTCCAAGCCATCGCAGGCTCCGGGCGGCGCGATACACTATTTGTGGTTGAATCCAGCCTGAATCTTCGTTGCCTCCTTTGGGAGTCAAGTCATGCGGAGCCTTCGCGTCGTTTCGTGTCTCTGGCTCATTCTCCTTACGGCCACCTCCGGCGTTTCCGCCGACGTGAAGCTGCCGGCGGTCATCGGCTCGAACATGGTCCTTCAGCGCGGCCAGCCGCTGCCGATCTGGGGCACCGCCGATGCGGATGAAGCCGTCACCGTCGCGCTGGGCGAGGACAATGCCGCGAGCACGAAGGCCGATGCGAAGGGCAACTGGAGTGTGAAGCTCAAGCCGATGCAGGCCGATGGGAAGAGTTACACGCTCACGATCAAGGGCCGCAACACGATTGAACTGAAGGACATCCTCATCGGCGAGGTGTGGATCTGTTCCGGGCAGTCGAACATGGAGTGGTCCGTCGGCGCATCGGATGATCCGCAGAAGGAAATCCCCGCGGCCAACTTTGCGAAGATCCGTCTCTTCCAGGTGAAGAAAGCTCCCGCGGGCGAACCGCAGAGTGATGTGCCGATCGACTTCGGCTGGGTCGCCTGTTCGCCGCAGACGGTGGGGCGGTTCAGCGGCGTGGCCTATTTCTTCGGCCGCGAACTGCATCAGAAGCTGGAGGTGCCGATCGGTCTGATTCACACTTCATGGGGCGGCACGCGCATCGAACCGTGGACGCCGCCCGCGGGTTTCAAGCAGCAGGAGGCGACGAAGTACATCACCGATATCCTCGCCAAGGCCGATCAGAACTATCGCAACTACGTGCAGGCGAATCTGCCGCGACTGGAAGCGTGGATCGCCGAGACCAAGAAGGCGATCGCGGAGGACAAGCCCATCTCCCCGATGCCCGGCGGCATGCCCAAGCATCAACTGGAAAACTCCGGCGCGCCGACCGGCCTGTACAACGGCATGGTGCACGGCCTCGTCCCCTTCGCCATCCGCGGCGCGATCTGGTACCAGGGCGAATCCAACCGCGGCCAGGGCATGCACTATCGCGACCTGATGCAGGCCCTCATCGGCGGCTGGCGCGAAGTCTGGAATCAGGAAGCCAACCGCGACTTCCCGTTTCTCTTCGTGCAGCTCGCGCCGTACAACTACGGCAACAGTCCGGCCGCGCTGCCTGAAATCTGGGAAGCACAGACCGCGGTACTCAAGACCGTCACCAACACCGGCATGGCGGTTACGACGGACATCGGCAACGTGAAGGACATTCACCCGCGCAACAAGCAGGCAGTCGGCAAACGTCTCGCACTCTGGGCCCTCGCCAAGACCTACGGCAACGATAAGCTCGTCTTCAGCGGCCCGCTCTTCAAGGAGATGAAGGTCGAAGACGGCAAGGCGGTCATCAGCTTCGATCACATCGGCGGCGGACTGGCGGTGCGCGACAGCAAGCTGTTGACGCACTTCGAAATCGCCGGCGAGGACAAAGTGTTCGTCCCCGCCAAGGCGGAGATTGTCGGCGATACGGTCATCGTCACCTCGGGCACCGTCGCCAAGCCCGCGGCTGTGCGCTACGGCTGGTCGCACACGGCTGAACCGAACCTGGCGAACCTCGAAGGCCTGCCCGCGAGCCCGTTCCGCACGGATGATTGGAAGTGAGCCCATTCGATCGATCCAAGCCCGATGGCGAGTCCGCGAGCCGTCGGGGTAACCCGAGAGTGAACGAATACCCCAACGGCTCGAAGACTCGCCATTGGGCTTGTTCCGCAACGTACATTCAACCTGTTCATTCGAGGTGTGTTATGCATCGAAACACTCGCATCGTCGCTCTAATCACCTGTCTAGTCGCAGTGCATGCCGCCCAGGCGGAGGTGAAACTCCCCGCGATCTTCGGCTCCAACATGGTCATCCAGCGTGACCGTGAAATCCCCGTCTGGGGCTGGGCCGATGCCGGCGAAGCGGTCACCGTCGAGTTCGCGGGGCAAACGAAGGAGACCCAGGCTGATGCGAAGGGAACCTGGCGCGTCGCGCTCGACGCGGTGAAGGTCGGCAAGCCGCTGATCCTGCGCGTGACAGGCAGGAACACGATCGAACTCAGTAACATTCTCGTCGGCGACGTCTGGCTCTGCTCGGGGCAGTCGAACATGGCGTGGACCGTGCGCCGCAGTGACCATGCGGACCGCGAGATCACCTCGGCCACGCAGCCGCGCATCAGGCTCATCACCGTGCCGCGCGAAACCGCCGATGCGCCGCAGGGTGATTTCAAGGGCAAGTGGGAAGAGTGCTCGCCCCAGACGATTGGCGAGTTTTCCGCCGTCGGCTACTTCTTCGGCCGCGAACTGGAGAAGCACGTCAACGTGCCCATCGGCCTGATCAACAGTTCCTACGGTGGCACGCCCGCTGACGCGTGGACCAGTCGGGCTGCGCTGGAAGCCGCCCAAGACTTCAAGCCGCTGCTGGCGGAATGGGATCGCCGCGTAACGGAGATCACTGCCGCGAAAGTGCAGGAGCAGAATCAGGCGGCACTGGAGAAGTGGAAGGCCGCGGTCGACAAGGCCAAGGCCGCGGGTCAGGAACCGCCCGCGCGTCCGCGTCCCCAGCGAGCGCCCGCTGATGATCCCAATCGTCCCGCGAGCCTGTACAACGCGATGATCGCCCCGATCGCGCCCTTCGCCATCCGCGGCACCATCTGGTACCAGGGCGAATCCAACTGCCCGCGGGCCGCCCAGTACCGCACACTGTTCCCCGCCATGATCGCCGACTGGCGCGAGGTCTTCGGCCAGAAGGAGATGCCGTTCCTCTTCGTGCAGCTCGCGCCATTCCGCTACACGCGCAATCCGAAGGAATGGTGCGCCGAACTTTGGGAAGCACAGCTCATGACGCTGGCAAATGTGCCACACACCGGCATGGCGGTCACCACGGACCTCGGCGATGTGAAAGACATTCATCCGACCAACAAGCAGGAAGTCGGCCGCCGCCTTGCGCTCTGGGCCCGTGCCACCGTTTACGGCGAGAAAGATCTCGCATTCAGCGGACCGATCTTCGCCGGTCACGCGGCCATCGGTGATGCGATCCGCATTCGCTTTCATCACGAGAAAGGCCTCAAGAGCCGCGACGGCAAACCGCTGACGCACTTCACCATCGCGGGCAAGGACCACGTGTTTCATCGCGCCGAGGCGACGATTCACGAAGGCAGTATCACGGTCAAGAGCGACAAGGTGAAGGAGCCCGTCGCGGTGCGGTTCGCATGGGAAGACGATGCGGAGCCGAATCTGGTGAACGGAGCGGAACTGCCCGCTTCGCCGTTTCGCACAGATGATCTGCCGCTGACGACGGCGGCGAGGAAGTTCTGATATTCGATTGTCAAAGAGCTGGAGCAACATCCCGGCAGGGTGGTGCTATCGGCGTTCGTAACACGAGGGTGCCGCGTTGCACCTTCTCATCCGCATGCTAATGGCACCACCCTGTCGGGATGGTGCTCCCAATCACTCCGCCAACTTCATCCGTTCGTCGCCCAGATCGAGCTTGTACATGATCTGGTTGTAGTCGTAGCGCGGGGTCTTGGCGCTGGCACCGCTGAACTGATCCGTGTAAGTCGCTTCGAAGTAGATCGTGCGTCCGCCATCGGCATCGAAGAAAGCGTGATGGCGCGGGTTGTAGAACGTGTACTTTTCGTGCGACACGATCTTCTTCGCCCAGCGCCACGGGCCGTGCGCTCCATCCGCCTCCGAGTACCACGTCTCGCCGAGGAAAGAAGTCCCGTTGATCTGCGAGAAGATCATGATGTATTTCTTGCGATAGGCGTTCCACGCCAGGCTTGAGGCGTGGGCGGTCACCGGCTTCTTCGAGTCCGCGTCGCGCAGGTTAATCCATGCTTCCTCTTCCTTCAGCACGCCTGCCGCGATGAGTTTCCTTTGCCGGGCTTCATCCATGTAGTCGGTGTTCTTCTTCCACGCCCAGACTACTTTGCCTTCGCCATCGCGTTCGACCTGCGGGCGGTAGGGGGCGTAGATCGCCTCGGCCGGCAGACAGGTGAACGCTTCATACTGCTTCAGGTCGTGTATCGCGCCCCACTCCGCCTTCACGCGGATGAGCGGATAGGGATACGCGAAGTAGAAGTACTTCACGCCTTCGACTTCGACCGGCGTTGCCGCGCCGTGCGGATGCAGTGTGACGTCGGGGCCGTACGTCGCGACATGTTCGAACGTCTGCGTCTTGTCGTTGAAGAGCATCAGCCCGTGCTCGACGCGCTTCTCCAGCGACTCCATGCGCGAGTAGTGGGCGAGCATGCCCTCGCGGCCGGCTGTGTCGGGCAGCACCATGAACGCATCCAGCCAGACCGGCCCCGGTCGCGGCAGCGGTGCCATGCCGCGACTGAAGCCTTTGTCATCGACGAAGTACTTCAGATCGACACCCTTGTCCGGATCGAGTCCGCCCCCCGGCCCTTTGCCCGGCAGCTCACTCGTCGCGCCGCTCATGGAGAAATTGCCCAAGGGATAACTCGCGCGGTTGGTGTCGCCCCAGAACCAGTACAGCTTGCCGGCATACTTCACAGTAAAAATCGAATCCTGCCCCAGCACCCCGCCATTGATCACCGGCTCCTTCAGCGGCACAGGCTTGCCGAGCAGGACACTGTCGCGGTAAATGCCCTGACCGGTGACGCGATAGAGGCGCTGGGCGATGTTGGTGCGTTTGATCTTCACCGTCGCGCTGCCGCCGACCTTGGGCGTGAGGCGGACGCCGCGGATGCCGAAGCCGTCCTTCGGGGTGGTGTAGCCGTGGGAGAAGACGGAGAAGAAGACTTCTCGGTCCATCAGGCCGGGCTCGTGGAAGGCGATCATGCCCTGGCTGTCGGTGACGAAGAGGATGTCGTTGACGGTGCGCAGCTCGACGAGGGGAACGCCGCGACCGGTGTCTTCGTCGATGACCTGGATCGCGAAGTAAGCAGCCGGTGAGGCTTGCAGGTTCTGCGCGAGCACGCTCGAAGGGCAGACGCAAAGGCACGCCGCAAGAATCACGATTAAACGGAGAGTGAATGAGAACAGCATGCCGACGATCATACCGTGCGTGACGGGCAGATCATGGTTAGCGGTCGGGCCGAGTCCGCGAGGCCCACCCGTTGGCGCACGAAGGTGCACAGAACGTCGGCACCCGCACAGGTGGGCCTCGCGGACTCGGCCCGACCGCTAACCGGCAGGAGTTCGTACCGGGCGCAGGTCATTCGCTACAATCCCCCGCCATGCTTGATGCCGCCATGAAAAAAGTAGTCACTCGCTTCGCCCCCAGTCCCACCGGCGCCCTGCATGTGGGCGGTGCCCGCACCGCGCTCTTCAACTGGGCCTACGCGCGAAAGCATGGCGGCCAGTTCATCCTGCGCATGGAAGACACCGACCAGGCCCGCTCCAGCGACGAGTCCACGCTCGGCATCCTGCGCGACATGGTCTGGCTCGGCCTCGACTGGGATCAGGGGCCGGTGCTGGAGGAAGGCAAGTCGCCCAAGGACGTGCAAAAGGGTGATGCCGGTCCCTACTTTCAAAGTCAGCGGCTGGACATCTATCGCAAGTACCTCGATCAACTCCTCGCCGCGGGCAAGGCGTATGAGTGTTACCGCACGCAGGAAGAGCTTGCTGTCGAGCGCGACGCGGCCCGCGCCGAAAAACGCGACTGGAAATACGACCCGACCGTGATGCGTAACGCGACGCAGGCCCAGCGCGATGCGTGGAAAGCGGAAGGGCGATCGTGCGTCATCCGTCTTCGCAACGAAGGTCCCCCGGGGGCTGGTGACATCGTGGTGAACGATGAAGTGCTCGGCGAAGTCAAAGTCACAGGCGACCAGCGCGATGATTTCGTGATCTTCAAGGGCGATGGTTTTCCGACGTATCACTTCGCGGTGGTCGTCGATGATGCCCTCATGGGCGTGACGCATGTGATCCGGGCGCAGGAGCATTTAAGCAATACGCCCAAGCATGTGGCGATACAGGAGGCGCTTGGGTTTGCGAGGCCGAGTTATGCGCACCTGCCGCTGATCTTCAATCAGGATGGAACGAAGATGAGCAAGCGCGATAAGGCGAAGGTGGCGCGATTAGTAGCCAGCGCCGCAATACGCAAGGCACCTTTAGGCGAACAAATTGCGATCATGGACATCTTGCGAAGCGTCGCACCTAAGCGCCTGGGCGACAAGTTCAATCTCGATCGAATCGCAGCAGCAATCAGTGGCGCCCAATCCGCAGTTGCGGAATCAGGTACCCTGACGGGTGAGGGAGTAATCGACCTGCCTCAGTTCACGGGAGATGAAATAAGTGACTTCTTGAATAAGAAGAATGACCGCCTCGACATTGCTGCATGGCTCGCGTTAATATTTGCTACTGAACTTCCCGAGATCAACGTCTCCGACTTCCGCCGCAGCGGTTACCTGCCCGGCGTGATCCTGAATTATCTCTCCCTCTTGGGCTGGAACCCCGGCGATAACGTCGAGCGTTTTGATCTCGCGTTCCTCGTCGAGCGTTTCGGTTTCGATCGCGTGGGCAAGAGCAACTCAAAGTTTGATCGTGACAAGCTCAAAGCCTTCAACGGCGAAGCGCTGCGGCTGCTCTCGCCTGATGATTTTGAAGCGAAGCTGCGCGAGCATGCGGGCGCGTTCCATTCGCAAGACCTCGAACGTCTCGGCCCGCACTTCTCCCTTTTCGCCGCCGCCTACCGCGAACGCAGCCAGACGCTGGATGATCCGTTCCACCTCGGGCGGTTCTTCCTCATCAACGATGATGCGATCGCGTTCGATGCCAAGGCGGTGGACAAGGTGCTCAAGAAGGATGGCGGCAAAGGCGTGACGGCGCTGCGCGAGCTGGAAGCGACCCTGGCGAAGGTGGAGCCGTGGGACGCGCCGACGATTCACAATGCAATCGAAGCCTTCGCGAAGGACACGGGTCGCGGCTTGGGCGACGTCGCACAGCCGCTGCGCGTGGCGTTGACTGGTACGAGCGTGAGTCCGCCGATTCACGACACGCTGGCGATTCTGGGGAAGGACGCGACGCTGGCGCGGATCAGGCGGTGCGTGGCCGTGTGCGCCGCGGAGATTGGTTAGTGGCTATTGGTTAGTAGTTAATGGTTATTGACAGAGACCGTTAACAGCACGCCTTCCCCCATTAACCCTTAACCAATAACCATTAACCACTAGCCAATAGGTTTACCATGCCCCTGATCGTCACCGGCTCCATCGGAATCGACTCTGTCCACGCTCCCACCGGCGATGCCGAGGAGGTGCTGGGTGGGTCGTGCATCTACTTTGCCGCGGCGGCTTCGTTCTTCACGCCGGTGCGCCTCGTCGCCGCGGTGGGTGAGGATTTTCCGCCGCACTTTCTCGATACGTTTCGTCACTTCAAGATTGACCTGGCCGGCCTGGAGCAGCGGCAGGGGAGCAAGACCTTTCGCTGGCGCGGCAAGTATCACGAGAACATGAACCAGCGCGACACGCTGAGCGTCGAGCTCAACGTACTCGCCGAGGCACTGCCGCCTGTGCCGCATCACTACCGCGACAGTCAGTACGTGTTCCTCGCCAACACGCACCCGGCCGGTCAGCTCGACCTGCTGGCCAACTTTCCCGGCCGCAAGCTCGCCGTGGCGGACACGATGGACCTGTGGATCGAAACCGAGCGAGAGACGCTGCTCAATCTGCTGACCCAGATCGATGGCCTGGTGCTCAACGATTCCGAAGCGATCATGCTCACGGAGGAAACCAATCTTATCCGCGCTGCTGACAGGATTTTGAAGATGGGCCCGCGCTTTGTCGTCGTGAAAAAGGGCGAGCACGGTTCACTGCTCATTCATAAGGATGGCGAGATCGTCCTGCCGGCCTTCCCGGCTCGCGCGGTGATCGACCCGACCGGCGCGGGCGACAGCTTCGCCGGCGGCATGATGGGTTACCTTTCCTCGACCGGCGACCTGAGCCTGCCCGGCCTGCGCAAGGCGATGGCGTACGGCACGATCATCGCCAGCTACAACATCGAAGCATTCAGCCTGGAGCGGATGAAGCAGATCGGGCGGAGCGATGTGGACAAGCGCTTCGCCGGGTTCCGGGCGATGTTCGAATTCGGGGCATAAACCTATTTCCGGCGGTTTTTGTTCCGTATTTATTTGCTTTTTCTAAATCCTGTGATACCTTACCTGATGCAACGTCCTATGCGCCGCCTCTACCAGGGGAGTCGGACAGCCTGCCAGGAGCGGTGATCAGTTGATAATCCTCACGGTTGCCAAGGGACCGGATCGGGGTGCGGTATTTGAGGTTCGCGGCAAGACCCGCGCGCTCATCGGCCGCAACAGTCCGGATGTGCCTGTCACCGATCTGATGGTGTCGCGGTATCACTGCCGGCTGAAGCTGGAAAAGGGCGATTGGTACGTCAAGGACCTGGGCTCGCGCAACGGCACCCGTCTCAACGGCGAGCGAATTCAACGCACGATCAAACTGAAAACCGGCGATCTGATCGCCACCGGGTACACCGAGCTGGAGGTCAAGCTGGTGCCGGACACGGCCGGTGCGGTCAAGCCGGCGGCGGTGGACCTCGAACCGGAGCAGGAAGTCGCGCCCGGCGCGGCCTCATCGCGTTCGATCGAACACGCTCAGACCGAGGATGACTCGCTGAGCGTGGAGGCACAAATCGAGGCTCCGGCTGAGACGCCGCCCAAGGCGGAGGCAGAGGAAAGAACGACGGCTGCGAGCGCGCCTGCCGCGAAGCCCGCCGATGAATGGCCCCCCGTTTCATTGGAAGCCGAGAAGGTTCCCGAGAAGGCTTACATCGCACCTCCCCCGAAGGCAGTTCCCGTGGAGGCTGCGAAGCCCGCTGGCGAGGAAGTCGCCTCCGAATGGTTCTCGGCGGTTGAGTCGCAGATCGTCGTCGCGGAAGGACAGGGATGGGATTCGGAACTGGCGGTGGAAGGGCCCGAGGAAATCCGCGAGGCGAATAAGGATGTCGTCGAGGTGGACGAGCGGGTTCGCTCGATTCTTTATTTTGATGATGACGAGCACTGGGAAGATGTGGATGGCGATGAACTGCCGCCGCATGAGGATGTGGTGGTGAAGGAAGTCAGCGCCCAGGATCTGGCCACGTTTCTCGACGGCGGGCTGCCGGGCGAACCGGCTGAGGGCGGCAATGATGATTCGGGGGAACATGCAGCCAGCGCCATCGGCGGCGCAGCGGATCACGCGGAACGATCAAAACGTAACGGCAAGAAGAATCCCCGCGGCAAGCGGTGAGTGATTGCGAAAGCTCATTGTTCAGCCGGGCTCTCACCGGCGAACGGATCGTATTTCAATTCTATTTTCGGCGCTGCATTCAGATCGACGGGCAGGTTCTGTCCGCGTTCTCTGCCGGGATCGAAGGCCGAGGTCGGCAGATTCAGCACGGGCGCGATGTAATCGGTGAGTTGCCTGATGAGCAGGGGCACATCGATGCCCATGTAGATGCCGGTGATGCCGTCGAACTTGGGAATGCAGCTTTGAAAGACGCTGCGAGCGCCGCGCGGGTTGCCCCGGCGAAGGTGTTCGATGACCACCGCCGCCTGAATCAGACCCTGGTAGAAGCGTTTCTTTTCGCCGGAAGCTGGCCGCCAGATGTCTTCCCATATCTCGTGGGCTTCGAACCATTCGTTGGTGTTGAATAGATGCAGCCCTTCGTGGAAAAGGGCGGGTTCGTCGAGGTCTTCGGGCGATGGGTGCATGATGGAAGTTTAGAGATCGTTTCAAATGAGGCGTCGTTTGCCTAGCGCTTGCGGTAGCGATTCGCAATGAATGCGATTGCGAGACCAATCACGGCGACGCCGGCCCAAGCCAGTTGCATCGTTCGATTTTCAAGTTCAGAGGGTCGTCCTTGCGGTGGTGCCATGGAGCGAAGGCGATCAATCATGGTCTCGAAGAGAAATCGGTAGGTTCCAAAAACACACAGCCCAATTCCTGCCGCGAGGCATAGAACGATGACAATGTTCTGAATCTTCCCCGGAACCTTGCCCATGGCAGCCTACTCGCCTTCCAGTTTCGGCTGCCGATACAGGTCCACGTAAAACTCAAGCAGTTCCTTATCCGCATGCTGCTTCGAGCGCGTGTGCTGGAAACCGAAGCGATCGAAAAACCCGAGCGCGGCTGACTTTTCAAAGCGCGTGTCCAGCACCACCTTCAGATAGTCGTGTTGCTTGCAGTGAAAAATCGCCGCTTCGAGCAGGCGGGCGGCGATTTCGCTGTGCTGTTGCCAGCCCGGATCGACGCGCAGGCGGCGGATCTCGGCGGTGTGCCCTTCATCGCGGGCCACGCCGATCATGCCCACGATGTGGTGATCCATCTCGGCGACCCAGAAGTGATTGGCGTCGTCGGAGAAGTAGGCCGCGTGCATGTTTTCGATGTCCGCCCCGGTGTCGTTGGCGGCGAGCTGACCGGCGAGCAGGCCCGTGCCGTACAGGCGCGAGACCGCCTTGTGGTCGCCCGGCTGGTAGGTGCGAACCGTGAGCTGTTCCGTCACATTTGATGCTTCCTGTTGCGACATGCAGGCATCCCTGAACGTGTTACATCTACCATATTAACACAAGTCGTGGCCTAAGTGCGCCCCGGTGCGCCCATTCGCGCCCCGATGCGCGGCATGCTACTCCACGGGGAGAAAAACGAGCGAGTCCGCATCGGTGTCCAGCAGGGCGGCCGTGTAGGACTGGGCGCGGAAGAGGGCACCGGGGTTGATCACGCGGGTCTTGCCGATGCGTTCATCGCGGGTGCGGTGGCTGTGACCGTGGCAGACGTAGGCAGCGCCGCAGTCCATCGCCGCCGCCATCGCCGCCGCGTCATCGCCGTGAAGAAAAAGTAGCTCCCGGCCATCGTCCAGTTTCATCTTGCCCACCGGGTCATCCACGATCAGCCCCAGGCTCTGGGCGTAGCGTGACATGGCGGCGCGGTCCCAGTCCACGTTGCCGAAGACGAGGTGGACTGCGATGGCGTCGATGTCATCGGTCGTTCGCGCCGGGCCGCCTGCCGGGTTGGGCGTGACGAGCAGTTCATCGATCACGTCGATGGTGCCCACGTCGCCCAGATGAATGATGCACTGAGCCCCAGCCTCCAGCAGCACGTTGACAGCCTGTCGCGTGGTGGAGGCTCGGCCGTGAGAATCAGAGAGTAAACCTATCCTTGGCAATTCGTACTTCCGTGAGGCGAGAGAATACAGGATAGCGGCAATCGACGAATAGGGAAGGCGCATGGGATGAACGAAATGACGCTGCGGCGGCGAGCGGCTATGCTTGTCATTCATTCAAATTGATTGATCCCGCCATGAACGACGTGCTTGCTGAAATCGTGGAACACAAGCGGAAGGAGCTGGCGGAGGTGATATCGCGTCGCCCGCTGGAGGAGCTCAAGGCCGCCGCCGCGGATACGCCTGACCCGCGCAATTTTTTCGCCGCCGTGACCCAGCCGAAGGATGAGTTGCGGGTGATCGCCGAGGTGAAAAAGGCCAGTCCCTCGGCCGGGCTGATCCGCGCGGACTTCGATCCGGTCGCCATCGCCAAGGCGTATTACGAGAACGGCGCAGCCGCGATCAGTTGCCTGACGGATGCCAGGTATTTCCAGGGATCGCTCGATTACATTCAGCAGATTCGCGCAGCCGTGCCGTTGCCCGTGCTGCGGAAAGATTTCATCATCGATCCCT
The DNA here is from genome assembly GCA_040902585.1 of Phycisphaeraceae bacterium. GTDB lineage: Bacteria > Planctomycetota > Phycisphaerae > Phycisphaerales > Phycisphaeraceae > JBBDXA01. The sequence goes on from JBBDXA010000021.1 coordinate 24,273, forward strand.
ATCAGATCTATGAATCCCGCCTGGCCGGGGCGGATGCGGTGCTGCTCATCGCCGAGTGTCTGGGCGAAGCGGAGCTGCTCGATCTTCTCATTCTTTCCACGGAGCTTCGCCTGACGTCGCTGGTGGAAGTGCATGATGTGGAAAATCTCCTGCGCGTGCGGCCGCACATCGGCTTCCCGCATCCGAGCTACACGCTGCTGGGGATTAACAATCGCGACCTGCGTTCGATGAAGACGGACATTGCCCACACGCTGCGGCTGCTGGACATGGTCGAAGACCCGGATATTCTCGTGAGCGAGTCAGGCATCCGCACGGCAAAGGATGTGCATCGGCTTCGCGCAGCAGGCGTGCATCGCATCCTGGTCGGCGAACACCTGATGCGGCAGCCTGATGTCGGCCTGGCGCTGCGTGAACTGATGAAGCCTTACGCGGTGTAGCGCGAATTACTCCCCTCCCTCCTAGGGAGGGGCTGGGGGAGGGTCGAGTGAACGGCAGTGCAAAACCACACATTTTTCCAAGGCCCACACGATGATCCACAACCATTCCGCATCGTCCGATTCCCGCCCCGCCGTGCGGCCCTGCGGGCCAGCGGCTAAACGCGCAGCCTTCCTCCTTCTCGCGTTTGTTCTCTCGGGCTGCTGCGCCGCCAAGCCGCTCGAACCCTCGCGCATCATCGACACGCACATTCATCTGTACGACACCAGTCGGCCGCAGGGCGTGCCCTGGCCGGGCAAGAACGAACCGATTCTCTACAAGCCGCACCTGCCCGCCGACTTCGCGGCAATCGCCAAGGCCAACGATGTCAAAGGCACGGTCATCGTCGAAGCCAGCGGCTGGGTCGATGACAACCAGTGGCTGCTGGACCTGGTGAAGGATGATCCGCACTATGTCGGAATCGTCGGCAACCTCTGGCCGGGCAAGCCTGATTTCAAGGAGAATCTGGAACGCTTCGCCAAGGACAAGCGCTTTCGCGGCATCAGGCCGCGCGTCGATGCTCCGCTCACGCTCACAGCCGAGGGCGTCTTGGCGGACCTTCAACTCCTCGCCGACAAGGGCCTCACGCTGGATATCATCACTTCGCGCTCCACGCTCGAACAGGTCGCGATCGTCGCGGAGAAGATTCCCAACCTCAAGATTGTCATCAATCACCTGGCCGGCGTGAAGGTCGATGGCAAGGAGCCTGACGCCATCTGGACCACGCGCGTCAAGGCCTGCGCGAAGCATCCGAATGTCTACTGCAAAATCTCCGGCCTCGATCAGCAGGATGGCTCCCGTCCCGCGGCGACGGCCCTGGCGTTCTACACGCCCGTGCTGAACGTGCTCTACGATGCCTTCGGTGAAGACCGGCTGATCTACGGCTCCAACTGGCCCGTCACCAACCTGCGCAGCGACTACGCGACGCACCGATATCTGGTAGTCGCCTACTTTAGGCCCAAGGGGCAGGCGGTGCTCGATAAAGTGTTCTGGAAGAACGCGACGAAGGCGTATGGTTTGGAGTAGAGCGAAGCGAAACGACTACTTCTTCTCCCGCTTGCCCAGCTCCGCTTTGACCTTCTTCCGCTGACCGGTCAGAGAACTGAAGTAGTCGATCTCGATCGCATCGCCCGGGGTTTTCTTCGCAATGGATTTGACCAGGTCGTCGAACTCATTGACCGGCTTGCCGTCGATCTGATAGATCACATCATTCACCTGGAGCCCGGCCTTTTCAGCCGCGCCGCCGGTCAGAACGGTGTGAACCCTCAGCCCCGGGCCGTCGTCGGCGGGAAGCGTGCCGACGCCCAGGAACGCCTCGCCGAACTTGATGATCTTCGCTCCGGGCAGCGCCTGTTGGAGCATCGTCACCGCTTCATCGGAAACATTCGCCGTCGGCTCGATGCTGACCTGCTTCACGTTCCGCAGCAGGGTGAGATGTTTCAGTCCCGCATCGCCGCCTTTCCAGTTGCCGTTCAATTCGATGTAGTTCGTCTCCAGAGAGACGTTCGCGCCGAGATTGTTCAGGGCGGTGATGGCGCGGGTCTCGCGCATGAAGGGCAAGGCGACGACGGCATCACACGCCCTGTGGGCCGCAGTTTCATTCGTACTCTGCGACAGCTCGATCAGCGCTTTCTCCGCCTGGGCGACCGTCTGAACATCCGTCGAAAGCGCCAGCTCGACCAGTGCGAACACCGCCCGCCAGCTCATCTCCGGCTCGCCCCCGTCCGCAGCCTGCTGCAGCAGCGGAATCGCCGGTTTGCCGAGCACGATGAGCTGCCGCGTCGCCGTCTCGCGGTACTCGAACGAATCGGAGGCAAGGCGGGCGATGAGGCGATTGATGTCGTCGTTGGAAGGGGCGGCCGATGTGTCTTCACTCTGCGCACCAGCCGGCGCGACGAGCGAGGCAAGCACGAGAGCCGGCAGGATGATGAATCGCATCAGCATGACATACGCCGGGGGCCGGGGCTGGGGCCGGGAGGAAGGAAGTTCCACCATCATACGTATGCATCGGCTGAAAAAGCAGGGTGACGCGAATTGGAACCGGAGCACCGTCCCGACAGGGCGGTGCTAATGGCGAACGGATGAGAAGGTGCAACGTGGCACCCTTGTTGATAGAACGCCAATAGCACCACCCTGTCGGGATGGTGCTCCCGTGTCCACTCAACGCCCCAAAATCTCGCCCAGCGCCGCCAGCACCAGCGCGACGTTCCGCTTCGTCGCGGAGTTGCCCATCAGGCCGATGCGCCAGGCTTTGCCTTTGAAGGCACCGAGCCCCGCGCCGATTTCGATGCTGTACTCCGTGAGCAGGCGTTTGCGCACGGCCAGATCGTCCGCGCCTTCGGGAATGGAGATCGCGTTGAGCATGGGAAGACTGAACCCTTCCTGACTGACGTAACCGATGCCCAGTTGCGATAACCCTTCGCGCAGGAGTTCGTGCATGGCGCGGTGCCGGGCGAAACGGGCTTCGAGTCCTTCTTCCAGGGCGATGTTCAGGGCTTCATCGAGAGCGTAGAGCATGTTGATCGGCGCGGTGTGATGGTACACGCGCTCCTGGCCCCAGTAGCTTTTGAGCATGGCCACATCGAGGTACCAGCTCTGCACTTTGGTCTTGCGGGCGTCGAGGCGTTCCATGGCGCGGGGGCCGAAGGTCATCGGTGAAAGGCCGGGCGGGCAGGAGAGACACTTCTGCGTACCGCTGAAGGCCGCGTCCACGCCCCATTCATCGACCTTCACAGGCGCGCCGCCCAGGCTGGTGACGCAGTCCATCAGCAGCAGGGCGCCGCGACTGTGTATTGCTTCGCCCAGCTCCTTCGAGAACGGCTGATGCGCCCCGGTCGAAGTCTCCGCATTCACCAGCGCGACCAGCGCGGGCCGGGTGCGGTCTACCGCTTCGATGATTTCTTCCTGTGTGAAGACTTGCCCCCAGGGGCGTTCGATCTTCTCGACGACCGCGCCGCAGCGCGAGGCGCAGTCCACCATGCGTCCGCCGAAGACGCCGTTGACGCCGATGAGGATTTTGTCGCCCGGTTCGATGAGGTTGGCGAGCATCGCTTCCATGCCTGCCGAGCCTGTGCCGCTGCATGCGAAGGTCATGGCGTTGTTGGTGGCGAAGACGGTGCGCAGCTTGTCGCGGACGCCGTCCATGAGCTGAAGGAAGGCGGGGTCGAGATGGCCGATGGTGGGCTGGGCCATGGCCAGAAGGACGCGCGCGGGCACATCGCTGGGGCCGGGGCCGAGAAGGACGCGTGGCGGGGCGTGAAACATGGGCTGGATCGTAGCGGGGGGAGGCAAGGGTGGAAAGGGCGGGCAACGCGCGTTTGCCCCGATCGTCGCGCGTAACAAACCATCCGTCCGTTACATTACTTATGAGTGGAGGTCATCCGCCACGATTCCGAACCCCTCGAGAGGCTTCATCATGCTGCGATCTATCCTTCTTGCTCTTTGTCTTTGTTTCATCACTCATGCCGCGGTGGCCGGTGACTGGCCTGCCTGGCGCGGGCCCACGCAGATGGGCATCAGCAATGAAACCGGCATGCCCACCGAGTGGGATCAGACCAAGAACGTCACGTGGAAAGTCCCGCTGCCCGATGCCGGCAACTCGACGCCGATCATCCTCGGCGAGCGCGTGATCATCACCTGTGCCGAGCAGAAAGGTACGGTGCGCAGCACCATCTGCTTCGATCGCAAGGACGGCTCGCAGCTCTGGAAGCAGACCATCACATTCGAAGAGAAAGAACAGACGCACGGCACGAACCCCTACTGCTCATCGTCGCCGGTCAGCGACGGCAAGTGCATCATCGTCTGGCACGGCTCGGCCGGCATCTACTGCTACGACATGAGCGGCAAGGAGCTTTGGAAGCGCGACCTGGGCGAGTTCGATCACATCTGGGGCAACGCGTCGAGCCCGGTGATCCACGGCGACCATGTCCTGCTCTCGGCCGGCCCCGGCCTGCGGCACGTGCTCTACTGCTTCAACAAGAAGGACGGCGCGGTGGTGTGGGAGAAGGAACTCTCCGACTCGCAGAGCAAGGAAGCCAAGCAGTTCAAGGGCTCGTGGAGCACGCCGGTGATTCACAAGATCGGCGAGATGGATCAGATGATTCTCGGCCTGCCGCAGAAGCTGTGCGGATTCGATCCGAAAACCGGCGAGGAGCTTTGGCATTGCAAAGGCCTGAGTGATCTGGTCTATGCCTCGCCGCTGATCGGTGAGGGTGTGATCGTGGCGATGAGCGGCTACGGCGGGCCGGGCCTGGCGATGAAGGAACCCAGCGCGACTGATCGCGGCGACCTGACCGCATCGCATCGGCTGTGGGTGCATCCGAAGAACCCGCAGCGCGTCGGGTCGGGCGTGATCGTCGGCAAGCACGTCTACATCCTGAATGAGCCGGGCATCGCGTTTTGCATTGACTTGAAGACTGGCGAGCAGCTCTGGGGCCGCGGCGAGCGCGCGGGCACGGGCGGATCGTGGTCGAGCATGGTGCATGCCGATGGCAAGCTCTGGATCTGCAATATGAAAGGCGAGACGGTGGTGTTGAAGGCGGACCCGACGTTTGAAGTGATCGCGGTGAACCCGATGAAGGAAATGATCCGGGCGTCCACGGCCTTCAGCGACGGGCAGGTGTTCATCCGCACCTATGGGCACTTGTACTGCATCGGCAAGCGAAGGGAGAAGGCGGCGGAGTGAAATTCAATGATGGGTAATCTCCAAGCCCTATGGCGAGTCTGCGAGCCGTTGGGGTAATGCGGCGCTAGTGGAGCACACCCCAACCATCGAGGTATCCTTCAACGAGAGAAACACGCTCAGCGAGCTTGATTTCGAAAGCAGTCACATCCTCGTAGGTGACCAACATCCGCTTTGAAATGGTCAGTTCCATGCCTCCGCGATCGAATGGTTTCGTCTCGATATTGGCTAGCTTCTCTCCTGCCTTAAGATCAGCAACGTACAACATTGCGATATGGTCGGCCTCTCCCTCGGTCGCGAACACTGCGTGGAAATCAACTACGTGTTCAATAGAGAAATCAAAGGCATGCGCCTCCAACCGGCGGAAAACGTCCCCATTCGCATCGTCTGGATACTTCATGTTGCCCCTCGCGACCGATATCCCAACGGCTCGCAGACTCGCCATTGGGCTTGATACGACATCATTGCAGTTCACTTCTTCTGCAACTCTTCCAACTTCGCCTTCACTTCCTTCGCATGGCCGCGCGGGTTGACGGTCAGGTAGTGAAACGCCACGACGCCTTCGGGATTGACGATCACCGTCGAGCGCACCACCTTGCCGGTCTTCTTGCCGTCCTTTTCCGTTTCGACGTACGCGCCGTAGGCCTTCATCATCTCGCGCTGCGGGTCGCTGAGCAGCGTGATCGTCAACTTGTACTTGGCGATGAACTTCAGATGTGACTCGATCGAATCGGCGCTGATGCCGACGATGGCAGCGTTGAGGTCTTTGAAGTCGGCAATCGATTCAGTGAACTCACACGCCTCGGCGGTGCAGCCCGGGGTGTCATCCTTCGGATAGAAGTAGAGCACCAGCCACTTGCCTTTGTAGTCGGCGAGCGTGGCGTCCTTGTTTTCCTGTGTCTTGGCTTTGAATCCCGGCGCGGTCTTGCCGACCTTCACGCCGGCTTCCTCCGCGGCCAGCGCGGGCAGAAGGAGCGAACACACCAGGCACACACCAAGTACGACAGTGAGTAGACGATTCATGGTGAACTCCGAATAAGCGGTTGTTTGTCGATTGAAGGATCGAACCACCGGTCAACAGTATACTACGGCTCCGATCCGTTCCATCAGGAAGTCCTCCGCCTCGCGCCGCTCATGCTCTTCACGCTTTACTGGTACATCTTGAAGGACCTGCTGAAGATGCTGGTGATCTCCACCGTCGTGCTGGTGATCGTGATCAGCTTCGGGGCGGCGATCAAACCGCTGATGGACGGCCTGCTCAGCATTGAGACACTGCCGACGTTCGTGATGATCACCGCGCCGACGATGCTGATGTACGCCTTGCCGTTCAGTCTGGCGTTTTCGGTGACGATGGTCTACACGCGGATGGCGACGGATGGCGAGATCACCGCGTGCAGTGCCGGCGGGCTGAGTTATTCATCCGTCTTCAAGCCGGTCGTGGTCCTTGGCGTGGCGATGATGATGGGCATGTACATTCTGAGCAACTGGGTGCTGCCTTCGCTGCACAAAGTCGCGCGGGAGATGGTGCAGAAGGACACGATTCGGCTGATGATGAACGAGTTCGCCAAGGGTCGGGCGATGCGGGTGGGCGACGCGATGATCTACGCCCGCGATGCCCAGCGGAGCGCGCCGCCGACGGTCGAAGGCAGCCCGATTCAACCGGAAGAGTTGATCCTGCTCAGGCACGCCACGATCGGAAAGATCGATGTGAAGACCGGGCGCCTGCTTTCGGATCACACCGCATCCGAGGCGGATATTCTCGTTTATCGCGACGAAGGACGGGCGTGGATTCAATTTCGCCTGCGCGACCCGATCTATCACGCCGAGGGCGGCGAGCAGGAACCGGCGGTGGGCATGCAGGCCGACCGGATGGAGATGCTGCCCACGATCGAACTGCCCAGTCAGTTGAGTGATGATCCGCGGCGAATGAGCTGGAACGAACTGATGCGCGTCAGCAGCGAGGTGGATCGACATCCGATTCTGCGGCCACAGCGCACGATGCTGGCGGGTGCGATTGCGATCGCGAAGATTCGGGCGCTGATGCAGGCGGAGCTGGATCGAGCCGTGCTTCATTATGGCGAAGCTCCGCCCGATGCACCCGCGACGGGCGGGCTGGTACTTCATGGTTCGCGCGAAGGCGAGACGTTCGTGCTGAGTCCGCCGAAGCATTCAGTCGATGGCGAAGCACTGGTCCTCAACTCGCAGCCGGGCAAGCCCGTTCAGATCGACTATGTCGAGAAGGGCGAACTGGTCCGCCGCTACGAAGCCGCAGGTCGCGTCACCATCACCCTGGCCCAGGCCGAAGAGAACGCCGAGCCCAAGCTGACGCTGACGATGGCGGATGTCACCGTCTCCGATGCCCGGCAGTCTGTCCGCACCACCGAGCAGACGGATCTGAAACTCTCGCGCCTGTGGTGGCGCGACCCGGTGCTCGCGCCGCTGACGCAGCTCTCGGGCAACGAGCTTCAGACTATGGCGAAAAGTTATCCGACATCCATGTGGGTGTTGAACGGGGCGAACTACCTTCGCGACCATACGGATCGCATGACCCGCCGCGCCGTGCTGGAGTTTCACCTGCGCGGGGCGTACTCGTTCAACCTGCTGCTGGCGGCCCTGTTCGCCGGGGTCATCAGCGTGCGACTGCGCGGGTCGCTGTCACTGGTCGTGTTCTTCTACACTTTCATGGTCGTGCTCGCGGGAATCCTGATCACCTACAACGGCGAGCGTTTCGGCCGCGGCCAGGCCCTGCCCCTGGGCCTGGCGATGCTCTGGCTCAGCAGCGTTCTGACCGCGGGCGGCATCGGCATGATCTACTCGAAAGTGGCGCGCAACTGATCGGGCAGGAGTCGAGGCGACATGGTATGGTCCGCCTCTCAACCGTCACTCAACGACCGATCACCAGGCACCATGACCCTTCGCAGCGAGCCCATTCCGCCCAGCACCATCGACGCGTCCACCAGCTTCAGTCCTTGGCTGAGCTGGAAAGGCTGCCTCGCGGTCATTCTTCTGACCGCGCTGGCGCGGATCATCTTCATCATCTGGCTCAACCCGTTCGAGCTCTCCGGTGACGAAGCCCAGTATTGGGACTGGTCGCGTCGACTGGACTGGTCCTATTACAGCAAGGGCCCCGGTGTGGCGTGGACGATCGCCCCGTTTACGGCGCTGTTTGGCCATCATGACTGGGCCGTGCGCCTGCCCGCGGTCCTGTGGGCCGCGGTTGCGACACTGGCGATGGCGCGGCTGACGATGGATGTCGCAGCCGCGCGGGGCGGCACGCAAAGACAGATCGAACGAGCCGGTTTCTTCGGTGCTCTCGCGTTCACTTTCTTCGTGGGCTACCAGTTTTCCAGCGTGGCCATGACCATCGATGGGCCGCACATGGCGTGGTGGATCATCGCCTGCTGGGCGGCCTTCCGCGCGTTTCACGCCTGGCATAAAGGCCGCACCGGCACGAGCGCGTGGCTGGCGCTGGGCGCGGCGATCGGCATCGGCATGCTCTTCAAGTACACCATCGCCGTTCTGATCGTCGGCATCATCGCCTTCATGATCGTCGGCCGCCGGTCGATTCGCTTCCGACTCGGGCCTGCCCTGGGCGCGCTGGGTGTCCTGCTTCTGTGCATGAGCCCGGTCGTGATCTGGAACGCACAACACGACTGGATCACCGTCAAGCATCTCATCGGCCGCATGAACCTGCCCGGCGGCGATGAAGTGATCACCAACAAGAACGCCGCGGGCTTCGGCTTCAAGTGGGCTCTGCGCATGCTCGGCGATCAACTGGCGATACTGAATATCACCGTCATCGTTTTCATCCTTGCGGTGCGACGGCGAAGCGCAGCGACTGCGAATTCGGGGCCGCCTTCATCGAGCGGTCGCTTCCCCGCCTTCACGCTCATGGTCTGCCTCGCGCTGCCGATCCTGCTCATGTACCTGGGTATTTCGTTCATCAGCAAGATCCAGGCGAACTGGCCGCTGCCGGGGTACGCGACGCTGCTGGTCCTGGTGGCGGTCGTCGTGAGCGAAACGACCGATCGCCGCGCCGGTCTGGTGCGCTGGTGGCGGGCATGGGTGACGCTCGGCCTGGCCATCTTCCTCGGCTCTCTCGCGCTGGCGCCGATCATCCGCAGCGCTCCCGTGACGGCCCTGCGCGAAGCGAATGAAGGCATAGACCGCGCCATCGAGCGGCTCACGGAAAACAGCGAGGCGGCCGCCCGCCTGCAGCCGGTCATCGAAGACCTGCGCCGCCGCACGGGCAAGGAACCAATGGTCATCGCGGGCCACTACATGCTCACCGCGCAGATGGCGTTCTACCTGCCCGGGCAACCCGTGGCTTACAGCGGCGCGGCCTACCTAGGCAGTCGCGAATCGTCGTACGACTACTTCGAAGACACCAGGCTGGATAACCCAGCCCTCCTCGGCAGGCCCGCCGTGCTCTACGGCGGGAACCTGGCGCTCTGGGAATCGAAGCTGGAGTTCGAGCGCATCGATATGAACTCGCAAACGCATGCGATCTACGCGGCCGTGAACTATCGCGGTCCGCGCCCTCGCTCCGGCCCCGCGAAGGAGAATGGGCAGTGAACGAAGGCGGCACCTGGCTGCGAAGTTGGAGATTTGCGATCACGGCGACCGCTGCGTTTGCCCTGGCGTTCATCGCCGCGCACTGGATCGACTATGCCGTCGTCAACGCGCTCTACACGCGCGATCTTTACGATGAGGACTGGGCCAAGGCATTTCGCTCGGTGGGGTACCTGCCTGTGTGGGTGGTGTTCGCCGTGGGTCTGTTTCTCACGGATCGCTTGCGCTATCGCGGACAAGGATTGAAGCTGAAACTTCGCCGCGCGGCGCTCGTGGTGAGTGCGACAGTCGTCGCGGGCCTTCTCGCTGAGCTGTTCAAGATGCTGCTGCGGCGAAACAGGCCGCGCTTTCATCTGGATCATCACACCTTTCGGTCGTGGGCCCATGACTTCTGGAGCACGGCCGGCTTCGGGTTGCCCTCGAGCCATACGACCGTCGCCTTTGCCGGTGCCGCCGCGATGAGCCTGCTCTTTCCGCGTCACGCCGTACTCTGGCTTCTCGCCGCGACGGGCTGCGCGTACTCGCGCATCGCCAACTCCGATCACTTCCCCAGCGACGTCATCCTGGGCGCGTTCGTCGGCTGCGCGACGGCATGGGCGCTGTGGGCTCGCTTCTTCCACCTGCGCGAGGACACCGGTCTGCCGCCGCTGAATTCCTGTTGAGGAATCCCTCGTCATCGCTCGCGTTTGACGAACCCTTCACCATCTCTGAACATACCGATCCTCCCCCCGACAGGAATCCTCCCCGTGCTGCGAACGCCGTTTTATGATTTTCACGTCCAGCACGGCGCCAGGCTGGTCGATTTCGCCGGATGGGAAATGCCCATCATGTATCGCTCGATCATCAGCGAGCATCAGCAGGTGCGCACCACCGGCGGCCTGTTCGATGTCTCGCACATGGGCCGCTTCAAGATCACCGGCCGCGATACCCGACGCCTCATCGAACGCATCGCCACCCGCCGCGTCAGCGATATGAAAGACTTCACCTGCCGCTACAGCCTCGTCTGCAACGAGCAGGGCGGCATCCTTGATGACATTCTCATCTACCGCTTTGAAGATGACTGGATGCTGGTGGTCAACGCTTCCAACCGCGAGAAGATTCTCGCGCACCTGCAGGCCGTCGCGGCAGCCGAAGCGCCGAAGGTGAAGATCGTCGATCAGACGCTCACGACCGGCATGCTCGCAATCCAGGGCCCGCGGGTCATCGATCAGATCGCGCGGTTCTCCAGTGAAGTGCCCACGCTCAAGCGATACAGCTTCTGCGTGAAGAATCTGATGATCGTCAAGTTCACGATCAGCCGCACGGGCTACACGGGTGAAGACGGCGTGGAAGTGATCATGCCCGCGAAGATGCCGGACATGGTTCGCCGCATGATCCTGAACTCGGGCGATGAAGAGTCGCAGCAGTTGATGCTGCCCTGCGGTCTTGGCGCGCGCGACTCGCTGCGCCTGGAGGCGGGCATGCCGCTGTACGGACACGAACTGGATGAACAGACCGATCCGCTCTCAGCCGGCCTGGGCTTTGCGGTCGCGCTTGATAAGGGCGACGACGGCTCGGGCATGGGGCCGTTCATCGGTCAGTCTGCCCTGAAGCGCATCGTGGCGGAAGGCTCGCGCCCGAAACTCGTCGGCCTGAAACTCGAGGGCAAGCGTACCGCGCGGCAGGGCATGGCCGTGAAAAAGGGCGAAGTAGTGGTCGGCAAAGTGACCAGCGGCTGCCTATCGCCGACGCTGGGTTATCCGATTGCGATGGCGTACGTCGATCCCGCCCTCGCGGAGGTCGACACCGCCCTCGCGGTCGAACTCTCCAGTCAGCAGGTAGAGGCGAAGGTCGTGAAGATGCCGTTCTACAAGCGCGGGAAGTAGATCTGTTTTCCGGGCGTCCGCTGTTCAAGATGGAGCGGGCTGACATGATTGAATTCACGTGTCCATCCTGTCAGACACAGTATCGCGTTCCCATGGAGCGCGCAGGCTCGCGTGGCAAGTGCAAGAAATGCGGCGCGGTCATCTCCGTGCCCAGCGTCTCAAGTGACGCGCCTTCCGCTGTGCCGCCGCCACTGCCTACTGACGATCCCGCTGCCGCGCTGGCGGCAGCGCAGGTGGAGATGGATGCCAGTCCGCCGCCGCTGGCCGGTTCCACGCAGCGCCGTTGGGCGCACTCGCGCCGTTTCGATGCGCCGATTAAGGGCCGGCCCATGAGCGGACATCACGAGAAGGATTCGCGCAAGCTGCGCCTTTTGGCTTTGGGCATTGTTCTCATCGTCGGCTTCTTCGTGCCCTCCTGCGTGCCCGACATCCACGGCAGTACGCAAGTCGTCTTCTTCAACATCGCTGGGCTGGTGGAGGAAGGCATCCCGATCGCAGTCAAGCTGCTGCTTATCTACCCGTTGCTGGCCGGTGGCGCGGTCCTCATTGCCCGCGCCGCCATGCCTCCGCCGATGCGCGGCTGGCTGATCTTCGGCGTCGGCCTGCTGCCTCTGGTGATCGTCTTCGCAGCTGAGCCCACCGAAGTCTTGCGCAACCTTTCCCGCGCCATGGCCACCGGACGCGGAGCGCTGGGAATCATCGTGGGCATCCTCGGATTGATCGGCTTCTTCGCTGTCTGGGTCGGTGCGCGATCTCGCTACTACAGGCCCGACTACGCGCACACTTACATCATCGGTGTGGTCGGCGCGATCTGCCTCCTGCTTACCCTGCTCATTCCTCAGAACGGTCAGATGCCGCTGATCGCCCCGTTCAAGGCGCTCGAATACGACGCGATCGGCGGCATCATCATGATTGTCGCAAGCATCGCCATGATCACCGCCTCGATCATCTGCCTTTGCAACACGCGCTCGCGACGAGCGAAGAATATCTCCAGCCTCGCGCTGCTTGCCTTCTGGGTGCTCCTGGGCGGCATCATCTTCACAGTCACCATCGGCTTTTTCTACAGCATGACCGGGGGTGGCCGAGGGTTGCCGGTGCAGGCTCTCCCCTTCATGTTCAGCACCTTCATCAAGACGATCTTCATGGCCGCCGTCATCGCCGTCACGCCCATAGGCCTGACCGACGCCGTGGTGGGTGGCGTCCCGGTCGCGGGCCACTGCCCCGACTGCGGATATGACCTTCAAGGCAACACTTCAGGTGCTTGCCCCGAATGTGGGCGGCCGACGTGACCTGTCGTGTTGCTCCGAGTCCCGGCACTTCACGGACTCGAATAACGACACAGAGAAGATTCCAATCAAGCCATGATTTCCTTCACCACCCGCCCATGCACATCCGTCAAACGGAAGTCACGCCCGGCAAAGCGATACGTCAGCTTCTCATGATCGAAGCCGAGCAGGTGCAGCATGGTCGCGTGCAGGTCGTGGACATGCATCGGATTCTCGACAGCCTGAAAGCCGAACTCATCGGTCGCGCCGTAGATGGTGCCGCCCTTGATGCCGCCGCCCGCCAGCCAGACGGAGAAGCCGTAGTGATTGTGGTCACGCCCGTTGATCTTGCCCGCGTTCGCACCCTTCTTGGGCAGCTCCACCGTCGGCGTGCGGCCGAACTCACCGCCCCAGAGCACGAGCGTTTCATCAAGCAGGCCTCGCTCTTTCAAGTCCGTGAGCAATGCGCCGATCGCCTGTGAACACTCGCCCGCCAAGTGCCGATGCTGCTGGGCGATGTCATCGTGGTTGTCCCAGGGCTGACCCGCGCCGTGGTAGAGTTGCACATAGCGCACGCCGCGTTCAATCAGGCGGCGGGCGATGAGAATCTGCCGGGCCTGCGTGGTGTTGCCGTAGCGTTCGCGGATGTGCTGCGGTTCCTTGCTGATATCGAAGGCATCGGTCGCCTCCATCTGCATGCGGTAGGCGAGTTCGTAGGAGTGGATGCGCGACTCCAGGCCGCTGTCGCCTTCGCGTTTCTCGTAGTGATGTCTATTCAACTGTTGGACGAAGTCGAGCATGCGGCGTTGCTCGGCCATGTTCATGCCGTTAGGCCGGATGTTTTCGATGAGCTTGTCCACGCTCTGATGCTGGGTGTTGACGTAGGTGCCCTGGTAGACGCCGGGCAGGAAAGCGGACTGCCAGTTCTGCGTGTCTTTGATGGGGTAACCGCTGGGGCACATGGCGACGAAGCCGGGCAGGTTCTGATTCTCCGTGCCCAGTCCGTAGGTGAGCCAGGAACCGACGCTGGGGCGGATGGCGACCGATGCGCCGCAGTTCATGAGCATGAGCGAAGGCTCGTGGTTGGGCACTTCCGCGTGCATCGAGCGGATGACGCAGATGTCATCCGCATGCTCGCCGACGTGACGGAAGATCTCGCTGACGGGCAGACCGCTCTGGCCATACTGCTTGAACTTGAAGGGCGAGGGGAAGGCAGCGCCGGTCTCGCGTTCGGTGCGAAGGTTGGGGCGCGGCAGGAGTTTGCCGGCATACTTCTCCAGCGAAGGCTTGGGGTCGAACGTATCGATGTGCGACGGACCGCCATTCATGAAAAGGTGAATGACGCGCTTGGCCTTGGGGGCGAAGTGCGGGGGCTTGGGCAGCAGGGGGTTGGTGGGCGCGATCGCGCCGAGCGCCTGTTGCGGCACGAGCAGGCCGTTCTGCGAAAGGACGGACGACAGGCCGAGCATGCCCATGCCCATGCCGCAGCGACGGAGGAAGTCGCGGCGGGAGCCTTGTGTGCGGTTCGAGTTCATGGTCATTGCTTCAGTCTTTCAGGGACAGTTCTGAAAAAGCCGCTTCGGGCGTGAGCCACACCATCAATCATGATCCCATGTAAATATCCCCACGCGAAAAATCGGGCGGAAGGACGGGTGGGTCATCGTCGACGGCAAGCTCATCCAGCAATCGATCCATCTCCTCAACGGACATCTCACCCCGCGGGTGTCGCACTCCTGTCGCCAGCGAGCGCAGGTACTCGGCAAAAGGGATCCGCATTCGGGCTGCTTGCTCATGCAATAATCCCAGTGCCTCCATCACGTCGTCGTCGAGTTGTTTCGGTGAAACCATTGAGTTGCTCCAAGCCAATCCAGGTTGTTCAATTCCCCTCGACCTACTCAATCCACAAACACAAACTCATTGCTCAATAGTAGCGCCTGCGCGAACTTCTTCCACGCCTTCTCATCGCCGCCCGCGTTGATCTCCTGCTCGACGAATGCCTTCGCACCGGCCAGCTCTTGGGCGCTGGGCGAACGCGAGAACGCAAGCTGGAAAAGCACGGTGATATTGCGAGGCAGATCGCCCACGTGCTTCACCACCTCCGCCCGATTCATCAGGGCATTGGCCTGTTCGACGACGAACGGCGAGTTCATCATGAAGAGCGCTTGCTGAGGCGTGGTCGTATTCGGCCGGCCCGGAGCGCTGGCGTCAGGGCCGGGCAGGTCGAACACGCGGAAGACGCTGGGCAGATCCTGCCGGTCGATGTAGCCGTACACCGTGCGCCGCGTGGTGAACGGTTGACTGGTGAGTTCCACCGGCCTGCCGCCGACCTTCGTTTCAAGCCTGCCCGCGACGAAGAGCAGCGAGTCGCGCGTGGGTTCAAACTCCAGTCGCAGCCGATTCATCTTCCAGAACAGGCGATTCTCCGGATCGATCGCCACGCCTTCACTGCGCGTGTCGCTCGCCTGTTGATACGTGCGCGACATCATGATGTACTTGTTCAGTTGCTTGATTGACCAGCCATGCTCGGTGAACCACGTCGCCAGATGATCCAGGAGCGGCATGTTCAGCGGCACCTCGCTGCGAATGCCGAAGTCACTCGCATCGCGCACGAAGCCCGCGCCGAAGTGCCACTGCCACACGCGATTCACCAGCACGCGCGACGTCAGCGGATTCCTGCCATTCACAATCGCCAGCGCCAGGTCGAGTCGGCCTGAGCCATCCTTGAATGGCTTGCTCTGCACGATCGGCGTGAGCAGTTCGAGGAATTGCCGCTCCACCTGCTTGCCGCGCCTGCCGGGTTGTCCGCGCAGGAAGACGTGCTGCGTCACCGGCTGCTTGCGATCCACCATTACCATCGCCCGTGGCGGAGCGCCTGCGTGCGTCGCCTTCAGTTCATCCGTGTGCTTTTGAAGCTTGGTCTGCTCGTCACGCTCCGCACGGTTGATCAGGCCGCGTGATTCCTCGATCTCGAACGACGCCGGGTTTCCTTCGCCGTAGAGAACTTGGCGCAGTTGTTCGCTGGCGGCATCTTCCAGCGCGGCAGGCGGCTGCCCCGCGCCGTTCTTCACCGCCTCGCGCCACTCGCGCTCCACGCCTTCCAGCAGCGTGCCGTACACATTCGCCACCGTTTCAAAAGTCTGCGGCTGAGCGCCCTTGATCGCATCGAGCACGCGCTGGTTCGTCATCACGCCTTTGCCGTCGAGCACCGCCTTCTCAATCTTTGCGATCTCAGCCGCGGCGCTGGCGCCGAACTTGTCCTTGTTCAGCTTTGCAAGCTGGTGCCAGAGATGGAAGACACTGCCCGCGTCGTTACCCGTTCGCTGGACGTAGCTTTCCCATCGCCCGATGCCGCCGCGACGCAGTTCGCCGCGCTGCGAAGTCTCCAGTACCGGGCCTTCGTTGTGATTCGGATGCTTTCGTGCGAGGTACGACAGGTAGTCCCCAGCCCGTTCACGCAGCTCGCGCTCGATACCCCGCCGGGTCTTCTGAAGATAGTCTTCCACAGCCTTTTCACGCTTGGCGAGTTCAGCTTTGTACGATTCAAATTCAGGCGTCGGGTACGGCTCACTGATCAGCGGCAGTTCCTCCGGTTCCTCGGAACTGTTGAAGATGCCGTAGAGCGCGTAGTAGTCTTCCTGCGTGATCGGGTCGTACTTGTGATCGTGGCAGCGGGCACAGGTGACGGTCAGGCCCATCAGGCCGCGGGTGACGACGTCGATGCGGTCATCGACGATGTCTTCATTCTTAAAGTTGAAACGCTGGCCGACGGTGAGGAAACCCATTGCCGCGAGGGATCGCTGCTCTTGCTCGCCGAGGTTGAGCTTGTCAGCCGCGATCTGCTCGATGATGAAGCGGTCGTAGAGTTTGTCATCGTTGAACGCGCGAATGACGTAGTCACGATAGGTGTAGGAGTAGGGGTATCGTCGATCCTGCGTGAAGGTATAACCCTTGGTGTCAGCGTAACGCGCGACATCGAGCCAGTGCCGACCCCAGCGTTCGCCGTAGCGTTTGTCAGCGAGCAATCGATCGATCACCTTCTCCCACGCATTTGCAGCCTTGTCGTTCACAAACGCTTCGACCTCTTCAAAGGTCGGTGGCAGGCCGATGAGATCGAACGTCGCCCGACGAATCAGCGTGCGGCGATCCGCCTGCGGCGAAGGCGTCAGCTTCATCGCTTCCAGCCTGGCGATGACGAAGCGATCCAGGTCGTTGCCCACAAACGCTTCATGTTTCACCGGCGGCGGCGCGGACTTGGCAATCGGCTGAAGCGACCAGTACTCCGCGCGTGCCTTTGCGAAGAGATTCGTCACAGGGTTTGGGTTCGGCGGATTCGTCGGCGTCTTCGCGCCCGTCCCGGCATCAGGCCACGGCGCACCCATCTTCACCCATCGTTCCAGGGCCGCGATGTGTTCATCTGAAAGCTTCTTCTTCGGCGGCATCCTCACTTCGTCTTCGTACTTCACCAGCCGCATGAGCAGGCTCGCATCAGGATTGCCCGGCTCGACAATCTTCCCGCCTTCGCCGCCCTTGAGCATGGCGTCGCGCGAGTCGAGCCGCAGGCCGGACTTCTGCTTTTGCGGACCGTGACATTCGACACAGAACTCGACGAAGAGCGGACGGATTTTCGCTTCGAAGAAGGCTTCGTGTTCGGGCGGCGCGGCAAGGGCTGTACCTGCATACGCGAACGTCACTGCGAGCAGGGAGACGATTGAAGATGGAAACTTGAATCGGAACATTCATTTCTCTCTGATGACTTGGCAGTGCCAAGCCCGATGGCGAGTCGGCGAGCCGTCGGGGTACTTCCGGCCGATACCCCAAGGGCTCGGCGGACCTCGCCCTTGGGCTTGATTGTGGCAGCACTCTTCCGTCCAACGCCACGGCGAGCCTTATTATTGTAGGGTATCGGCCCGCCAGGCCAGTCCTGTCAAAAGGATCGGGTAATTCCCCTTTGCTTGCGAGGGCTGGCAGAACGAACATCGAGTTGTGCCGTGCCTACCTCCCGAAAGAAGCCTACCTCAGCCTCATCGCCCGTGCCGTCCGACCCGCCTGCCATAGCGGGCTCGTGGCAATTCTGGATCGACGTGGGCGGCACCTTCACCGACTGCATCGGCCGCAAGCCTGATGGTTCGATCGTGTCGTGCAAAGTGCTCAGCTCCGGCGTGATCAAAGGCCGCACGGCTGACGGCACGCGCGGCAGGCGCATCATTGATCCTCGTCGCGTCGTCATGCCACAGGACTTCTTCCGCGGCTACACCTTTTCATTGCTCGATGACGCCGGCGAGCTTCTGAGCCAGGGCATCATCGAAGCCTCGACGCCCGCCAAAGGCGAGTTGACGCTGACCGAACGCCTCCACCCCCGCGCTCAACCGGAGATGAACTACCAGCTTGAAAGTGGCGAGCCTGCGCCGGTGGTCGGCATGCGCACGCTCATGGGTCTACGGCTGGATGAGCCGATCGTTCCGCAAGGCGGTACACCGGTGCGCGTACGACTGGGCACTACGAAGGGAACCAACGCGCTGCTCGAGCGCAAAGGCGCGCGCATCGCCCTCGTCACCACGCAAGGCTTTGGCGATCTGCCCGAGATCGGTACGCAGGCCCGGCCGGAACTGTTCAAGCTGCGCATCGTGAAGCCTTTGCTCCTTCATGAGAAGGTGGTGGAACTGGCCGAGCGCATCGACGCCGCCGGCAACATCATTCAACCGCTCGATCCGAAGGATGTGGAAAAGACACTTCGCGGTCTGCTCGATGAAGAGATCGATGCGATCGCGGTGTGCTTTCTTAATTCCTATGTGAACCCCGCGCATGAAAGACTGGTCGCGGAGATGGCGCTCAAGCTCGGCTTCGATCAGGTCTCGGTGTCGAGCGTGCTTTCGCCCACGATCAAGATGCTCGATCGCTGTGACACGGCCCTGGTCGATGCCTATCTCTCGCCGGTGATCCGTGACTACGGGCAGGCTGTCACCACGAAGATGCCCAAGGGTTCGCTCAAGCTGATGACCTCGGCTGGTGGGCTGGCGGCGCTGGAGCAGTTCAGCGGCAAAGACAGCATTCTCAGCGGCCCGGCAGGCGGCGTCGTAGGCTTTGCGCATGCCGCGAAAGAGGCGGGCTATTTGCAGGCGATCGGCTTTGACATGGGCGGCACCTCGACCGATGTCGCACGCTTCGGCGGCGAATACGAGTACCAGTTCACTGCGGAGAAAGCGGGCGTGCGCATCGTCGCGCCGATGTATGCAATCGAAACCGTCGCGGCAGGCGGCGGCTCCATCTGTCGCTTCGACGGCCAGCGGCTGACCGTCGGCCCTGACAGCGCGGGCAGTGAGCCGGGGCCTGCGTGTTACGGGCGAGGCGGGCCGCTGACGATTACGGATATCAATCTGTACACAGGTCGCGTTGATGCCTCGCGCTTTCCCTTTCCGCTCGACCGCGAAGTCGTCGAGGCGAAGCTGGATGAACTCGCCGAGAAGATGAGCCTGAGCAGCATGGTGATCGCCGAGGGTTTTCTGCGCATCGCCGATGAAACGATGGCGGCGGCGATCAAACGCATCAGTGTCGCCAAGGGCTATGACCCGCGCGAGCATGTTCTCGTGGCGTTCGGCTCAGCCGGCGCCCAGCATGCCTGCGCCATCGCCCGCATCCTGGGCATTCGCACGATTCTGCTTCACCCGATGGCAGGCGTGCTCAGCGCCTACGGCCTGGGCATGGCCGATGTCCGCCGCTTCGCCGAGCAGAGCGTGCTGAAGACTTACAGCGAAGAAACGCTCGCCGAACTTCACGCGCACCTTGTGCCAATCGAAGCACGCCTGCGAAGCGAAGTCGAAGCGGAAGACATCGCGGGCGATCGCATCCACGCGGTACACCTGCTTGACCTGCGTTACCGCGGCGAAGAATCAACCATCACCGTCCGCCAGCCTGATGACGGCGACTATGCGAAGGCATTCGCTGACATGCATCAGCAGCTTTACGGGCATGTGCATGAAGGGCGCGACGTGGAGATCGTGACGATGCGCGTGGAGATGGTCGGCGAGACATCGAAGCCTGCGACGCGCATCTCTGCGGTGACGCCGCGCGAGCCGCTAGCGTCTTCGCGCTCGCGCACGCTATTCGAAGGGCGCGAGCATGACACACCGGTGTACCGCCGCGAAGACCTTCAGCCCGGCGACACCTTCCAAGGCCCCGCGCTGGTGACAGAGCCCTTTTCAACCATCGTGCTCGACCTCGATTGGCGCGGCGAAGTCAGCGAGCGCGGTGATCTCGTACTAAAAGAAGGGGTGAATGCTTCCGGCGGTTCGGCGGGAGCCTCGCCTTCCCAACTGCCCACTCATGCAACGCGCGACCCCGTCCTCCTGGAACTCTTCAACAATCACTTCACCAGCATCGCCGTGCAGATGGGGGTCACGCTCCAGCGCACGAGCCTGTCGGTGAACGTGAAAGAAAGGCTGGATTTCAGTTGTGCCGTGCTCGATGCCCAAGGCCATCTCGTGGTCAACGCGCCGCACATTCCCGTGCATCTGGGCGCGATGAGCGAATGCGTGAAGAGTTTGATCAAGCACGTTAAAGGCATCAGGCCCGGTGATGTGTACGCTTGCAACGATCCCGATCTGGGCGGTTCGCATCTGCCGGATGTCACGATCATCACGCCGGTGTTCGACCCCAGTGGGAAGGAGCTTCGCTTCTTCACCGCTTCGCGCGCTCACCACGCGGAGATCGGCGGCGTCCGTCCCGGCTCGCTCTATCCCTTCGCGAAGAACCTGGCGGAGGAGGGCGTGGTGCTGCGCAACCTGCTCATCGCCCGCGGCGGTGAGTTCCACGAGAAATCCCTTCGCGATGCCTTGCTCAGCGGGCCATACCCTTCGCGGGCACCGGAAGACAACATCGCCGACATCCGCGCTGCCGTCGCGGCGAATCACATCGGCCTGCGCGAGCTGGGCCGGATGATCGAGCACTACACCTGGCCTGTCGTTTCCTCCTACATGAAGCACATTCGAGACGCGGCGGAGGAGAAAGTCCGTGCGGCCATCGCGAAGCTGCCGCAGGGCAAACATGCCTTTGCCGACGGTCTTGACGATGGCTCACCAGTACGTGTGAAGATCACGATCAAGAGTGATCAGATGATCATCGACTTCACCGGCACCGCGCCGGTCAGCGCGACGAGCATCAATGCGAACCCGGCGATCGTGCAGGCCGCGGTGCTGTATTGTCTGCGCTGCCTGATCGATGAAGATATCCCGCTGAACTCGGGCGTGCTCGCGCCGGTGAAGCTCATCATTCCCAAGGGTTCGATGCTCAGTCCGCCGGTGGAGCCTGATCCGGCGAAGCACGCGGCCGTGGTAGGGGGGAATGTGGAACTTTCGCAGCGCATCGTGGATGTGATCCTCGGCGCCCTGGGCGTCGCCGCCGCCAGTCAGGGCACGATGAATAACTTCACCTTCGGCAACGAGCGCTTTGGGTACTACGAAACGATTGCCGGCGGATCAGGCGCGGTCGAAGGCTTCGACGGGGCTGCGGCTGTTCATACGCACATGACCAACACGCGCATCACCGATGTCGAAGTGCTCGAACGCCGGTATCCCGTCCGCCTGCGCGCCTTCCGCGTGCGTCACGGTTCGGGCGGCGAAGGCAAGTGGTGGGGCGGCGATGGCATCACCCGCGTGTTCGAGTTTCTTGAACCTGTCGAAGTCTCGCTCCTGACGCAGCGGCGCGAGACGCAGCCGTTCGGACTTCAGGGCGGGCAACCAGGACACGCGGGGGCGAATCTGCTTTGGCGGAAAGGGGCGGTGACGGAGATCACACTGGAAGAGCTGGCACAGTTCCGCGCGGAAGTGGGTGACGTGCTGACGATCTCCACGCCCGGCGGCGGCGGGTTTGGCACGTAGGGAGCACCATCCCGACAGGGTGGTGCTGATGGCGCACGTATCGCTGCATCGCGAATTAGCACCTTCGACGACGAGCGCCAATAGCACCACCCTGTCGGGATGGTGCTCCCGTTGGGGGATGGTGCTCAGATGACTACACCCGTCTCCTTTGTTAGACTCCCCGCGCATGACCACGCTTCTGGCGACAACCGATTCCTTCAGCCACTACGGCCCGCTGGCGATCATGATCCTCATGGCCCTGGTGTTCGGCGTCGGCAACCTCGCTCTGACCCACATCCTCGGCCCCAGCCGCAAGGGCAGCATCAAGGGCGGCGTGTACGAATCAGGCGTCAACCCGATCGGCTCAGCCCGCAGGCGTTTCAACGTCCGCTTCTACATCGTCGCCATGACCTTCCTCGTGTTCGACGTCGAGATCGTTTTTCTCTATCCGTGGGCGACCGTGTTCCCCAGCCTTTCCAGCGAGTCAGGCCTGAGCCTGCTCTTCCTCGGCCGCATGTTGTTCTTTATTCTGACCAGCGTCATCGCGTTCATGTACGCGTGGCGAAAGGGTGTCTTCCGGTACGACTGAGGGAGAAGGGCCAAGGGGGAGAGGGCCAAGGGCCAAGGGGAAGGGAAGCAAACGACAAAGCAGGAATGGTGTGAGATTGCATCGACGCGATCGTGCGCTTCGTTATGCTATTGGCTTAGTTGGTCGGGATACATTCCGACCCCTGGCCCTTGGCCCTCTACCCTTGGCCCTTCTCCCTGGAGTTTCCCATGCTCAAACTCGCCCCTGTGTTCGTCCTGTTGTTCGCGTCGTCCGTCCTCGCGGAAGAAAAGAAGGAACTCAAGCCCGTCGCCATTTTCGACGGCAAAACCTTCGAAGGCTGGGAGGGCAACCTCGACATCTTCCGTATCGAAGACGGCGCGATCGTCGGCGGCACGCTCAAGGCACCCATCAAGCAGAATGAATTCCTCTGCACGAAGAAAACCTACGGCGATTTCGAGCTTCGCCTCAAGGTGAAGCTCCTCGGCGGCGACAAGGCGAACGCCGGGATTCAGTTCCGCACGAAGCGCATCCCGAACCATCACGAAGTCAGCGGCTTCCAGGCGGACATGGGCCAGGGCTGGTGGGGCTCGCTCTACGACGAGAGCCGGCGGAACAAAATCCTCGCCAAAGCTGATGCGGACCTCATCGCCAAGGTGCTCAAGAAGGAAGAGTGGAACGATTACGTCATCCGCGCGGAGGGCAACCGCATTCAGCTCTTCATCAACGGGCAAAAGACGGTGGACTACACCGAGATGGATGAGAAGATTGAAAAGACCGGCGTGATCGCCGTGCAGATCCACGGCGGCCCGGCGAGCGAAGCGTGGTACAAGGACATCATGATTATCGATCTGTCGAAGTAGCCGCTTGCGGCCCATCCTGATTGCGGATTGAGGAATGCGGATAGCGGATTGAGGAAGCCGGAGTCCGACTGCCGATCCGCAATCCCCGATCCGCCATCCCATGCCTTTATTGATCGACTGCTACAACCTCCTGCATGCCCCGATGCCGCCTTCGCTTGCGGGGCTGGATGAGGATGCCCTGTGCCGGCTGCTCGCCGCTTCGCCGTGGGCCAAGGAGCGGATCACGATTGTCTGCGACGGCAACCCCAAGCCACACGCGCCCGCTTCACCTGTGCCGCAGGTGCAGCTCATCTACTCCGGCCCGCAGCGCACGGCGGATGATGTCATCATCGATCAGATCAACGAAGACTCCGCGCCGCGCCGCCTTTACGTCGTCAGCGATGATCGCCAGATCCAGAAGGCAGCGCGCAGGCGACGCGCGAGCCCGCTCGCCAACGCGCCGTTCATTCGAGGGCTTGCGTCGCATCGTGTGCAGTCGCCCGCCCCTGATGCCCTGGGCCGACATCGTCCGCAGCTTTCGGAGGAACAGACGAAGAGCTGGCTCGAAGAGTTCGGTATCGATCCGGACGACCCGCAGCTTGATGTGCGCAGCCTGCCTCCCGAGGAAGCCCAGGAGCGATTGGAAACGATGGAGGAAGAGATCGCCAAACGCCCGCGCAATGAAGCGGTGAGTGATGATGAGGTGGAAGAGTGGATGCGCGAGTTCGGCGTTGACGCGGATGAACCGATCGACCCGCGCGAGAGGGAGTGGTGGGAAGGGGAGTAGTTTCCGGCTGCGGCGAAAGCTGTTCAGCAGGCGGTTTTGCAGGGCAAAATGTTGCTTGCACGAGCACCGACCGATCTGGTAAAAACCCTCGACTGATCGTCTGAACATGGCAAGCCCGCGAAGGGCAGTTGGCCGGAGGATTACAATGAGTCTCTCGTTCTCGTGCAGCGGTTGTGGCAAGCACTACAAGGTGGCTGATGAACTGGCGGGCAAGCGGTTCAAGTGCAAGGCATGCGGTCAGGCGATCACGGTGCCCGATCCACTTGCCGAGATGGATCGCGACGAGGGGCTGGCCGGCGCTCCGATTGACTGGAATGGGATTGCGCAAACGGAGGAGCAGGTACAAGTCGAACCGATCGCGGCGGCGAAGGCACCGCGCGTGCCTTTCAAGATGCCGAAGATGGAGATCAATTCCTACCGCCTCGCGCGGTTGCTGATCGGAATTGTCCTTTGTGTGGCGGGCGGCCTTCTTATCCTGCTTGTCTTCACCCATGCCACCGCGGATAATCCCTCTTTCAAGAACGAGAATGATCGCCGCAAGACCCAGATGATGTTCGGCGGCATCGGCTTCGCGCTGCTCGTTCTCGGAGGCTCGCTGAGCATTCTTCCCACGAGCGAGGAGGAGAAGAACTCACCGCTGCTCTCGAGCCTGTCGCCCAAGTTGAAATGGGGCTACCCCGGCGCATCGGTCGCTTTTCTGATTCTGCTCCTGGCGCAGGGTGACCAGCTCGCAACGCAACTGGCTGCCCTGGCGCTGGTCATCGTGGGAGTGCTGACCATCTTCTCGGGGTTGAAAATGTTTATGGCGGACAAAGAAAGCCGGCGATTCAAGCCGGCCAGTACCGATCGCGTTCTCATCGGACTTGTTCCGCTCCTCGTGGCGGTGCCTTTCTGGATTTATCGCCTTCAGTACATGATTGCCAATCCTTCGGCCTGACACGTGGCCCTACCGGCATCCGGCGAAACCTCGGCTATCGATGCGGCAATAGGTCACAGCCGAATCGCAGTGAATGCGCCTGATTCGCCGATAAGATAGAAGACCGGCCTATTAGCCGACCCTGCCCGAGGAAGTGCATTGAAGAAGTCTGAATCACTCCATTGCCCCGGCCCCATGCCCCTCATGCCCCTCATGTCCCGGCGCGGGTTTCTTCAGTTCGGCTCACTCGCCGCCTGCGGGCTGTCGCTCAGCGGACTGATGCAGCCGCGCGCTCAGGCCGCCGCCATCGATGCCACCCGAGCCGCCGCCGCGGCGCAGGACAAGGCCGTGATCCTCGTCTGGTTGCCCGGCGGCATTTCGCACATCGACACCTTCGACATGAAACCCTTCGCCGGTAGCGAAATCCGCGGTGACTTCCGCCCCATCCGTACGAATGTTTCAGGCATCGAAATCTGCGAGCTCTTCCCCAGACTCGCGAAAGTCGCGGACAAGTACACCATCATCCGTTCCATCTGCCACGAGTTCGCGGACCACGGCGGCGGACACAAACGCTTCCTCACCGGCCGCAAACCCGCCCAGCCTGATGGCTTCGTGAACGACGCCCCGGCTGTCACCTCCATCATCAACAAGCAATGCGAAGCCAGGCACGCCGGCCTGCCCAATGTCGTCGCCTTCACGGATCGTGGCCGCGAAGGCGTGGATGTGTTCAGCCTCGGCTCGGCCTACCTCGGCTCCACCTGCGATCCGTTCATGGTCGGCGGCAACCCCGCCAAGCCGGACTTCCAGGTTCGCAATCTCACGCTCAGCGACCAGATGGCCGCGCGGCTGGATGATCGCCTTGCCCTCCTGAAAGGGCTCGACCGTCTCAAGCGCGAGGTGGACAGCACGCAGGCCATGAGCGCGATGGACAGCTTCAACCAGCGGGCCTTCGAACTGCTCACCGGCCCCAAGGCACGCATCGCATTCGATCTGGCGAAAGAGCCCGACAGCATTCGCGATCTGTACGGCCGCCACGCCTTCGGGCAGCGCGCTCTGCTCGCCCGCCGCATGATCGAAGCCGGCTCCACGTTCGCGACGGTCGTGATGGAGAACCCCACGCCCGGCGAAGCTCTGCCCGCGGATACGACTTACAACTGGGATTCACACGCGGTGAACTGTCACATCTTCACCGACACGCGCTTCCGCGCCCCGCACTTCGATCAGGCGTGCAGTGCCCTGATCACGGACATTTACCAGCGCGGGTTGGATAAGAAAGTGATGCTCATCATTACCGGCGAGTTCGGCCGCACGCCGCGCGTGGAGTACAGCGACAAGACCGGCACCACGCGCCCCGGCCGCGATCACTGGCCCAGCGCCATGTCTATGCTCGTCTCCGGCGGCGGCCTGCGCACAGGGCAGATCATCGGCTCCACCGACGCCATCGGCGGCCACCCCAAAGACCGGCCCATGTCGCCCAACGACCTGTGGGCCACCGTGTACCGCCATCTGTCGATCGATCCCAACGCGACGTACGAAGATCACCAGGGTCGCCCGCAGCTCATCCTGCCTTTCGGCGAACCGATTCGCGAACTCATTGGTTGAAGCCTGCATCATTGCCGGGCGTGTTTCATGCGTCTGCTGGAGGTCGCGCGGTTGTGCGCGCTGCAAGCTGCGCGCGGCCTTTGCCGCGCGCAGCTTGTGGTGAATTGAGGAAGAATCGAATTGTTCTTTCACGTCGATGTGGCTGATCGTTCCGCTCAGGCCGCCGCGTGCGAACGGCGACGGAGCAGGGCGAAGGCCGACATACCCAGGAGCGCCAGCGATGCGGGCTCCGGTGTGGGCGTGGTGTTTTCCAAGGTGAGGGCGTTGAGGATCGGGTCGCGGTTGCCCAGCGAGCCGCCATTGAGGAGTCGGATGTTGAGGACCGAATCGGTGGCGATGAATTCGTAGGTGAACACGCCGCCGATGGTCGGATTGCCGCTCCATCCACCGGTCGCCGCGAGCACTTCCCCGTCGTTGACGATGATCGCGCCTTCGATTTCGATATCAAAGGTGCGGTTGTTGGGCGCGGTGAAGCCGTTTTCGGAGAAGAGCAACTGGAGTTTGTAGTTGGCACCGACATCGACTGCGAGGTCTACCAGGATGCCGGGCAGAGCTGCGTTAGCGTTGGAGTCAAACCGGATCGAGTGCATGATGTTCTCCAACGCGTTGTTGGAGGCATCGGGACCGTACTCGGGCTTGGGGCCCCAGGCGGGGAAGATGGTGCTCTCCGCCTGCACGGTCGCGCCTGCCACGCCGTCGCCGGTGAACTCCAGACCCATGACAGTGCCTGCCGAGCCCGAGCCGCCCTGACCGATGTTCAAGGCATAAGCGAACTTGCCTTGCAGGTCCAGATCCGAGGCGCTGGCGAAGGAGGTGAATCCTTTGCCTGCCATGTAGTGGGCCTTGACGCGGTCGCCGGCGAGTGAGGCATTGAAAATCGCCACTTCATCGAACTGGCCGTCACCGCGACGATCGACCGTTGCTCCGGCGGTGTCGCGGCCGGTGACCACGGTGATGGCGGCATTGGCATCGCGCGTGAGCGCCATGCCCGCGTTGGTCGCCACGAGGACGCCGTCGAAGTACATGCGGCCGGTGTCAGTCGCGTCATCGAACGTAATGGCATAGTGATGATACTGGTCGTTGATGATGGGGGCCGCTACTTGGCCGATCTGCGTGAAGACACCGGCGTTGTTGACGATGAAGCCGCGCCAGGTATTGTTTCCCAGGTCCGGATGAATGAGGAACCCATTGGCTCCGCGGGCGTTGGGGCCCCAGCCGTTGGCGGTCCAGGTGGCGGTGTCGGCCTTGATCCAGGCTTCCACGGAGATGTTGTTGGTCACGAGTACACCGGCCACGGTGACATCGCCGCCCAGCGGATTGGCGGGGGTGACATCGACGCCCTTTCCGACGATGCCGCCGGAGATGATCGAGGCCGTGCCGTTGTACACGCCGTTCTGTGCGCCGTTGCCCAGCG
>JBBDXA010000022.1:0-8853 GCA_040902585.1 Phycisphaeraceae bacterium
AGGATGACTATCTGTTCTGCGTGCTAAAGGCGGGGGTTTAGATGCGTTTGCCCTGCCCAAGTGACCCGCCTCGCAGCCTTTGCAAGCGGCCCGCTCTGACTCTCGCTACCATATTCGCACCTGACTCAGGTCGGCATCTGACTTTCGTCCCCCGTTTCCCTAGAATTACCCCGCACACCGGCCTGATTCGCCACGACTCGGAACGCAGCCCATGAAACTTAGCGATTTCATAGTGACCAACGCCATCATTCCCCAGCTCAAGACCACCGAGCGCGATGACGTGATCGAAGAACTCATCGACGGCCTCATCGCCGCCGGCAAGTGCGATGCCGCCATCCGCGATGAACTCATCAAGCTCATCCTCGATCGCGAGAAGAAGGGTTCCACCGGCTTTGGCAAAGGCGTGGCGGTGCCCCATGTCAAGCACGACAAGATCAAGAAGATGTGCGCGACCATCGGCGTCAGTCAGAAGGGCGTGGATTTCAACGCACTGGACAAAGCGCCGGTCTATTCGATCGTGCTGCTGCTGAGCCCCATCAGCAAGCCGGACGATCACCTTCAAGCCATGGAGAATATTTTCTCCAACCTACAGAAGGACACGTTCCGCCGGTTCCTGCGGCAATCGACCACGGTCGAGGAGATCAAGGACCTGCTGCACGAGGCGGACACGCAGCAACTGGCGAGTTGAGCGGACTCCCCTCCCTCTCAGGGAGGGGCAGGGGGAGGGTCGGGCCGCCGTCGTATCAAGGCCCACGCTCGCGCCTGCATTCAAACGTACCTTCAATCGGGGAGCATGCGAGAACGAGTGGAACGGACGCCAACGATCAGCGGCGATCACCGCGTCGTTCACTTGATCCCCGCACCCCTTACCGCGCTGGAGCGCACCCTTGGAATCGAACGGCGACTGGATTCAATCCGAAGTGACGATCCTCAACCGGCTGGGCATGCACGCCCGGCCGGCGATGGCGTTTGTCGATGTCGCCAACGGGTTCAGTTCTGATGTCCGCGTCAACAAAGGCACGCAGGATGTGGATGGCAAATCGATCATGCAGATGATGATGCTCGCCGCGACGCAGGGCACGAAACTGCTCGTCCGCGCCAAGGGCGATGACGCGGCCGCCGCGGTCGATGCGCTGAAAGACCTCGTCGAACGCAAGTTTGATGAAGAGTAATGTCAGCTAATAGGGAAGCAGGTGGACCGTGTCACAACCGATCTTGAAGATCCGACACCCGCGCCCGGCCCACCTCTCCGACCCCTATTGCGACTTTACGCCTGAAGAACTCCGTACCCTGCTGAACACACCAGACGAAAGGCTGGCTTGGAATGATCTTGCCAGCCTTCTCGGGAATCTCGCGGCCGGAACCTACGACGAGACTGTCTACTTTCTTCCACTGGCATTGGATTTTCTCCGATCCGACAAGGAAGGTGTGCGAGACCTCATTGATCCTGTGGTGTGCTTTCTGTCACGCCATGCGGAACTGCTGAGATCGGAAGGTCTTCTTGCTCCGGCGATTGTCAAGTTGCACGAATGCTTCGAATCGTGGACCCACCAATTTGAATTCTTCCAGGTCGAGCACTCGAAGCGATCTTATGTCGTGCATGGCGGGGATGTGTACGCGGTAATTGAACAGCTCGTGCGATGGATGACCCACGAAAGTCTGACTGTCGAGTGGGCCAGGGAACTCTCAGATCACGGAAATGTTCCAGCAAAGGCTGCGTGGTTCCTTCATCTTGCGAGCGAGCAGAAACAAGGTGCTGGCGTTTATGGCTTCCGCGACTTTGCGGCGCTGAGGGACATTCTGACAGACGAGCGTCGGCTTCGGAGTGCCGGTGGGGTCGTCATCGAAACACGTATGGTCTCCGATCAGCCAGAATTTTGGGAAAATGTCTTTCTGTGGCTTGGCCTTTGAGACTTGGGGCCAGCGTCACGCGCGCCGACTAATCCTCCCCCAACTTCCTCATCACCATCTCCCACTCATGCTCCCTGCCCGTCGGCACCGGGACATGTACATCTTTCGTCGTCGATCCGTGCTTCTGCTGAATGCGGAAGGTGAACACGATTTCCATCGGCGGGCCCGGCTCCGTTCGCATCGCTTCCAGCTTCTGCCCGAAGGTGGACCACGGCCAGTAGTCGCCGCTGATGTAAAACCCTTTGGGTCCGATGAACACATCGCCGGTTTCCTGGAGCAACTGTTCGTACTTTCGCCGCGCCATGACCATGAAGAACTGTCCGATACCCGCGCCCAGCAGGAGGAAGCCGCCGGCCCAGACCAGCCAGGTGAGCGCGATGGAGCCGGCGATGGTGTCGCCGTCGGAGGAAGTGGCGGCCGCGATGGTGATGCCCGGGATCATCGTACACCCGGCGATCACCCAGAACACCCACCACCGCTTGCGGTACTCCTTGGTCACGAAGTCGTGCCATTGCTGCTGCTCGTAGGTCCAGTACACGTAGTAGTCGCCGGCCACCATCTGATTCACCGCCTTCTGCCAGCGGATGCCGAACAGCCACATGAACAGGCCGATGAGCAGGCCCACGCCGCCCAGCGATGAGCCGAGCACGATCGCCGCGATCTGCGCCTTCTCAGGCAGCAGGGCCCCGATGGCGATGCCCAGCGCGATCGCCACCATCGACGCGAGGGCCACCCCTTTGCACCAGGCCATCATGCGGAGCGGGCGGTGCCCGGTGTCGGGGATCAAGGGCTTCATGTGGCTGTCGGGCATGACCAACTCCCATCTGAGCTTCAGTTCTTCGATCAACCCGTGCGACTCTTGCACAATCCCGCACCGGAACGTTACCCTGATGTAACAGTCTTCAACATACCATCGACTTACACTCACGTTCCACTGGAGATCACCATGCGATCGATTCCACTCGCCGCCCTCGCCGTACTAATCACCTGTACAGTCTCGCTCGCCGAGGATGCGCCCAAGCCTACCGCGCCGCCCGAGCCCAAGGACATGAAGAAGCTCATCGGCGAAGACCTTTCCAACTGGGAAGGCGACATGCGACTCTGGTCCCTCAAGGACGGCGTCATCCGCGGCGAGACCACGAAGGAAAATGAGACCAAGGGCAACACCTTCCTCGTCCTCAAGAACACCACGCTCAAGGATTTCGAGCTGCGCATCAAGTTCAAGATCGATCACGGCAACAGCGGCATTCAGTACCGCTCCAAGGTGCTGCCCGCCAAGGATGATGTCGTGAACAAGTGGGTCGTCAGCGGATATCAGGCGGAGGTCGAGAACACGCCCGGCAAGGTCGGATTCCTGTACCACGAAAGAGGCCGGGCCTGGCTGGTCAACGTCGGCGACAAGGTCGAGATCGGCGAAGACAGCAAGCCCAAGGTCGTCGGCAAACTCGGCGACAAGGACGCCATTGGAAAGACCTACAACAAGAGCGAGTGGAACGAGTACATCATCATCTGCAAAGGCAACCACGTTCGTCATTACTTGAACGGCTACCAGACCGTGGACCTGATCGACAACGATAAGGCCAAGCGCTGCGACGAAGGCATCCTCGCGCTGCAGATCCACGCCGGCGCTCCGATGTGGGTGGAGTTCAAGGACATCCGCCTGAAGCAGATGGACTAACGTAGGCGCGGCTCCACGGTTAGCGGTCGGGCCGAGTCCGCGAGGCCCACCCGTGCCTGCGGCTATACTCGTTGCATGCCTTCCACCGCGCGGCTCATCGCCGGGCTCCTGCTGCTGACCGCCTTCAATGGCGCGCCATTCGCCGCCGCGCAGGACGATGCGGACGACGGCGCGCGTGTCGTCAGTCCTGTTGGCGGGCCGGCTGCGGTGAAGCGTTCGTCCGATGCCGAATTGCTTCCCGCTGAGTTCGGCCCCATCCGCCAGCCGCTGCACATCATCGAATCCTCCGCGGAATTGCTCATCTCAATGGATGGCTTCGCGCTCTTGCCTTCGGCCCCCGGCGAGCCGCCGCGGGCGATCGCGGTGGGGCGCGTGACGAGGGCGAATGTGTGGGCGTTCATCGTTTACTTCTGGCCGGAGATTCTGTTTCTCATCCTGTTTCTCGGGCTGCTGGTGATCCTGTGGCGCGTGGTACGCGTGATGCGCAGGCCGCAGGCGGTGGGCGAGCCGATCTGCCGGCGATGTCGCTATCAGCTCACGGGCATCAATGGCGAGGCGTGTCCCGAATGCGGCACGAAGCTCACGCCGCGCAACCGCATCCTCGGCCGCTCGCGTCGCCGCAGACTCGCCGTGCCTCTCGCGCTTGGTGCACTGATCCTGTCGGGCGCATCGGTGCTGTTCTATTTCTGGTATCCGCCGCTGGGCGATTACCAGTGGGGCTGGAACAGCGACCTGTCGCGCGAAGGCAGCGTGAGCAGTTGGTTCATCTGGCCGAGCGATTCGCTGCATGCGTGGACCATTGAAAGAGAGTTCTGGTTCGACTCGATGGAAACGATGCATGGACAGGTCTGGCTGGTGAATCTCGCAGCGGGCAGTTTCGAACGATTGCTTTTGGAGAAGCTCTTCTACGGACCAACCGGCGATCAGTGGAATCTTTTCGCGGGCGCCGACTTGAAGATTGCGATCGATGAGTCCGGGGTCGTCATTCTGGCGATTGAATCAGAGAGCTATTGGTTCGATGCTTCGAGCATGACCGTCAAGCGCCTTGTCCCTGATCCGAACGCCGACCCGGAGTCGCGATTCAATTCGCCCTTTCTGGAGGACCGGGCGCTGTCTGCTCGCGGCCGCTATTACTTTGACTGGAATACCACGCCGCAGGGCGCGTGGGACATGAAGCATGGCGCCCAACCGGTTCCCGTCCCGAAGGTGTTCAAGAGTGACGCGGACTCGCGCTACGACTTTGAGATGCTCTCCGACGAAGTGCATGCCATCGTTGGAATTGGGAATTCGGTAAAGGACTGGAACTACGTTATCCGAATCGTCTACTTGTGGAACCTGGAAACAGGTGAGACGCGAATATTGAAGGGTTGGCCGGAGGATGTGTCGTCGAATGGCGTGCTGAGCACGGATGGAACGATGCTCATCGGCGAAAACCTCTCCAGGCCGAGGGACGGTGACATTGGCTCGTGGTTCGACTTGTGGAACTTGGAGAAGGGGAAAGGGCCGATCGACCTGAACGACACGCGTCCCGAGCAGCCCATCCGCCGACAGGGGCTGCTGCTGGTCGCCGTGAGCAAGGCACCGAAGGAAATGTTTCTTCTGGAGATGGGTGAGCCGAACAAGTGGTACGCGTGGGACGTCGGCCGGAATGAACTGCACGAGCGGGTCGAGCCGAAGGCGGAGGAAGCGTCGCGCTGGGTGCGTGAGCCTGCGGTGTGGCGCAAGCCGAAGGTGATCGCTCAGGAGGGATCGCTCACGCGAGTGGACTTCGTTCGTGAGATAGATGGTTTGCGCGTGGATCATGTCGCGACTCCCGTTCAGCTAATCAATCCGATACTGTCCGATGATGAACGCTTCATGGTCGCGACTCTGGGGCACATGACCGTTACCGTGTTCGACCGTCAGACCCGCCGCTGGCTGGGGCGGTTTGATGCATCGCCGCACACGAATGAGCATGTCGGACTGTTCGGCGTGCACATCGTGGACAATCGCTGGCTGGTCGTGCGGGCAGGCATGTATCAGTCCACGGTGCTGGTCTACGACCTGCTCCAGTGCATCAGCGACGGGGAGCCAGCCGGTGAAGCCGCTCAAGCACCTGCTTCGCCGTGAGGCGCACGAGCTGGGATTCATCTGCATCCTCAGCCAGCTCGCGAATGCGGGCCAGGAGAGATGGATCATCGCGCTCCATCAGATGATTGCCCGCGGCGATCAGGGCGTTGCGTTTGAACTGTTCGAGCTTGATGCGTTTGAGCGACGAGCGCACCACAGCCGCCCGGCGATCCGCTTCGCTCCAGTTGAGCACCTCCAAGAGCGGCAGGGCAGGCATTCGCGGCGCGTAAGCCACATCCGGTGAAGGCAACCGCTTGAGCTTGTCCGCATGCGACAGCGGCGACTCATCCGCACTCGTCCCCTCTTCCCCTCCCTCCGCTGCCACCCTTGGCCCCTGGCCCTCCACCCTTGGCCCTCCTCCCCCTTCCCCATTAAACGGACACACCTCCTGACACACATCGCACCCCGCGATCCACTGTCCCATCGCCTCATGCAGCTCCGGATCGATCGCACTCTGATGCTCGATCGTCAAGTAACTGATGCAGCGCGAGGCGTCGATCGAGTAAGGCGTGATGCACTGCGTCGGACAGGCGTCGATGCAGCGCGTACACGCCCCGCAGTGATCCGTCGGCGGCGCGGTCCGCAGCGGCCAACCCTGCTCCGCGCTGGTCGCCATCGCCAGCGTGGTGACGATCTCGCCCAGCAGCAGCCATGATCCGAGCTGCGGGTGAATGAGCAACGTGTGCTTGCCGATCCATCCCAGTCCCGCGCGGGCGGCGTGCTCGCGTTCCAGCAGCGGGGCGGTATCGACAGCCGAGCGGAAGACATGCGCAGGCCACTTCACCGCCAGGGCGTTGGCCAGGCTGTGCAAGCGGGCCTTGATGACATGGTGATAGTCGTCCCCCTGGGCGT
This sequence comes from Phycisphaeraceae bacterium, assembly GCA_040902585.1. Classification (GTDB taxonomy): domain Bacteria; phylum Planctomycetota; class Phycisphaerae; order Phycisphaerales; family Phycisphaeraceae; genus JBBDXA01. Next base: position 6,551 of record JBBDXA010000022.1, read on the forward strand.
AGCGGGCGATGAGGCCGGAGGGGGAAGGAACGGAGGGACGGAGGGACGAAGGCACGAAGGGATTGATGGAATCTCTCTGCGTTCCTCCCTCTGTCCCTGCGTCCCTTTGTCCCTTCGTTCCTTCCGCATACCGATCCGCCACGCAGATCACCGCCTTCGCCCCCGGCACCAGGACGCGCGGGTCGAGGTACTGCTCCATGCCGGTGTCGAGGTAATCCATCTCGCCGTGCCTGCCCGCGGCGAGCCACTGGCGAATGTGCTCGGCGTGCTCACTCGGCTGGGCCGGTGCGATGCCGACAAGTGCAAAGCCCAGCGACTCAGCCACACGGAACACCGTCGCGGCACGCGGGGCGAGTTGGTCCAGGTCGGAAGGCATAGGGTGAAGGAACGGAGGGACGAAGGGACGGAGGCACGAAGGGGGAAGGCACGAAGGGAGCGGAAGGGGAGCTGTTTCACGCGAAGGGCTTCTTGTTCCCCCTTCGTTCCTCCGTCCCTCCGTCCCTCCGTTCCTTCCGCCTCCGTTCCTTCCTCATAATACAACCACCCGCCGTGGACCCGGCGGGTGATTGGGATCGATCGGATGAAACTTGTCGATGGCGATCAACGCTTGGAGAACTGGAACCGGCGGCGAGCGCCGGGCTGGCCGTACTTCTTACGCTCGACCTTACGCGGATCGCGGGTGAGCATGTTGTGTTCACGCAGGATCGGCTCGAGCGAAGGGTCGTAACCGAGCAGCGCCCGGCTTACGCCCAGCTTCACCGCGCCGGCCTGACCGGTCACGCCGCCGCCGTGGGCGTTCACGAACACATCCAGCTTGCCGGTCATCTGCGTCGCTTCCAGCGCGATACAGGCATCCGACTGGTCGCGAAGCTCGCGGAAGAAGTCCTTCACATCGCGGCCGTTGATCAGGAACTTGCCTGAACCGGGCTTCACACGAACCCGCGCCACCGAAGTCTTGCGGCGACCCGTGCCCCAAATGAAGCCACCCTTGTCCGGCTTGGCGGGCTGACGCACCGGGCGCTCGGCCACGGCTGCGACCGCCACTGCGGCACCGGTTGTTGCAATCCCTGTTGTCGTCGGTGAGTCAACCATAAGTATCATTGAAGTTCGTGGTTCAGGGTTCGGGAGTCAGGAGTCAGGAGTCAGGGTTCAGGAGTCAGGAGTCAGTCTTCATTCTCTGGCTCAAAGCTCAAAGCTCATCGCTCAAAGCTCAAAGCGGCATCGGCTGCGGGTTCTGGGCTTGGTGATTGTGCTCGTGGCCGCGGAACAGCTTCAGGTTCTTGAGCATCTTCGACGCCAGCTTGTTCTTGGGCAGCATCCGGCGAACCGCACGCTCAAACAGCAGCTCCGGCCGATTCTTCAGCATCCACTGATAGCTGAAGTTCTTCTGGCCGCCAGGATAGAACACGTAAGTCTGGAACATCTTCTGCGCCGCCTTCTCGCCGGTCATCTTGACCTTGTCGCAGTTGGTCACCACGACCACATCGCCCACCAGGTGGTGCGGGGTGTACGTGGGCTTGTTCTTGCCCATCAGCGCCATGGCGATCCTGGTGGACAGTCGGCCCAGAATCAGGTCGGTCGCATCCACGTGATACCACTGAGCGGGCACGTTGTTGTTCTTCGCAAGCGTCGTCTGACGGTTCATCGCTGGCACCAATAGAGCAGAGGGACAAAAGTGGAACGGAGAAGTTTAACGAAAGTGATCAACCTGTCAAACCGGGCACCCCCTCGGCAAAGCCCACCCACTCCCGTGGGTGGGTCAATGGGCGGCTCCCCGCTTTCCTAACGACTTCGTCCAAAAGTAGCCACATGTCTACCTACCCCCCTACCCCCTGGTAGCCATTTGCTTGTAAGTGCAGGCATTTCATTTCCTTATCGTTTGGCTACCCCGTGTCTACCCCGTGTCTACTAGACACGGGTTTTCTTACAAAGCGGACCGGCTGACTCCAAATCATCGCGACCCGCCGGGACGGATCCCTCGGCGAGGTGACAGGATATGCTATATTTTACCTAACATCAGCCAGCGGGTCAACCGGCATGGCCAGCGGGGCGAAGCGAATCCATTTTGAATTGGCCCGGCCCTGGCGTATCATAAACCCTCGTGCATTTTGTGGGGAAGAGAAGGTCTCAACCACCACCATTCCTATTCGTTGGAGTCAGCTTTGAAAGGAGCAACCATGAGAGTCGGCTATCTATCAGTTTGCATCGGTATCGTTCTGGCATCCGTTACCCTCCGGCCGGCAGGGGCGGTCGTGATCGCCGAGGAAGACTTTGAAAGCTACGCCGCCGGTGCGAACCTCAAC
>JBBDXA010000023.1:0-8793 GCA_040902585.1 Phycisphaeraceae bacterium
GCGAGGCCCACCCGCTTCGGCGCTCGGCACCCGGCGCAGGTGGGCCTCGCGGACTCGGCCCGACCGCTAACCGCAATCATTCGTCGTCATCTTCACCCAGATCGCCGAAATCCGCATCGCCCATTTTCTCGGACAGGAACGCCTGCGCGATCGCCTCCGCCTTGTCCTGATCCTTCGGCAGCACGCGCACGATCTTCATCTGACCCGCGGCACTCAGGCCGTCCAGCGGGCTGTCGGTGTTGTCGATGAACGACTCGATCCCCGCTTCCGTCAGCCGATCGGTGAGCAGCTTCGCTTCCATCAGCGTCTCGGCTTCGAAGATGTCGACCAGGTCTTGTTTCATGAGGCGAACTCCATGCCCGGGGGTGAGCGGGGATTGTAGCGGAAGAACCATGAGCTATCAGCCGTCAGCCGTCAGCTATCAGCCTTAAATCCGGCGACCGCCCGAGGCAGGCTGAATGCTGCAGTTGATGGCTGACAGCTTCTGGCTGTCCGATAAAAACTTTTCGGCCCCTATTGGGAAGGAATCTGCACAAAAGTGAGCGCTGTTCGCCGCGATACCTTTTCAACGCGGAAGTTGCGGGTATTGTTCATCCGGTTCTTCATTCTTCTTCGAGGTCAAGCGCGATGGTGGGTCGCAAGTGGGATAGTCCGTCCGGCAAGGACACCCTTCGTCTCAAGCGAGGGGCGGGCGATGAGTCCGCGCCGCCTTCGCGCGTGACTGAAAATACAGAAAACAAAACATCATCGCAGCCGGGCCGCCCCGTGATCCGCCTGACCGACAGCGATATGGCGAGCCCCGGCCGCTCGCTGGGCGCTCCGATTCAGGAAGCGACCGATCCCCGCTGGGTGCTCGCCCTGCGCACCGCCGAGTCGCTCGATGGCTCGATCCTCTCGCCTGAGAAGCGCGAAAAGCTCGTGCGCCTGGGCAAGGTCATGGGCCTGACCGCGTTCGATGCGAATCTGGTCATCGCCATCGTGCAGGACCAGGCGCGCCGCGGTTACGCCCCGCAGTTCTGCCCCGCGGCAGGAGAGCAGCAGTTACGCATGGTGCCGCTGCCACGGCGCGAACGCAGCGATGGCGACGCCCGGCTGCACCGCATCTTCGTGATCAGTATGGTGATCGCCACGCTGATCGGCGTGGAGTTGATTGTGCTGAAGTGGATATTCTCCTGATCGCCGCTTGCGGATTAGCAGCGCCTTCTCCGCTGCACACAGGCGCGAAGACGCAAGCGCTACTCGTTCACCTTCACAAACTCCGTGATCTCCAATCCAAACCCGCTCAGCGCCGTGGGATGGAACGGATGATTCGTCAAGAGTCGCAATTTGCGCACACCCAGGTCGCGCAGGATCTGCGAGCCGATGCCGTAGGCATCCTGCCCGTGACTCGCGGCCAGGGGCACCATGCGTGAGTCCTCGGGAATGCGCAGCGTCTGCAATCGCCTGAGCAACCCCGTGCCCATCATTTCGTGTCGCAGGTAAACCACCGCGCCCTGTCCCGCCTGTTGAATCATCTGCATCGACGCGGCCAGCGTTTTGCTGGATGGATCGCGACAATCGTGGAACACATCGCCTAAAAGATTCTGACTGTGCATACGCACCAGCACCGGGTCCTGGACATCCACAGGTTGCCCCGTCGCGTCGAGCCTGCCGACATCACCGCACACCAGCGCGACGTGCGGTAGAGAGTCCACCACACTTGAATAGGCGATGAGCGTGAACTGCCCGAACTCGTTTTCGAACGGCGCGGTCTCGATGCGTTCGATGAGCTTCTCGCGTTGAAGGCGATACTGGATCACCTCCGCGACGCTGCACATTTTCAGCTTGTGCTTTTCGCACATGGTTTTCAGGTCAGGCAGCCGCGCCATGGAGCCGTCTTCGTTCATGATTTCGATGATGACGGAGACAGGCGAAAGGCCGGCCAGGCGGCAAAGATCAACCGAGCCTTCGGTCTGACCGGCACGGACAAGGACACCGCCATCGCGGGCGCGCAGGGGGTTGATGTGACCGGGGCGAAGAAGATCACCGGGCAGGGTCGAAGGATCAGCGAGGACGCGGATGGTCGCGCTGCGGTCCTTGGCGCTGACGCCGGTGGTGACGCCGAAGCGTTCGTGGGCATCGACGGTGACGGTGAAGGCGGTTCCGCGCGAGGCGGTGTTGATGGCGGTCTGCGGGCGCAGGTCGAGCCGATCACACCACTGTCCGGGCATGGGCACGCACAGCAGGCCACGGGCTTCGCGCACCATGAAGTTGACAAGCTCGGGCGTGATGAACTGGGCAGCGCAGACGAGATCGCCCTCGTTCTCGCGCGTCTCATCATCGATGAGGACGATCATCTTCCCCGCGCGGAGGTCGGTCAGGATTTCGGGGATGGGGTGCATGGGAGCAGGAGTTGCGAAAGCCTTATGAATGTCAGAGTAATATCAATGACATGGATGCCGTCGCGTGGTGGTGCCTAATTAGCATTGGAGTGCGTTGTCGTGAATTTACTCGATATCTGCGCGAGACTTGATGAAGCCGACGACGATGGTGTCATTTATGCACGTCGTGTGGGCGGTGATTTCATCCCGGTATCAGAAGCTACGATCGTGCCTCGGGGTGAAGCGCGTGACAAGGGGAGTTCTTCGGATCCTTGTCAAGATCTTTCTTACTGTCTCGAAGTGTACATTGCAAAGGAGGCTGTCGAGGTATGGTCATCTTGGAGAGAAGGGAAGAAGCCGGACGCAGCGCAGGCAACTGAAGCTGTATGTTATAAGGCGAACAACGATGCATGGGGCCCACCTAATTTTCCAGTAGACGGTCTTGGCCGTGGGACTTGATCACTCCGGCTTCAACCTCACAATCGTGCGCGGCTTCCACGCCCACTCCTTCAGCACGTTCTTCACATCATCGATCGACACCGCCATGATGCGCTCCAGTTCCTCGGCGAGCGAGCGGTATTCGCCGAGGTAGGTCCACTGCGAGCCGAGGCCGCGCATACGCCCGCCGGGGCTTTCGCCCTGGAGCGTCGCGCTGGTGGCGACTTTGTTCTTGGCGCGTTCGATCTCCGAAGGCTCGATCGTGTCCGCGTACTTTTCAATCGTCTCAATCAGTTTCGCTTCCACTTCCTCCGCTCGTTCCGGATCGCACGAGGCATAAGCGAAGTACGCGCCGGTCTGGTCGTAGGGGAAGAAAGAAAGGTCAGCCTCGTCGGCAAGACCCGGATCGATGAGAGCCCAGTAGAGCCGCGAGCCGTCACTGTCGCCCAGCACATCGCTGATGATCTTGGCGGTGTATCGCTTTTCATCCTGGGCGCTTGGACCGGGGCACATGATCGCCATGTACGCGCGGTTGAGCTTGGCATCGGCAATGGTGTGTTCGCTCTGCGTGACGGTCGGATCGACATACGCACGCGTCGCACCGGTGGCTTCCCAGTGCCCGGCCACGCGCGCGATTTGATCGCAGAGAAAGTCGAAATCAATGCGACCCGCCGCGGCAATGGTGATGTTGTCCGGGCTGTAGCGATGGTTGAAGTAGCCGCGCATCTGATCCGCGGAGAGGGCCTTGATGGAATCAACCGTGCCCAGCACGCGGTAGGAGAGCGGGTGTTCGCCGAAGTATTTTTCCAGCAGCGTGTCCTGCAATCGCCACTGCGGGCGGTCTTCGTACATGCCGATCTCTTCGAGGATGACGTTCTTCTCGATGGTGAAATCTTCCTCGCGCAGGGCCGGGCGGAGCATGTCGCCCAGAAGATCGATCGCGCGAGGCAAATACTCGGGCAGCACCTGCGCGTAGTAGACCGTCGCCTCGTGGCTGGTGTAGGCGTTGTAGTTGGCGCCGATCTCGTCGAACTCACGGTTGACATCATCAGCGGTGCGCCGGGCGGTGCCTTTGAACATCATGTGTTCAAGGAAATGGCTCACGCCCATGACCGGCTTGTCCTCATCGCGCGTGCCGGCCTTGACGAAGAAGCCGAGCGCGGCGGTGTGGGCGTCATCATTGCGCTCGGCGATGATGGTCAGACCGTTGGGGAGTTTTTTCTGTTCGAAGGCGAGGGCCATGATGTGGATACCTATTTGCGTTGAGCGAGGACTTCCAGGGAGGTGCGCAGGGAGAAACCACGGTCGGCCCAGACGGGTACATCATTCGGGCGGTTTCGCGGGAGGCCTGAAAACGTGCCTACTTCGTGGACGACGAGCTTAACAGTTCGTCCTACGAAGCCCTTTTCAATGTCATTGGTCTTCGCTCTGCCGGGGTGCTTTTCCTCTTCTCGCTTGATCATCTCAACAAGCGAGCGATGGTCGGAAGGCAATTCTACATCGATGAAACCGGGCACAGAGAACTCGAGAACTGGAGGCTCCTCAAGCAAACGCGCTCCGACATGAGTCACCTTCAACAGATAAAGCCCGTCGTAAGCCTTCATGCGAAGTTCACGTCCTGCGATAATGGTCGCCTGAATCTCGACGACTGTTCCCAGTGGTACGCCGAGTTTTCCGATCACGTCTCGTTCGGCCAAGTCCTCGACGGTGATGGTAGTGGAAGACGTGGAATGACACGCATTCAGAACGAGCAAGAGGAGCGCGGCCGGAGTCTGAATCCAACGTGTCCTCATGGCGAGTGGCTCCACCTAAGAAAAAGAGCGCGAACGAAGAACGTGAATCTTCGTTCGCGCTCGCATGTTCATCAATCCGGTTCACGCCGGCTGAAGCTGCTTGTCGATCTGTTCCTTGAACGCCGCCTTGGGCCGCAGGCCCACGAACTTGTCCACCACTTCACCGCCCTTGAAGAGCAGCACGGTGGGGATGTTCATGATGCCGTATTTCACGGAGACATCGCGGTTGGAATCGGTGTCCACCTTGCCGACCTTGACCTTGCCCTTGTATTCGTTGGCGATCTCATCGATCGTGGGCCCAAGCATGCGGCAAGGCATGCACCATTCCGCCCAGAAATCCACGAGCACAGGCACTTCCGACTGAAGCACCTCCTGCTCGAAATTGCTGTCCGTCAGTTCCAAGACTGCTTCGCTGGCCATAGAAAACTCCTTTCGCTGTGCCGCCCGGTTGTTGCGGGCATCCATTCTTGCGGTGTTGCGGGCGGATTCTAGGTCGCACGCCACGCGCCAGCAACCCGGGGGGCACAGGGTTGCTTATTTAGAGGCGAATGAGCGGGAAAGGTTTCAAAGAACAGGTTTGTTGAGTCCGATGTGTACGGAATGCGGGGTCGACTTCTCGCCATCTAGTCCTAAGACGTAAGCGGTCAACGATCAACAGGGAGTGTTCGCGATCGAGAGCCTGCTTCGTCGACCGTGACAATCGCGCCTTCGATCAGCTCGCCGGCGAATTCATCGATCACACTTTGAATGATGTTTGCCTGGTCTTGTGTGCCCAGGCATTCGATCCTGATGCGTATGCACGATGGCTTCTCTGCCCGCGACAGCACGATGTGGTTATGGAAGTCCGCATCCCACGTGACGATCACCCGTTCCTCAAGCACGGCACGCTCGATAATCTGTTCGTCCGTGGCGGCGTACATGGAAACCTCCGCGACGTGGATGGCATCATGCCCGCGCTGACGGAGGATTTCCGCGGCCAGACGAGAATCACCCTGGTCCAGAAGGAGTCTCATGCGATGGCGGTGCGAGGGACGAATGGCCCTTCAAGATTAGCGGCCGCGTAGGCGAGCGCCTGGCGGATGTCTTCGTCCTCAAGTTCAGGAAAGGCTGCCTTAAGTTCAGCGCGGTCAGGATAGGTGGCAACGATCTCGACCACCCGGCGCACCGTCAGCCGCATCCCGCGAATGCAGGGTTGGCCGTTGACCTTTTCCGGATCGATCGTGATGCGGTCGAAGTTCTGCATGCTTTGATTATAGCCGTTACCGCCCGTCATACTGCTTCGCGTAGTACTCGCGGTACGCCCCGCTCTTGACGCGCTGCCACCACTGCTGATTGTCGACGTACCACTTGACCGTCCGCTCCAGCGCGCCGGGCCAGGCGGATCGCGTCGGTTGCCAGCCGAGTTCCTTCTTGATCTTGCTCGCATCGATCGCGTAACGCAGATCGTGGCCCAGACGATCCTTCACCGGCTGAATCATCTCCTCGCCTTTGCCCATCAGCTTCAAGATGGAATGCGTAAGCTCAAGGTTGGTGCGCTCGTTGTTGCCGCCGATGTTGTACACCTCACCCGCCTTGCCCTTTTCAAGAACCGTCAGCACCGCTTCACAGTGGTCATCCACATGCAGCCAGTCGCGGATGTTCGCGCCGCTGCCGTAGAGCGGAACCTTTTTGCCTTCGACCAGGTTGGTGACGAATAGCGGGATGACTTTCTCAGGAAACTGATAAGGCCCGTGGTTGTTGGAGCAGCGCGTGATGCTGGCGTTGATGCCGAAGGTGTGCTGCCAGGCGATGACGAGCAGATCGCTCGCGGCCTTGCTCGATGAGTACGGACTGCTCGCATGGATCGGCGTCTCCTCGGTGAAGAGCAGTTCGGGCTTGTCCAAAGGAAGCTGGCCGTAGACTTCATCGGTGGAGACATGCACGAAGCGCTTCGCGTTCTTCGGATCGACGGTGCGCAGGGCATCGAGCAGCGTCTGCGTGCCGACGACGTTGCTCTGAATGAACGGCCCGGCGTCGATGATGCTGCGATCGACATGACTTTCCGCAGCCATGTGGACGACGCCATCCGCCTCGGCGATCAGACGCTCAGCCAGGGCGCGGTCGAGGATGTTGCCGTGCACGAAGGTGTAGCGCTCATCCGCTTCGAGGTCCGCGAGGTTGTCAGGGTTGCCCGAGTAGGCGAGGCAATCGAGATTGGTGATGCGATAGGAAGGGCGATTCGCGAGGACGAAGCGCACGAAGTTGGAGCCGATGAAGCCGGAGCCGCCGGTGAGGAGAATGTGCATGGTGTGTCTCGATGCTTTTGTTTCAATGACCAATGTCGAATGAGAGAATGTCTAATGAATGACAAATGTCGAATGAGAGAATGTCTAATGAATGACGAATGAGTCAATGTCGAATGCCAAATGGCCGAGTGCTCCGGCCGACTGTTGATTTCTGCATTTGTCATTCATTCATTGGGAATTGGTCATTCATTAGACATTCTCTCATTCGTCATTCGACATTCTTCCAGCGTTACGGTTCCAATCGGTCAAGGACACTTTTGAGGTTATCGCGCCAGTCCGGCATCTTGCCGATTTCCGCTTCGGTTCGGTCGAGGGAGAGCACGGAATAGGCCGGGCGTTTCGCGGGGCGGGGGAAGTCGGCGGTGGTGCAGGGCTGCACGTCGCAGGCGGGGTTCACGTGGGCGGCGATTTGTTTAGCGAAGTCGAACCAGGTGCATTCGCCGCCGTCGCAGCCGTGGAAGATGCCGGTGGCGCCGGTGTGGAGGAGGCGAAGGGACAAGTCCGCCAGGTGCTCGCTGCTGGTGGGCCTGCCGCGCTGGTCGGCGACGACTTTGAGCTGCGGCTTCGTCTTCGCGGCGTTGGCGATCGTTCGTACGAAGTTCTTGCCCCAAGGGGCGTAGAGCCAGCTTGTGCGGATGAGCAGGTAGCGCGTGCCGCTGCGCTGGAGGAGCGTTTCGCCGAGGAGTTTGGACTGGCCGTAGGCGTTGACCGGTTCGAGCGCGTGATCGAGTTCGTAGGGCGAAGTGGCCTGTCCGTTGAAGATGTAGTCCGTGGAGTAGTGAACGAGCGTGGCGTTGACGCGACCGCAGTGGTCCGCCAGCGCGCCGACGCCGATGCCGTTGGCGGCCTTGGCCTCATCGAGCTTCGTCTCCGCGCCATCGACATCGGTCCATGCGGAGCAGTTGATGATCGTGGCGTGTTCGCCGGTGATATGTTTGGTGAGCGTGTCGGGCTTCGTCAGATCAAGCTCGCTGCGCGGCGGGGCGTCGAAGTCTATGTTGTGTTTCGCCAGCAGTTCGCGCCACGCCCGGCCGAGCATGCCGTTGCCGCCGATGAGCAGCACGGGGCCGAGGGCGCGGCGTTGCGAAGGGGCGGCGGATTCGAGGGTATTGGCGCGAGTCACAGAATTGGTCACTCATCATCGTCAATTAACTGCCAAAACTCGTCGAACATCGCAAGTTTTGCTTCCGATTCAGTCGCAAAAGTTGCCCGAGAAAAATCACCGTCAATTCCGAATGACCAACGGCCAGGTTTGAACTTAGCTGGAAACACGACGAGATTATGACCTTCCGCATTCACGAACGAATTGCCTTTGGCCGATGTTCTCCATTTCCTTTTGAGCCATTTTGTTTTGCGCGCAGCGCGGTTTTTGAGCTTTGTTTCTCGATGACGAGGGTTGACGTAGTCGTTGCTCATCTTCTGAGCGCAAACACAGCCAACTTCAAGTTGGCCATACTCGTCATGTTCCATTATGTGTACAAAGCGAATTTGCTCATGGCCACACATTTCGCACGTGGCGTAATCAGACTCCTCAACCGGCAATCCATCTGCTCGACGATCAATCACATCAATGCACGTCCACCCCTTATGCGGAACGCCAGGTTTGTCCCAAAGATTACCCATTTCAAGTGCCCATATGAATTTCAGTTGGGAATCATTTACTCCATGTCACCCATGCCGTACCCACCACGGAAAACCTTCCACACTGTCATGCGCCCGGCGATCTTCATCCGGGGCCTTCATGTCGTAGGCATGCGTGACGTAATACAACAGTCCCGCGTTTTCGTTGCCCACCGTCGCGACGCCGTGCCACAGCGGTGGCGGGATGATGAGCACGCCGGGCTTCTTCTCGCCGATGACCGCCAGCCAGGTTTTGCCGTCCGTCTCGCGATACACGCCGGCCTTCATGTTGCCGTT
>JBBDXA010000024.1:0-8745 GCA_040902585.1 Phycisphaeraceae bacterium
TATTCCGCCGTACGCCTGGGCCGGGGCTTCGCGGACTCAGCCCCAGCCACCCGGCAACCCACCCGACAACTCACTTCTTCACGTCATAACACAGCAGTTCATCCTGATTGCGCAGATACAACCTGCCGCCGGCGACCACCGGATGCGGCCAGCTTGGGCCTTTGACGCCGGGGAGTTTGAACGAACCTTTTTCGCGGTAGGCATTGGGGTTTGCTTCGACGAGGGTGACGGTGCCGTCTTCGTAGCGGAAGTAGAGGTGGCCGTCGGCGAAGGTGACGGCTGCGGATTTCTGGCCCTGGATTTCGTTGTCTTCGTTGAGCCATTTGACCTTGCCGGTTTTCCATTCGAGGCAGAAGGGCATGCCTTTGTTGTGGCCGTGGCCGCCGAAGATGAAGTTGCCGATCATGATCACGCCGCCGTGATGGTTCTGGAGTTCGCGTGAGGATTTGTAATAGACCTCGGTGGCTTCGAAGCTGTTGCCCTTCTTGGTGATTTTCAGCAAGGCGCTGCCGCCGTCGCCGTAGCCGCTGGTGCAGAAGACGAAATCATCTTTCACAATCGGGGTGGGGATGTTGGCGGTGCCGTTGGCGACCTTGTTGTAGTTCCAGAGGAATTTGCCATCGCTGGCCTGCACGCCGATGACGCCGCGGCCGACGAGCTGGATGTACTGCTTCACGCCGCCGATGGTGCCGATGACGATGGAAGAGTAGCCCGCGCCGTCGTTGCCCTTCTTGCCGAGGTCAGGCACTTCGGATTTCCAGACAAGCTCGCCGGTGGTCTTGTTGAGGGCGACGATCTGGGCCTCTTTCGCGCCGGGGGTGACGATGACGCGGTCGCCGTCGATCAGGGGCGATTCGGAGTAGCCCCAGCCTGAGTGCATCTTGCCGCCGAAGTCCTTCTTGAAGTTCTTGCGCCATTTGGCTTCGCCGGTTTTGGCGTCAGCGCAGAGGAAATCGCCGTCCTTGGTCAAGCCGAAGACGAGGCCGGCTTCGGGATCGACGGTGGGTGTGCAGTTGGGTTCGTTGCCGTTGCCGACGAAGTTGGTCCAGAGGACTTCGCCGTTCTCGCGGTTGATGCAGACGATGCCGACGCCGCCCTTGGCGTCGCGGTGAGCGCCCATGGTGTAGATGCGATCGCCGACGATGGCGATGGAGGAGTAGCCTGGGCCCAGGCGTTTGGCGGTCCACAGGAGTTTGGGGCCGGCCTTGGGCCAGGCCTGGAGGAGGCCTTTTTCGGTGGAGATGTCATCGAGGTTGGGGCCGCGCCATCGAGGCCAGTCGCCGGGGGAGCCGACGGCGGCGAGTGCTGAGAGGCCGAGGATGAAGACGAGGAGAAGAGCGGCTGAGAGTTTGAATCGAGTCACCAGAAACCTCCTTGCGAGTGAACGGATCGAAGCTGAAGGAACGACCATTCTACGCGGCGGGCGGCGGATTCATACAGGCGATCCAGAAGAATCATCCTGTGAAATCAGACTTCGAGGAACTGGAGCACCGGCCCGGCAGGGCGGTGCATTCGACGAACTGGACCACGCAAGCGCACCGCCGCGGCGGGATGGTGCCTGCTTGTGTTGACGCAGCGTTCAAGCACCACCCTGCCGGGATGGCCCTCAAGCACCACCCTGCCGGATGGTGCTCCAAACTTTTTATGCCGGGGATTGATGGAGTAGGCCCACAAAATAAAGGTTGCGATACAGGATTCTCAGGTTAGTATTGATGCGTTCCGTTTGTCCTTTCCGCAGCATCCCTTCATCCTGCGCGTCGAGGTTTTGACATGTTGAAGCGGCCACCAACTGAACAACCAGTCCGAGCGTTGTGTTGTCAACAGGGATCGTCGGCCGCGCCGCGCCTTAGGGCGGTCGGTTTCACGGTGCCTGAGCTGCTGGCGGTGATTGCGATTGTGCTCATTCTCATTTCGCTGCTCCTGCCGAATCTCAACTCGAGTCGAGAGGTCGCCCGCCGCGCCATCTGCCTGAGCCAGCTTCACCAGCACATGCTGGGCGGCAAGGCGTATTCGAACGACCACAGCAAGCTGCTGCCGGCGATGCGCGAGAGCCAGAAGATCAACGGCGTCACCAAGCAGTACACCTACGCGGACCGGCTGGTGCTCTTCAACTACATTTCCGCCTACGACGTTTTCTATTGCCCATCGCAGGACATCAACGAATACTTCAACCACAGCGATCCATCGCAGACACCCTTCTTTCACGGCGGAGTTCGCCTGGACTACGGCGTCAATCACTACGGTCGGCCCAACAGCCAGACGCAGAACTTCTTCGACACCATCGGCCAGCACTACGACAAGCCGGCCAGCCCCTACGCCAGCGGCACGCTGCGGAGCGACTTCGTCGCCAATCAGGATGCGGTCTGCTATTCCGACGGCGACGCCGACAGCAGCCCGTGGGACATCGGCGGCGTGTCGCGCGGCAAGAAGGAATGGCCGCTGCGCCACAGCTTTGATTACCATGCCTACAAGCGGCACCTGGGCGGCTACAACGCGGTGGGCCTGGACACCTCCGCCGTCTGGCGCAAGGGCGATGTGCCCAGTTATGAAGCCTGGTATCTGAAACGGGGTCGGCAGAATCCCTACCGTCCGTGACCTTCACGATGCTACTGACCATCATCCTTATCATCGCCCTGATCGGCATCATCGCCGGTTTCGTCATGTCCAAAAAAGGAGACGGGCGCGGCTCCGTCATCATGACCGTGGCTGCGCTCCTGGGCATGACCGTCGGCCTGGCGCATTTCTTCCTGCGCGGGGCAACTGTCGATGAACACCCTGTCAAAGTTCAAGAGGCGTGGTTCGCTTCCATCGCGGCTGAGCGGCTGGGTATGAGCGTTGCCGAGCAGATGCCCGGTGCGAAGGTGCTCATCATCATGCCTTTTGAATTTCGCACGCCCGAGCCGCGGCGCAAGGCGATGCTGGCAGGCATCGGGCGGGCGCTGAAGGACAAAATGGTGATCGCTGAAGTGGTGAACCCGCCGCTGCCGCCCGCCGTGCGCGCGGCCTACGAAAGCGAGTTGAATCCGGACTTGGAGCAGCAGGAAGTGCCGGATATCGCCGAGTGGTTCACAGCCGCGTACTTCGACATGCTGCTGGCGAAGTACCCGGGCGACTACACGGTGGTGATCAGCCTCGCCGGCCTGCCGGAAGATGCGCAGGCGATGCGGTGTTTGAAGGATCCTAAAGGCGTCAAGTTTGCAACCGTCTTTGGCTCGCTCTACAAGCTGCACCCGATCATGACCGCCGGCCGATTCATCGCGGACGTGCAGCATCGGCGTGTACCCAATCCCCAGGCCGAGCCGCCGGATGAAGACATTGTCACCTCCTTCGAACGCCGCTTCCTGCTCATCACGCCCAAGAACATGGCGGAGTTGAAGCAGAAGTATCCTGATCTGTTTTGATCGCCGGGGTCTGGATTTCGGGGATCGGGTGCCACGGGTCGGCGAGGCTTTGCGAGCAGACCCGTGCGGAGGGCCTGAGAACGCGCGTCTCACTGAATTCGATTTCAACGCAGAGGCGCAGAGGCAGAAGAGGGCGCGGAGAGTGGCGCAAGTTTGAAAACATAAAGTGTCCTTCTCAGCGCTCTCTTCTTCCTCCGCGCCTCTGCGTCAAAACCGCGCTGTCCCCAAGCCCCCGCTTCGCCCATCCCCTTTCCCCTGCGCCCCATCCGCAATCCGTTAGAATCCTCCGCTCGATTCACACTCGCACCGAACGACCGCTCCCCGGAGATCGCAGTGATGGAAACGCGCCCGCTCGGCAAGACCGGCCTCCGCTTCACCAAGCTCAGCTTCGGCGCTTCCTCCCTCGGCGCGGAGTTCCGCAAGATCGATGTCGCGGAGGCGACCAAAGCCGTGCATGTCGCCCTCGATCTGGGCATGAACTTCATCGACACTTCGCCGTTCTATGGCCGGGGCATGAGCGAAGTGCTGCTGGGCATCACGCTGAAGGATGTCCCGCGCGATCATTACTACCTGGGCACCAAGCTCGGCCGCTACGACGCGAACCACTTCGACTTCTCCGCCAAGCGCGTCTTTGAAAGCGTGGATGTCAGCCTGCATCGCCTGGGCACCGATCACCTGGACATCATGCTCTGCCACGATCTGGAGTTCGTCGAGATGCGCCAGATCGTCGAAGAAACTTTGCCCGCCCTGCGCAAGGTGCAGAAAGAAGGCAAGGTGCGCTTCGTGGGCATCAGCGGTTACCCGATGAAGATGTTCAAGTATGTACTCGACCGCGCGAAGGTGGATGTCATCCTTTCGTACAACCATTACACGCTGCAGAACACGATGCTTGCGGATATGGTGCCTTACTTGAAGAAGAAGGAAGTGGGCATCATGAACGCCGCCCCGTTCTCGGCACGACTGCTGACGAACACCACGCTGCCCGTCTGGCACAAGGCGACGCCGAAGGTGCGCACTATTGCGAAGAAGGCGGCGGACTACTGCGCGAGCAAGGGCGTGAACATCGCCCAACTCGCGGTGCAGTATTCGGTGGCGAACGAAGACATGACCACGTGCGTCGTCGGCTCGGCGAATCCGGAGAACGTGAAGAAGTGGGTGAAGTGGGCCCAGCAGCCGATGGATGAGGTCCTCTTGAAGAACGTGCTGAGGATTCTGAAGCCGATCCACAACTGGTTCTATATCGAAGGCAAGGCGAAGAATAACGATAAGCCGAAGAAGTGAATCCCGTTTAGCGGCGCGGCCGAGTCCGCGAGGCCCGCCTTTCCCCTCCCAACCCTGAACCCTGAACCCACAACCCAGAACCTGCCCTCCCATGCGCGCCATCCAACTCCAAGCCCCCAAACAGTTCGCCCGCATCGACATCGATGAGCCGGCCGCCCCCGGCCCCGGTGAAGCCCTTGTCCGCACCCATCGCATGGGCATCTGCGGCACCGACCTCTCCGGCTACCTCGGCAAGATGCCCTTCTTCACCTACCCGCGCATCCCCGGCCACGAACTGGGCGTCGAAGTCCTCGCACTCGGCCCGCCTTCGCACGGGCCGCACAGCCATCCCGTCAGCGAAGGCGTCACCATCGGCATGAAGTGCTCCATCGAACCCTACATGAACTGCAACAACTGCCACGCCTGCAAAAAGGGCGCGAGCAACTGCTGCGCCAATCTCAAAGTCATCGGCGTCATGAGCGACGGCGGCCTGCGCGACCGCTTCATCGTCCCCGCCCACAAACTCCACCCCTCTAACAAACTGTCATACGACCAGCTCGCCCTCGTCGAAACCCTCGGCATCGGCTGCCATGCCATCAACCGCTCGGGCCTTCGTCAAGGCGAACCGTGCCTCGTCATCGGCGCGGGGCCGATTGGGTTGTCGGCGATCGTCTTCGCCAAACTCGCCGGCGCGAAGGTCATTGTGCTCGACCTTGTCGATTCACGTTTGGAGTTCTGCAAGAAGGCGATGAAGGTCGATCACACGATCAAACCTGGTGACAACCTGTTGCAGGAGCTGCGCGATCTGACCGATGGCGCGCTGCCTGATGTGGTGATCGATGCGACGGGTTCGAATAAGTCGATGTCCGCCGCGTTCGGTTACGTCGCCCCGACAGGCCGGCTGGTGTACGTCGGCATCACCACCGATGAAGTCACCTTCAAACACCCCGCGTTTCACCGCCCCGAAGGCACGCTGCTGTGCAGCCGCAACGCCCTGCCGCATGACTTCACGCGCATCATCGAACTGATCGAAACCGGCGCGATCGACACCAAGCCTTGGATCACGCATCGCACGTCGTTCGACAACGTCATCGGCGAATTCGAATCCTTCACCAAACCCGAAACCGGCGTGATCAAAGCCATCGTCGATGTCTCATAAAGCCGCGACCGGTGGTCGCGGTCCCCGATCGCCCCCCCCCCAACCCCCCCCCCCCCCCCCCGATCCCGCCCCCGTTCCCGCCCCGCCCCCGCCGCTCGCGGCGTAGCAACGAGTACCCCATGATCCACTCCGCCATCACCCTCAGCCTCGTCCCCGAATCCCGCGGCGGCCCGTTCGTCTTCTGGGACGATCTCCCCGCCGCCTGCAAAAAGGCCGCGGCCCTCGGCTACGACGCCATCGAAATCTTCGCGCCCGGCCCTGACACGATCGACACGAACGAAGTCACCAAGATCACCGGCGACCTGGGCCTGAAAGTCGCAGCCGTCGGCACCGGCGCGGGCTGGGTGAAACACAAGCTGCACCTCACGCTGCCCGATAAGACAGCCCGCGCCAAGGCGATGGATTTCATCGGCCAGATGATCGATGTCGGCGCTCAGTTCAAAGCACCGGCGATCATCGGTTCCATGCAGGGGCGTTGGGGCGATTCCGTTTCGCGCGACATGGCCACCGGCTGGTTGGGCGAAGCTCTCAACAAACTCGGCGAGCACGCGAAGCAGTACAGCCAGCCGGTCATCTACGAACCGCTGAACCGCTACGAAACCAACATGGTCAACACCATCGCTGGCGGCATCGAGTTGATTCGTTCGCTCGACACGACGAACGTAAAGCTCCTCGCTGACCTGTTCCACATGAACATTGAAGAAACAAACATCGCCGCCGCCCTGCGCGAAGGCAAAGGCCACATCGGCCACGTTCACTTCGTCGACTCCAATCGCCGCCCCGCAGGCAACGGTCACATGGATTACGCCCCGATCGCGGCGGCGCTCAAGGAGATCGATTACAACGGTTACGCCTCAGCCGAGGCCTTCCCCTGGCCCGACCCCGATGCCGCGGCGAAGCAGACGATTTCGATGTTCAACAAGCTGTTCGCCTGAGAAGAAAATGCAAAATGCAAAG
The DNA here is from genome assembly GCA_040902585.1 of Phycisphaeraceae bacterium. GTDB lineage: Bacteria > Planctomycetota > Phycisphaerae > Phycisphaerales > Phycisphaeraceae > JBBDXA01. Next base: position 6,778 of record JBBDXA010000024.1, read on the forward strand.
CATGCAAATATAAAGCATGCAAATGCGAGTTCACCAAACACCCGATTCAACCGCAACCCTCTGACTTCACCATTTTGCATTTGCATGCTTTGCATTTGCATATTTTCTGATTGAACCCATGAGCACCTTGCCTTCCCCCGTCACCCTCGGCCTTTCTCCCTCCTTCGGCTTCGGCGATCGCACCGGCCTCGCCACCCCCGGTCATGTCGCCGCGATGAAGCGCGCCGGCTCGGGCATCGATCCGATGTACCCCCAGCAGTCCATCCGCGAGATGGCGCGCACCAACCGCCAGCCGCGCGAAGTGATGGATGATGCCCTTCGCGCGATGGTCGCCTCCGGCTGGACCGTGCGCACCGGCGCGGATGCCGATCACCTGAAGACGCCTGAAGATGTGGACCGCACCGCGGCTGTGGGTTTCACTTTCTTCACCATCGACCCGTCCGGCTACGTGGACCGTCATGCCGACAACTACCATGAGGCCGCCGTGCGCGCGAAGTTCGAACAGGTCCGCGCTCAGATCGCGTGGGTTGATCTCTACAAAGGCAAGAGCATCAAGCTCACCACCGGCACGACGATCAACCTCGATGAACAGTCGGTCTTGCGCTGTGCGGTGAAGTACGGCATCGCGATCAACCAGGCGATCGTGCTCGCCGCTTACATCCGTCACGTCGCCGAAACCGCATCCGGGGGCAAGCGTGATTACGAGATTGAACTCAGCGTTGACGAAACCGATCAGCCCACCACCGCGGCCGAGCATTACATCATCGCCGACCAATGTCTCAGGCACGGGATGAAGCTCGTCAGTCTCGCGCCGCGTTTCATCGGCGACTTTGAAAAAGGCGTGGATTTCAAGGGTGATATTGCCGCTTTCGAAAAGTCACTCGCCGATCACGCCGCGATTGCTGCGCTCTTGGGGCCTTACAAACTCAGCCTGCATTCGGGTTCGGACAAGCTTTCGATGTACACGCCGTTCGCGCGGGCAACGAAGGGCATGTTCCACGTGAAGACCGCAGGCACGAGCTATCTCGAAGCGATCCGCGTCGTCGCCCGGCATGATGAAAAGCTGTTCCGCGAAGTCGTGCGTTTCAGTCGCGAACGGTACGACACGGACAAAGCGACCTACCACGTCTCAGCGACGCTCGCCTCCGCGCCGCCTGCGGATCAGGTGAAGAGCGCGGTCGAACTGGAGCAGCACTACCTTCAGCGCTGGTGCGATATCCCCGCTGACAAGATCATCGGCTTCACCGCGCCCGGCAGACAGATTCTCCATTGCACCTTCGGCTCGGTGCTGACGAACAAAGACCTGGGCCCGAAGGTGCGGGCGGTGCTGGAAGCGCATCCTGACACATATAAGGAAGTCCTCGCCGATCACTTCGCGAAACACCTTGAGGCGCTGAAGGCGGGGATGTGACAATGGAGCACCGTCCCCGAAGGGCGGTGCTCGGTCGACGAACTCAGCACCACCCTTCCGGGATAGTGCTCCACGAAAGACACCCATGCTCAAAACCAAACTGATCCACCCGCAAATCCTCTCCGCCCTCGCCGGGGCCGGCCATCACGGTTCGATCCTCATCGCCGACGGCAACTATCCCGCGTCATCGAAGAAAGGCCCCAACGCCGAGCTGGTGCATCTGAACCTGATGCCGGGGCTGGTCACGTGTAACCAGGTACTCGAAGCGATTCTCTCGGTCGCGCCGGTCGAGCAGATCAACACGATGATGTATGAGTTGGAAGGTCAATACGCCCTGACGGAGGATCCGCCGGTGTGGGCGGAGTATCGCGCGACGATTGATACGGCGAAGCTGAAACTGAAGCTGGAGCCGATTGAGAAGTGGGCGTTTTATGATGCCGTCGCCACGGCTGATCACATCCTCACCGTGCAGACCGGCGATCAGCAGCGCTACGCGAATGTGCTGCTGCACCTGGGCGTGCGGATGACATAAAGCCGCGACCGGTGGTCGCGGGGCC
>JBBDXA010000025.1:0-6940 GCA_040902585.1 Phycisphaeraceae bacterium
CCCCATCATCCACCTGGGTTGGAAAACTCCTTTGTCCACGACAACGCTTGCGCCTTCGCCTTCCTCCACCCAACTCACCGGCCGCACCGACGGCGACCTCATCGTCATGTTCGACGGCGACGAATCCCTCGTCGGATCCATCGTTGAAGTTGCAATCGAAAAACACGCTCCGCTCGCGCTTTTCGGGCGCCTCGCCGCCACCCCCGTCCTCGCCTGACGCCACCTTTTCCGCTTGCGCCTTCGCGCCGACCGACGAACCACCCCTCATTCCCATTCGTATTTCCTTTCGCCACTACAGCCCCTCCGTCGTCCTGCCGAAAACAAGGGCATATCCCTCGCCTAAACTGATGCGGTTATCAGACTATTTGCAGGCGGGGAACAGGATCGGGAAAAGAAAGGTTCAATCATGCGAATCACGATGGTCGGCACCGGTTACGTCGGACTCGTCACGGGCACCTGCTTCGCCAACACCGGCAACGATGTCATCTGCCTCGACATCGATCAGAAAAAGATCGACAAGCTCCACAAGGGCATCAGCCCGATCTACGAGCCGGGCCTGGATGAAATGATCCTCCGCAACGTCAAGGCCGGCCGCCTTCACTTCACCACCAACAAGACCGAGGCCTACTCCAAGGCGGAGATCATCTTCATCTGCGTCGGCACGCCCAGCGATGAGAACGGTCACGCGGACCTGAAATACGTCCTCGCCGCGGCCGGCGATATCGGCGATGCCATCGAGAACAACCCCGGCGAAACGGGCGGCGGCGATGAACGCCGCGCCAAAATCATCGTCGTTAAATCCACCGTGCCCGTCGGCACCAACGCGAAAGTGAAAGCCGAGATCGCCAAACGCACCAAGAAGCCCTTCAAGATGGCCAGCAATCCCGAGTTCCTCAAAGAGGGCGCGGCCATCAACGACTTCAACAAGCCTGATCGTGTCTGCATCGGCTGCGAAGAGAAGGGCACCGGCGACCGCATGCGCGATCTCTACGAGCCCTTCGTCCGCAACGGCCACCCCATCTTCGTGATGGACATTCCTTCCGCTGAGATGGTCAAGTACGCCGCCAACGCCATGCTGGCGACGAAGATTTCCTTCATCAACGAAATCGCCAATCTGTGCGAAGCCTACGGCGCGGATATCGATGAAGTCCGTCGCGGCATGTGCAGCGACAAACGCATCGGCAACCAGTTTCTCTATCCCGGCCTGGGCTACGGCGGGTCCTGCTTCCCCAAGGATGTGCTGGCCGTCGTTTCCATGGGCGAGAAGAGCGAAGTGCCCACGCAGCTTTTGAAGAGCGTGCATCAGGTCAACCAGCGCCAGCGGCAGGCGTTCATTGCGAAAATTGACAATCACTTCCGCGGCCTCGCGGAAAACCCGGGTCTCAGCGGCAAGAAAATCGCCGTGTGGGGCATCGCCTTCAAGCCCGGCACCGATGACGTGCGCGAAGCGCCTTCGATCACCATCATGGAACACCTGCTCGCCAGCGGCGCGAAGGTCACGGCCTACGACCCCGTCGCGGAAGAAACCTGCCGGCACTTCCTGGCGGACCGGATCACCTACGCGAAGGAACCGATGCCCGCGCTGGATGGCGCCGATGCGCTGATCGTCTGCACCGAGTGGGATGAGTTCCGCAATCCTGATTTTGAAGCGATCAAGAGCCGGATGAACTGCCCGGTCGTGTTCGATGGCCGCAACATCTGGAAGCGCGAGGTGGCCAAGGAATACGGCCTGGTGTACCACAGCATCGGCCGCGAACCGGTGCTGGGCGAGCAGGCGTGTTTGTGGCAGTGACGCCCGTTCGCTTCAATGTCTATACATGAAGATAGAGGCCTCCGGTGATTCATCGGAGGCCTTTTTCATTTCATCCCAGTGAGTCTCCACATGCGCCCCGCGCTCGATTGCGGCAGGGCACTTGAGTGATAAGATGCTTCCACCTTACGAACTCACTCGAACCCTGGAGGCAGCATGTTTGTTTCATGGCGCGGCAAAGGCATCTGGGTGCTGGCGATCCTGCTCGCGAGCGGGGCGCTCATGTGGTTGGTCACCGACGGGCTCGGCGCGAAGATGTCCAGCGCGGTGGCTAACAGCATCGCCCTTATTCTCGCGGCGGCAGGCACCGCGGGCTTCACGTTTGCCCTCAAGCAGCAGCGACAGGCGGCGGCGGCGCGCGGGCAGCAGGTGGCGGAAGGGGACGATTTCTTTTTCATTCCCGTGCAGTACTGGGCACTGATTTTTCTGGTCATCGGTATCGCTCGGCCGTTCTTCCCCGACAAGCAGCCGAAGTCGCCCGAGGAGATCGCCGCGATACGGGAGAAGAATCTGGCCGACCGCAAGGCAGCTCAGGAGCAGAAGCAGGCGGACACCGTCGCCGATCGCGAAGCAAAGCTGGCGGCGATGAACCCGCAGCAGAAGCTGGAGTTCATCGCAAACGAAAAGAACATGCCGGTGAGCGAGTGGAAGTACGAGGGCACCGAGCTCGTCAGCGTTGTGCTGCTGGATGTGTTGCCTGAAGTCGCGCAGGTGCCGGGCATTCAAAGCGTCGAGCTGCGTGCCGGCAACCGGCCCAGGAGTCTCGACCTGGAGCCGCTCCGTTCCCTTCCCAAACTTTGGCATCTGACCGTGGGAAAGAATGTGTGGAACAGCGAAGTCGCCTCGGCAGTTGCCGTCATGGATTCGCTGCGCGAGCTGGTGATTCTGTCGGCGCTGGTGGATGACAAGACGATGATCACGCTGGCGCACCTGACCGATCTGGAGCTTCTGGAGATCAACGATTCAAGGGTGAACGATACCGGTCTGCAAGCCTTGGCGGGAATGAAGAATCTCAAATTGCTGAAGGTGGCGAACTCGCGGGTGACCGAGGCGGGCGTGAAGCAGCTTCGCGAGAAGGTGGGCGCGGGGTTGCGCGTGGAGTGGACCGGCGGCGTGATGGAAGGGCCGATCGAGGTGGCGGCGGTGCCTCCGGTGCCCCTGGTGACGACACCTGTGAAGCCGATCCCGCCTGAGCGCACGACTGATCCTGCGAACGTGGTGCCGACGCCGACAACTCCTACACCTGCCCCGACGCCCACCCCGACGCCGCGTCCGCCGGTGGTGGTCGTGCCGCCGATCCCGGTGGCCATTGAATCTCATGCGGATTGGGTGAAACCGCAGTCGGTTTTGGGCAGCGCGGAAAGGGGAAGTCTGCAACTGATCTACAGCAAAGACCAGAAGGTTGACGGCAAACTCCTCGCCCTGGTGGCGAAGATCGACGGACTTGGCAGGCTCGATCTCACGGAGACTTCGGTTGCCGATGCGGACCTGGCGCCGCTGGCCTCGACAAGTCTCACGCACCTGGCACTGGACCGCTGTTCGAACATCACCGACGCGGCGTTGCAGCATGTGAGCAAGATCCCGAAGCTGACAACGGTTTCACTCAAGGAGACGGCTGTGACTGATCGCGGCCTCCTCGCGCTGCAAAGCGTCAAGGGCCTGGAGTGGGTGCATGTCGATGACACGAAGGTGACCGCAGCCGGCGCCAAGGCGGCCGAGAAGGCACACGGCTCACTCTCAGTCGTGGGCGCGCCGTTCCCCGAGATCGCCAAGCCGGATTTCCCCGCCACTCCATCAGCGGAGTTTCTCAAGGCTGAGACCAAGGCCCGCTCGCTCCTGTTCAGCGTCAAGTCGCAAGCTCTTCGCAGCCGCGACAAATCCTTCCCCGCCAGCCTCGCCGCGCTGCCCGCCACGACGAAGAAGGAAGACAAGGTCGATCATTGGGGTGATGCTTACCTCTACTTCGGCGCGGGCAAAAAGTACGACGCCTTCGATCGCACCAAGGTGCTGCTGCTCGCCAGCGGCAAGGCTCACGATGACAAGCGACTCGTCGCCTATACCAACGGCGATGTCGAAACGATCAGTGAGGATGAGTTCAAGAAGATGAAGAAGTGATCAGGCGTTGTAAGTGACCGCGCGCACCGCCTCAATGATCTTGCGCGTGTTGGGCAGCATCTCCTGCTCCAGGGCCCGCGAGTAGGGGGCGGGCACATCGTCCGAGTTCACGCGGATGATCTTGTTATCGAGGTCATCCATCGCCTGTTCGTAAATCTGCATCGCGATTTCCGAAGCGATCGAGGCAAACGGCCAGCACTGATCGACCACCACGCAGTAGTTCGTCTTGCGCACCGAGGCGACGATCGTGTCGATATCGAGCGGGCGGTAAGTGCGCGGATCGATCACTTCGCAGTCGATGCCTTCCTTCTCCAGCTCTTCGGCGGCGGCGAGGGCGAAGTGCATGGGGCGACCGGCGGCGATGATGGTGACATCGTTGCCGGGCTTGACGATTTCCGCCTTGCCGAAGGGAATGAGAAAGTCGTTGTCATCGCCGTGACCATCGCCGTTGGGCTTGTAGTTCTGCGGCACTTCGGGAGGCGCCCATTTGCCGCCTTCGAGATAGCGGGAAAAATCTTTGTCGCCGCGGGCGCCGAAGCCGAGCATGCGTTCGGATTCGAGGAAGAAGACGGGGTCGCTGCCGCGCAGGGCGGTCTTCAAAAGGCCCTTGGCATCGCGCGGGGTGGAGGGAATGGCGAGCTTGAGTCCCGGCACGGTGGCGAACATGGCTTCGACGCACCAGGAGTGGGTGGAGCCGAGCTGTCCGCCCGCGCCGTTATTGCCGCGAAAGACCACCGGGCAGCCGAACTGTCCGCCGGACATGTAGAGCATTTTGGGGGCGTTGTTGATGATCTGGTCCGCGGCGACGAGGCAGAAGGACCAGGACATGAACTCGATGATGGGCTTGAGTCCGTACATGGCTGCGCCGACGCCCAGGCCCGCGAAGCCTGTCTCGCTGATGGGGGAATCGACGATGCGGCGCGGGCCGAACTCATCGAGCATGCCTTCGGAGACTTTGTAAGCGCCGTTGTACTGGGCGACTTCCTCGCCCATGAGGAAGATGCGATCGTCGCGGCGCATCTCTTCGCTCATGGCCTGACGGAGGGCTTCACGATATTGGATGGTGCGGGTCAAAAAAGCAGTTCCTTCGATGCAAAGTTCAGTCGGAAAAACGAGTGAACAGATCTTTTAGTTTCGACTGGGGATGTATCTCGCCATCACTTTTGAAAACCTCCACCTCCACGCTTCCGTCTTCGAGCACATCAATCTCCCAGCGTTCCCCGGGGACTGTCACATCGATGGAAACAGCCCCTTCGCGATCATGCCGGATCACGTGATGAATCTTCGCCCGCGCCAGGCGGTCGAGCAGGAGGTACAGGCTGTCCGTTTCAGTTTTCATCTGAATTTACTTGTCGAAGCGCGAGTCCGTGAGCAACTTTCGTATTGTTTTGAATCCGGCGCGGGAGGCTTTCGCCGCAGCGTCTACTTCTTCCCACAACATCGGCTCGACTTCGGGCCAACTCGGCGAGCCCGCAGGAAGCGGTGCATTGCGAATGCTTGCCTTCTTCGTGCGAAGGATTTCAATCACGCGCAACCCGGAATACCTGTGATTGTCCATCACTCAGAAGCCAATAAGTTCGTCCGCGATTGTCGCCAGAAATACAGGAACAAGCCGGCAAGGATGAATAAACCAACACCCCAGCCGATCGCTTTGGCAATCGGTGCGCTCATTCACCTTTTCCCTTCAACATCTCCGGCAACTCCCCCTTCTTATACGGCCCGTACGGCTGCGAATACACATCCGTATACAACTCCTCCACCGGCGTGTCAGGCGACTCATTCGCAAACTCCACCGCCTCAATCGCCAGCTTCTTGGCCCGCTCATCCAACTCGTCGATCTGCTCCTGTGTCGCCAGGCCTTTGTCGATCAGGTGCATGGTCAGCTTCAGGATCGGATCGCGGGCTTCGTCCTTGTGCATCTTTTCGTACGCGCCTTTGTCGCGGTACTTCTGCGGGTCGGACATCGAGTGGCCCTTGTACCGCTCGGTCTTCACGTTGATAAAGCACGGGCCTTCGCCTTGGTCCTTCAGGCCGAGGGCTTCGCTGGTGGAGCCGCGGGTCTTGTCCACTTCGCGTTTGAAGCAGTTGTAGACCTCCAGCACATCCATGCCGTTGCACTCGGCGTAGCGCATGCCGTAAGCCGCCGCCTTCACGCGCATGTCATCGGACGCGCTGGTGCCGCGATGGATGGCCGTGCCCATGGAGTAACCGTTGTTCTCCAAGACAAAAATGATGGGCAGGTTCCAGATGGCGGCCAGGTTCATCGCTTCGTGAAACGCGCCTTGATTCAAGGCACCATCGCCGAGGTAGCAGAGGGTGACTTCATCCTTGCCAAGGTACTGCGAAGCGAAGGCGAGTCCGACGCCCATGGGGCATTGCCCGCCGACGATCGCGTGCCCGCCGTACATGTGATGTTCTTTATCGAAGAAGTGCATCGACCCGCCCTTGCCCTTGGCGCAGCCGGTGACCTTGCCGAACATCTCCGCCATGCCGTACTTCGGCTCCATGCCGCGAGCCAACGCGTGCCCGTGATCGCGGTAGGCGGTGATGATCGGATCGGTCGGCTCCAAGGCGGTGATCGAACCGACAGCCACCGCTTCCTGCCCGATGTAAATGTGACAGAATCCGCCGATCTTCTGCTGCGTGTAACTCTGGGCGGTGCGTTCCTCAAAACGACGGATTAAGAGCATCCGGCCCAGCATGTCCAGAAGCTGGTCCTTGCCAAGCGAAGTAGCGGAGCGGGCCGCGGATGGTGTGGCGGTGGTCATGAATCGCCTTCGTTCGTGGAGTTGAGACTTATTATAGGGTCACTCAGGATGAAGACAGCGTGACCCCAAAAAAGCCCCTTCGGCGGAGGGTCAAGGCAGTTTAAGGCCTACCTGAATGATCGGCAAGGGGGCGGCCCCAATGTGCGATCTCACGGGGAAAAGACCTTAAATCAATCGCTTCGGGCAGGGCGCCCGGCACGCGAGCGAAATGAAAACGGATCACAGCCCCAAGCCCGATGGCGAGTCG
>JBBDXA010000025.1:6950-8591 GCA_040902585.1 Phycisphaeraceae bacterium
CCCCCCCCCCCCCCCCCCCCCCCCCACCCGCCATCGGGCTTGATCTCGCGCAGACGTGGCGCTTCTCACCGCCCCTGGCTCCAGCCGCCGAAATCTCCCGGTTCATACGGCGGGTCCAGACCGAGCAGGCGAAGCATGGTGATGAACTGCGTGCGATGGTGCGTGCCATGCGTCACGAGATGGAACAGTTGCACAAGCCGACGATCCAGGTGCAACACGCCCGCGCGATGGGAGTCGTCGAAAGCCTTGATCAACGCAACAGACAGGCGGGCGTTCCATTGCGTCATCTGCGCCAGCGTCATCGTCGCGTCATAAGGCACCATCGCCGGCTTCGAGATCGTCGGCCCCACGCAGCCGCTCCAGGTCTGAAACACCTCCACGGTGTGAAACAGTGTCGCGTGAATCGTTTTGAAGCCGAAGGGAAACGACTGAAAAAGCTGCGTGCTGCTCAACCCGCCCGCTGTCTCCAGCGCGCGGGCATTGCACCAGACTTCGTAGTCGGCCAGTTGCCTGATCACGGTGAATGGGCTTTCTTCTGACATGGTCGGGTCGCATCACTTCGGCAGAATCTTCTCCATCGTCTTCCCTTTGGCCAGATCATCGATCAGCTTGTCCAGCCGGCGTATTTTCTTCATCAGCGGATCTTTCACTTCCTCCACGCGAACGCCGCACACCACGCCTTTGATGAGCGAGCTGTCCGGATGCAAGGCCGGCGCCTCGGCGAAGAAGGTTGCAAGATCGACTTCCTGCTTGATCTGCTTTTGCAATCCCGCCTGGGTGTATCCCGTCAGCCAGCGGATGATCTGATCAACTTCCTTCTTCGTGCGATTCTTGCGTTCGGCTTTCTGAACATACAGTGGATAAACCTTCGCGAAAGGCATTTTGAATATGCGATGTTCAGGCATGGTCGATTCACCTTGGGTGCAGCGGGAGGGGGGCACGCGTTCTCTTGAGCGTGGGGCGAGCTTTCGTGCCGGACAGGAATCGGCGGACGCACAAAGCTCGATGACAATTTACAACGCACACAAGCTCGTCAACTGCGGCGATTAGTTAGGCCGCTGGCGACCAACGCCGGAGCGATACTATAAGGAAATCAGGAAAGCAGGAACAGAAAAAGAGAAGGCCGACGATAGCGTGATGCTCGTGCCTGGAAGTCCGCGCCGGAGCGCTTGCCGACCGTGTGGGCCTAACGCTGCCGCTCAGTTGCGAGCCGCGTGCGGGGCAGTAGCGCACAAGGTTCGATGAAAACATTCAACGCACGCGTGCTCGTCAACTGCAGCGATTGATTAGGCCTCGCCCTGGTACTCGGAAAGATAGATTTCCAAGTTCGCGGCCAGACACAATCGCATGAGTTCCCGTGAAATCGGCGGCCCCCCACCTAACGCGTCGGGACGAACACAGAAACCGATGTCGGCGACCCACTCATAAGCGGGATCAAGGCGACCGGGATTATTCTTCAGCCAAGCCTCCAGAGCTTCAACCTGCTCACGTAGCTTCCATTCGTCACGAACGACATCAACTTCGTTCTGAAATCTGTCGCCGACAACTTTACGAATGATAACCGGCATTGGATTCGTCTCACAGGCCTAATACTACAACGCTAGGAAAGCTCAAGAACCGCCATGTCTATCGCCGAAAGGA
>JBBDXA010000026.1:0-13913 GCA_040902585.1 Phycisphaeraceae bacterium
GCCCTGGCGCGACTGCTGGCCAAACATCATGGCTTCAAATGCACGGTGCTGTTCAACGTGAACAAGACCACGGGCGAGATCGAGGTGGGCAACTCGAACATGCCGGGCATGGAGGCCCTCGACAGCGCGGACCTGGCGGTGGTGTTCCTGCGCTTTCAGGCATTCCCGGCCGAGCAGATGAAGCACTTCGACGATTACCTCAGTCGCGGCGGGCCGGTCGTCGGGCTGCGCACGGCGACCCATGCCTTCAAGATGGGCAATGACGATCCTTATGCCAAGTACTCCTACAACAGCAAGGTGACCGGCTACGAACTGGGCTTCGGCCATCAAGTCCTCGGCCAGACCTGGGTCGGACACTACGGCGCCAACCACCGGCAGAGCACGCGCATCACGATCGTGGATGAGAAAAAATCGCATCCGATCCTGCGCGGCGTGAAGGACATCTGGGTGCAGGCGGGCGGCTATGTCGGCAAACCGACCGATGGCGAGATTCTCACGATGGCGCAACCGCTCAACGGCATGACGCCCGACTCACCCGCCGATGAGAAGAAGCCGCCGATGCCTTCGGAGTGGACGCGCACTTACAAGGGCGCTTCGGGCAAAGAGGGCCGCGTGTTCACCACGCTCTACGGCACATCGGAAGACATCACCAACGACGGCTATCGCCGCATGCTCGTGAACGGCTGCTTCTGGGCGCTGGGCATGGAACAGGCGATCAAGGCTGACCTGAACATCGCATTCGTCGGCCCCTTCAAGCCCAACACCTTCGGCGGCGGTGCCTACGCTCGCGGCGTCAAGCCGGAGATGTATGCGGGTTTTGAAAGCGTGATCCCTGCCAACAGCAACACCAAGGGCACCGCAGCTCCGAAGAAGGATGCGGGTAAGAAGCAGAACGATAAAAAGGCGGCAGGCCAAAGGAATGACAAGCCTCAGGACGACAAACTTACCGCCTCGGCCTCCGCTCCGGCGACCTCGCAAGTACTCGCCGTTGACAGTGATGCTTCGCCCTTTGCCTTCAAGAAGGGCGATGTGGTCGCCATTCTCGGCAACGGCCTGCCCGATCGCATGCAGCACGATGGCTGGATGGAAACGCTCTTCCAGAGCCAGTTGCCTCAGTTGCAGTTGCGGTTCCGCAACATGAGCACCAGCGGTGACCGTCCGAATTCCTTCCCGCGCAGCAAGGGCGCGATCACCCAGGCGACTTATCTGGAGCATGTGAAAGCGGACGTGGTCTTCGCTTTCTTCGGCTACAACGATTCGTTCGCCGGAGCTGAGAAGGCTGATGACTATCGCAAGCAACTGGTGGACTTCGTGAAGAAGACCCAGGCTGACAAACCCAACGGCAGCAGTACTCCCCGGTTCGTCCTGTTCAGCCCGATCGCGTACGAAGACAAGAATAATCCGAACCTTCCCGATGGCAAGGCATTCAACGCCCGGCTCGACGCCTACACCAAGGCCACCGAAGCGGCTGCCCAGGAACTGGGCGTCACTTTCGTGGATCTGTTTCATCCTTCGCTCGCGTTCTACAAATCTTCCTCGACGCCAATGACGATCAACGGCATCCATCTGACAGCGGAAGGCAATCGGCAACTCGCGCAGGTGATCGCGCGTGCGCTACTGGGTAAACAGGTTGTCGCTGCGCCTTCGCTGGAGGCGCTGCGTGAAGCGGTGCTCGACAAGAACATGCACTGGTACAACCGTTATCGCGCTTCGGATGGCAACGATGTCTGGGGCGGCCGCTCGACTTTGAAGTTCGTCGATGGCCAGAGCAACGCCGAGGTGCTTCAGCATGAACTTTCGATGCTGGATGTGATGACCGCGAATCGTGACCCTCGCATCTGGGCTCGGGCCGTGGGCAAGGACATCAAGATTGACGACAGCAACGTTCCCAAGCCCGTGCCCGTCAAGTCCAACGTCGGCGGTGGCAGCAAGAGTTCCAGCGCGCAGAAGGAAGGCGTTCTCACCTACATCAGTGGCGAAGAGGGTCTCAAGCACATGGCCGTCGCCAAGGGATTTAAGGTCAATCTGTTCGCGGACGAAGCTCGCTTTCCTCAGCTCGTCAACCCGGTGCAGTTGCAGGTGGACGGCAAGGGTCGGCTTTGGGCGGCAGTCTGGCCGACGTATCCCAAGTGGGAGCCGCTCAAGAAGATGAACGATGCCCTCGTCATTCTCCATGATGACAACAACGACGGCCGCGCCGATCGCGTGACGGAATTCGCCAAGGTGCAGAATCCGCTCGGCTTCGAATTCTTCAACGGCGGCGTCGTCGTCACCTGCACCTCGGACCTGATCTATCTCAAAGACACCAACGGCGATGACGTGGCGGATGAGCGGATCATCCTGCTCCAGGGCCTGGACACATCCGACACGCATCACGGCGCCAACAACCTCATTATGGGCCCTGATGGCGCGATCTACTGGCAGAGCGGCGTCTTCATGCAGCACAACCACGAACACCCGTGGGGCCCTTCGCTTCAGACCGGCGCGTCGGCCATGTATCGCTTCGATCCGCGCCGTTTCGCCATTTCGATGCACGCGGGCAACTCCCCGAATCCGCATGGCACTTCCTTCGATCACTGGGGCTATCAGTACGCCACCGATGGCACGGGCGGCCGGGCGTTTCAGGTGCGACCCAGCGGCAACGGCTTCAAGATGAGCGAGCTTCTGAAAAAGGAAGTCCGTCCGGTGACGGCGAGTGAAGTCGTCTCCAGCGCGAACTTTCCCGATTCGATGCAGGGCGATTTTCTCATCTGCAACGTGATCGGCTTCCTCGGCATCAAGCACTATCACCTGGAACGCAACCCTACCACCGGTGGCGTCTGGGGCGAACCGGCAGGCGATGAACTCATCGTCACGAGAATCAATGCCGATGGCAGTAAGTCGGAAGACAAATCGCGCGGCCTGCTGATGAGCGGCGACAAAAACTTCCGTCCCTCCGACGCGGTTTTCGGCGCTGACGGCGCGCTATACGTCGCCGATTGGCACAACGCCATCATCGGTCACATGCAGCACAACGTGCGTGATCCCAACCGCGATCATCAACATGGCCGCGTTTACCGAGTGGTCGCCACCGGTCGGCCGTTGCAGAAAGCGGTCGCCATCGATGGCGCGTCGATCCCGGCATTGCTCGACAATCTGAAATCTCCCGTCGATGGCATCCGCCACCGAACCCGTGTCGAGCTCAGCGAACGCAGTACGCGCGAAGTCATCGCCGCGACGCAGGTCTGGATGAAGCAGTTTGATCCCACGAAGAAGGAAGACGCCCACGCGCTGCTCGAAGCCCTGTGGGTGCATCAGCAGCACAACGTACGCAACCTCGAACTGCTGGGTCAGTTGCTCAAGTCGCCTGAGCCGCATGCCCGTTTCGCGGCGGCCACCGTTAAACACCTGTGGTTCAACGTGGGTGCCTCCCAGCGCGGCGGCATCGTCACCGAAGCCGAGGAACTGGCCTCGAAGAAGTCAGGCATCCTCTCCGACACGCCGCAGCTCACTACTATCCGCATCGCCACCGTGCCTGAGCGCATGATGTATGACGTGACTCTGCTCGCAGTGAAGCCAGGAAAGAAGATCAAGCTCACCTTTGCCAACCAGGACTTCATGCCGCACAACATCCTGCTGGTAAAGCCCGGCAAGGCCAACGAAGTTGGCGAGAAGGCGATCGCCTTGGGTGCCAAGGGATTCGATGTGAACTATGTGCCGGACAGCACGGACATCATCTGGGCCAGCAGGCTCGTCGACTACCGCATGGAACAGGTGATCGAATTCACCTCGCCGAGTGAGCCCGGTATCTATCCCTATCTCTGTTCGTTCCCCGGACACCACCTCATCATGCGCGGCGAACTCGTCGTCGCCGAGAACCCGGAGGAGTACCTCGCGAAGAATCCCAGGCCCGCAGTCAAGATTACCGAGTGGAAACTCGCCGATCTCGCCGACGATTTGAAGCGAGTGGACCAGCACCGAAGCTTTGCCAACGGCAAGCAACTCTTCACAGCACTTGCCTGTGCCCAGTGCCATCAACTGGGCAATGAGGGCGCCGCCTTCGGACCGAACCTTGATGACGTCGTCAAGAAATACAAAGGCGACGGCAAGACGGTGTTGCAGGAGATTCTCGATCCGTCCCGTGTGATCGAGGACAAGTTCCGGAACCTGTTCCTGGTGCTTGAGGACGACAATCCCGTTTCGGGGCTGATCGTTTCCGAGGATCAGACAACCGTGACAATTCAATCCGGACCGACGGCAGCGCAGTTACATAAGATCGCCAAGAGCAATATTGCGGCACGCCGTCCGTCCGCTCTCTCCATCATGCCGGCCGGCCTGCTCAACACGCTGGACAAGGAACAGATTCTCGATCTGCTTGCGTATCTGCTTGCTGGGGGAAACGCCGATCACCCAGCCTTCCAACACAAACATTGATTCGGGAAATACTGCTGTCTCATCACCTGACTTCCCCGGAATGCTTGGGGCAGGATTTCAGCATGAGGTCAGCCAGGAAGTGAGTTCTCTTGCAACGGATTCACAGTAACCATCGCTGGTAAAGAATCGGAAGGCGATCTGGCGATTCTACACCGAAGCATTCGGTTTCGATGCCAGCCCGCCGAGACGACCGACGCGGGCTACAACGCGGGCGGCGCGCCGTTCCGTCTCGCAGGCACCGGGCTCTCCAGCGAGATCGGCGCGGAGATCGACCTGCTCATCCGCTACCAGTTCGACAAGCACACCGAGTTCCAGCTCGGCTACAGCCACTTCTTCGCGGGCCAGAACATCAAGCAGACCGGCCCGGCGAAGGATTTCGACTTCCTCTATGTCGCAGTGCAGTACATGTTCTGATCCGGCGTCGCCCGCCGGCGCGTGAGTGACCGCGCCGGCAGGCGAGGCGGTTGAATGAATGTTTGTCAGCGCCATTCCCCACGCCTTCATGCTACTCCCGGCCGTAGAACCCTTCTTCCTTGGGAAGATCGCCGACAGGCCAGGTGGCGGGGAAGAAGCGAATTACTTTCTTCGGCCGAAACCCTTCGAGCAGGATGCCGCACTGCACCTGAATCTGAACGCCGCTCGATCCGGGTTGGGCGGTGATTTTTTCGATCTTCAGAATGTTGCCGCCCTTGCGATCATTGACCTGGTCATAAGTCATCAGGCTTTCGCGGGCGACGCAGATATTTCCCTTCGGCGAGAGGTTGCCGGCGTTGTACTCCTGCGTCGGCCAGCCGAGCGGTTTCGGATTGGGCAGGGGCAGCTCTTTGAACAACTCAGGATCGACGCTGTCGAAGAAGGTGATGGTGACGACTCGCTTCTTGTCATCGACGGCTGTGACAAAACCGGGTAAGCCATGGTCGCGGATGTGATCGCGATGGCGCTCGCGCTGACGAGCGGCGGCCTGTTGCCGGCTCGCCTCGTCAAGCCAGATCGCCGTGACCCGTCCTTTTCCAAAGAGCGTCGCCCATGTCAGATTCATCTGCACCTGCTGGCCGGGCTTGATGTCCTTGAGCGTCGCGAATCCATTGCCTTGAAACACCGTCGTCGATGCCTGCAAGTCGAACGAGATCGGTTCGCCGGCCTTCTTGCCATCCTGTTGCAGCGTAGCGGTGAGTTTCTTCTCGGTCAGGTCTACGGTGTCGATCTTCCAGGTCTGATTCTGTCGGGTGTGGTGGGAGAATTCATCTTCCAGTCGAAGGCAGCGCGTGAAGTCAACGTCCAATGACTGGCGGGTGGAGTTGTTCCTCGGTTGAACGCGGCCGTTCTTGATCGTCCAGATGCGGTCCTGCTCGGGCCGCTGGTAGAACCAGCCGTGAAGGTGAGTACCCAATGGAATATCCTTCAGGTCGGCGGGCGCGCCGTGGTAGTAGATCGAACCGTAAGGGAGCATTGCCGCGTCGATGGGGTAGTCGCCGTTGCCGCGTTCATCGTTGCGATCGCCGCGGAGGGTGAATGTCCGTTCGAGATGATCGACCTTGATAAGTTCACCCGAGACATAATGAGCCGAGTTTTCAGGCGGAAACTCGCCATCGACGAGTTGAAACCAGGGCAGGCTTTTGTCCGCGCTGTCGTCGGTTCGATACTTCAGGGTTTCCTGTGCGCGAGCCATCCCGCACAGCAGTGAGAGATAGATCGACAACAGGATTCGCGTTCGTGGCATCATGATTGAAACTCTCATTGCGGCTGATCACTTAACGATCTGGGAAATAGTTCCGACGCTGTCCTGGAATTTTTCGACTTCGACATCGGATCGATGCAGCATGGTGAGCAGCAAGTTGCTCAGTCGCGCGTTGCTGTCCACCGGGCGGCCGCAGATTTTGTAGTGCTCATTCGCCTCAGCCATGTTGTATTGCTTGATGGCGGGGAGATTGAAGTCAACGTGCTGGCCGTGCTTCGCGCCGAGTGCCTTGCCGCCGGCGTAGAGCGTGGGCAGGTTGGCGTTGCCGTGACTGTGGCCGTAGGCCATGCCGCTGCCCCAGAGGACTTGCGTGGTATCGAGCAGGCTGCCGTCGTTGTCCTTGTGAGCCTTGAGTTGATCGAGGAAGTAGCTGAACTGTTCGACGAGGAAGGTATCGGTTGCGGTCAGTCGCCGGAGCTGTTCGGGATCGCCGTTATGGTGTGACAGTCCGTGGCGAGCCTGGGAGATGCCGATGTCAGGAATCGCGCCGCCGTTGGCTTCGCTACAGATCATGCAGGTGATCACTCGCGTCATGTCGGTGCGAAGGGCGAGCACCATCAGGTCGAAGAACAGGCGGTGGTAATCGCGCACTTTGTTCATATCCATTCGGCGCGTGTACCGTTCGACATCAGACTTATCGATGGTCGGCTTGGGAACATCGAGCCAGGCGCTGGCGCGCTGCGTCCGCACTTCGACCTGCCGCAGCGCCGTGAGGTATTCATCGAGCTTGTTGCGATCTTCAGAGCCGAGTTGTTTGTTCACTCGGCCGGCGTCATTGAGCACAGCATCGAGAATGCTGCCGCGCCGCGCCAGCCTGCGGCGCACCGCTTCCTTGCCGCCGCGTTCCTCGCCGAAGAGCCGGTTGAAAATCGAGGACACATTGCGCTCCGCGGGAATCTGAATGCCGTCACGGGACCACGCCAGCGAGTAGCCTTCGATCGCCAGTTCGAGTGAGGGATAGCGCGTTGATTTTCCCTGCACTTCCGCCATGAGTTGGTCGGCTGAGACGGAGTTGCGAAACGCGCCGCCGTTGCCTGGCACATTCGCACCTGTCAACCAGACCTTGTCGCAGTTGTGATGTTTGCCCAGCACCTGGGGATGGTGCAGACCGCTGATCGGCGTGATCTCACCGCGATGACGTTCGAGCGACTTCAGTGGCGATGTGAGCTCATAATCCTTGCCCGCCTTTTGAATCTGCCAGGTGAGCGTGTTCACACCGTTGGGGATGTAAAGGAACACGCTCCGCTTCGGCGGTGTCGGCGTGGGAAGGGCGGCCGCGAAGGCGCGCGGCAGATGCATGCATTCCAACATCGGCAGGGCGATGCACGCTCCCAGACCGCGAAGCACGTGGCGACGATTCAGAAGCGGTTGATTGCGTTTGATGTTCATGTGTCGTCACCCGTTTTATCGTTTCTGAAAAAGGTCGGAGAGCACAAAGGCCTTCACAATATCCTTCACGCGGTAGTCATTATCCCGGCCAACCTTTGCGATTGTATGGAGATCGCTTCGGTCATCGATGGTCATGGTCCGGCGGAGGCCGTAGGTCGCGAGCTTCTCGACGAACGTTTCGTTGAACTTGTCCAGGTCCGCCAGCAGCAACTGTTTGAACTCTTCCGCATTCTTAAACATCCGGCCATCTGGCAACTCGCCGCTCGCATCCACAGGCGGATAGTCGCCCGTGCCTTCAACCATTTCGTGCGTCCGCCACTGGCCGATGGCGTTGAAGTTGTCGAACGCCAGGCCGAGCGGATCGATCTTGCGGTGACAGGCGGCACAGTTGGCGTCGTGCTTGTGAGCTTCCAGCTTCATCCGCAACGTGGCCTTGGGCTCGGTAATCGGATTGGGTTCGATCGGGTCCACATTGGCGGGCGGCGGCGGCGGCGTCTTGCCGAAGATCGCTTCGGACAGCCACGCCCCGCGATGCACCGGGCGATGGCGCGTGCCATCGGAAGTGAGTGACAGCACCGATGCCTGAGTAAGCAGGCCGCCGCGATGTGATTCCGGTTTCAGTTCAACACGCTGGAACTCGTCACGGGTGATATTTGGAATGCGGTAAAACTCGGCGAGCCGGGGATTCACCATCGTCCAGTTGGAATGAATGAACTCCCGCAGCGTCAGGCCGCGATCGAGCACCTCTTTGAAGAAAGCCGTGGTCTCGCCCACCATACTCACTTCAAGATGCGCATCGTATTCAGGATAAAGGTTCTTATCCGGCGGAAACATGCCCACTTTGCGCAGGTGCAGCCACTGCGACGGGAAGGACCGCGTGAATCGCTCGGCCCGCGGGTCGGCGAGCATGCGAATGACCTGCCGATCCAGCTCAGCCTTGTCGCGGAGCTTGCCTTGCTCGGCAAGAGCGAACAGCGTGTCATCGGGCATCGTGCTCCACAAGAGATACGAAAGGCGAGAGGCAATCTCCCAGTCATTGAGCGTGTTGCGATTCGCGTTCTCATCGCCTTCTGCGATGAAGAGAAAACTCTTGGAGCAGAGAATGGCCGTCATGGCGGACTTCACCGCGTCCTTGAATTTCTCGCCGGCCTTCATCTCGCTTTCAACGATCCGCACGTAGCCTTCCAGTTCGCCTTGAACCAGCGGCCGACGAAACGCGCGTTTGGCCATGGCTTCAAGTCCATTGCGGACCTGTTCCATGTCCCCCGGCTCCCCCGGGGCGCCCGACTCGCTGGGCATGTACGCATCGCGCCAATGCTGTTCCTGTTCCGTCACGATCGGGCCGCGCATTGTGATCGAATCCAGGATCAGAAAGGAGTGCAATGGCTCGCCACCCTCGCCGATCAGTTTCATCTGCCACGGCATGCGCTCTTCGCTCAATGTGACAAACGGCTTTCGACCGTGCCGAGCCGAGCGATGCGTCGGATTGATGCCGCCGAGCTTGTTGATGACGTGAATCGTAGGCAGATGATTCGTAGGAAAGTGGGCGCGAAACGTGACTGTCACCGGCTTATCTTCCGGGGCAATGACATCCTGCTCGAACAGCACGCGGTCCAGACTCTCCGCATACACCTGCAATCGCGGGGCGGGTTTCCCTTCCGCTTTCAGGCCGCTGAGCGTGTAGCTGATCTCGTAAACACCGGGCCCGCCGAACCGCGCTTTGCCGCCATTGAAAGGATTGCTGCCGCGGAAGATGTCACCCGCCCAGAGCAAGTATCGCACCTTGTCGAGCTGACCCGCTTTGGCCAGTCTTTCATAGTGCGGCTGATCATGTTCCGGGTGAATCGTCTCCGCCCGCTTGGAGGCTTCGACATAAACAGGCTTTACTTCGGGATACGCCTCGCTCAGGACGATCTCGGCCGCGGTGATGTACTTCTCCACATGCGTCGCGGACAGCGTCAGTACGGAACCGATGCGCTCGAAACCGTTCCACTGGGGGTCTTCCAGAAGCCCGCCCGGATCGGTCGCATCGTATTGCACGCCGATCAGGTCGCGCATTGTGTTGACATACTCCTCGCGCGTCAGCCGGTTGTAGGAGACGCGATCTCGTTTCGCCATGCGGGCCGACTCGCCTTCCTTGATTCTCGCGGAGAGCCACTCCACGATGGCCGCGCTCTGGTTGGGCGTCGGCCGCTGCTTCTGTTTCTTGGGCGGCATCTCGCCCGAACTGATGCGCTCCATGACCTCGGCCCAGCGCGGCGCGTCTTCCTGGCCCACGTCTTTCGACAACGCATCAAGGCGGAAGTCACCCTTCTGCGTCTTTGAGTCGTGACACTGAACGCAATGCGTATTGAGGAACGGCTGAATGTCCCGCTCGAACGAAGGCTCGGCTGCAACAGCGGGCGTACCCACGCAGGAGGCGATCAAGAGCAACGTGACGTGGAAAGCTCGACTTGTCATGGTGTTCTCGCGATCTCGCGTACGAAGAACCTTGTCTCGATCGGCCTTCCAGTTACTTCCGGGAGCACCATCCCGATGGAGTAGTGCTAATGGCGCACGACTTTCTTTCGCAACGGTTGCCCTTGCAGGCCGTACCGCGTCAGCACCACCCTTCGGGATGGTGCTCCAGGACGCGCTGTATCGTGGAGGACATTCTTCCTGTGCTGGTATCATCGGTTGCACTCCCGTTCGATTCTCCCATAAACCCTGGATGAAGTTTTCTGACGAGGTCATCCACGCAAAGGAAACCCATGATTGGCTCCAATTCAAACCATGCTACAAGCGGGTTCAGATGGTTTCTCCTCGCGGCTCTGATTGCCGGCCTCTTCAAGCCGACGGTTGGTCTCGCCGTCGATCCGGTGAAGGATAAGTCCGACAAGGAAGGTAACGGGAGCTTCGTCATCGGTCCTGAATACAAGACCGACCCCGATCTCGCCGACCGCGGCAACGCCAAAGGAAAGTATTTTGAGTTCTCGTTGTCGCTGGCGGACAGCAAGATCTTCAAGGGTGATGACAAGACGCTCGATCCCAAGAAGCCCGTGCGCGAGAAGCGGAAAATATTCGTCTACATCCCCGCGGCCTACAAGGACGGCACCAAGGCACCCGTGCTGGTCACGCTGGATGGACCGAGCCGCCTCAAGCAGATTCGCAATGCACTGGACAATCTGACCCTCTCAAAGGATCCGAAACGCAGGCTACCCGCGTTTATTGCGATCGCCGTCGAGAACGGCGGCAACGACGGCAAGGGCAGTCAGCGCGGTCTGGAATATGACACGATGTCTGATCGCTTCGCGCGGTTCATCAACCATGAAGTGTTTCCCGCGGTGCTGAGTAACAAGGAGATCAAGGCTGCGTATCCGAAAATCGCCATCACGGACGACCCCTGGGGCCGGGCGATTATGGGTTGCAGTTCGGGCGGTGCCGCGGCGTTGACGGCAGGCTGGTTTCGGCCGGACCTGTTCCGTCGCCTGATCTGCTACTCGGGCACGTTCGTCGATCAGCAGGATGACGACGCACCGGAGGAAGCGAAGTACCCGCTCGGTGCGTGGGAGTATCACTCGAGCATGAAGCTGATCGAGAACACGGAGAAGAAGCCGCTGCGCCTATTCACGCACGTATCAGAAAACGACCTCCGCTCGAAGGACGCGGAAGAGACGTACCACAACTGGGTCATGGCCGGCAAACGCACGGACGCAGCCCTGGAAGCGAAGGGCTACGACCACCGCTTCCTGTTCAGCAAATCAACCGGTCACTGCGACGGTAAGGTGTTTGACGCGACATTGGCGGACACGCTGGTCTGGATCTGGCGCGGCTACGGCGAGTAGCGCACTTGCCCGCCGCGCGGTCTCTATTACTTGACCGTTTCAATCTTGATGGTGTGTTTGACCGGTTTCACGAAGGCGGCCACGTCTTCGCGAGCGTCCTTGTCGTGCTTGACCAGCGCATCTGCGATGCGGCCCAGCGCCTCCTTTTCAGCAGGGGCGAATTTTTCATATTGCGGCAGGTTTTGAATCAGCGACTTGATGAGATACGTTTCCATGTTCTGCTTGCTCGCGATGCGCTGCTGCGCCAGCTGGCCGAAAGCGAAGGCAAGCTCCTGATCGCGGCGCAGGAGGCTGAGCAGTTGGAGTTCGACTGGCACGCGAAAGACTGTCACGTGATCGGCTCCGATGGCAAGCCCACGACGCGGCTATACCTGGGCGCCGACGGCGTGATGGTGCCCGTGATCGCCGATGCCGAGAAGCACAAGCGTCGCGCCAAAGCCCTGGAGCGCCGCAAGAAACTGTCGCGTCGCAAGGGCATTCACCGGGGGCGCCGCCATCGATTGCCCGCGCTCAAGCGCGGGACGGATGAACACTTCAAGGAGATGAAACTGGTGACGTTCTACGATCAACAGCGCGAGCATCGACTGGTGCGCGCGACGCGCAAGGGTCCCGAGGAAGCGGGCCGGCTGATGCGTCAAGGCCTGGTGGGCCTGCTCGCGCGCGGCGCCAGCGAGCGCATCGCGCTGGTGGACGGCGCGCCGTGGATCGCCAAACAGATCGAGCAGCGTCAGCCGCCGTTCACCGCGCTGACGCTGGACTTCTGGCATCTGTGCCAGCACGTGCATGACGCTCGCCGCGCGATGTTCGGCGAGACGGACACCGATGGCCAGGCGTGGGCCGACCGCGTAATGCAGACGATTCGCGAGCAAGGTTACGATCCGTTCTGGCGGGAACTCTCCCAGCAGCGCGGCAAGCTGCGTTCGCCCGCCAAGCGTGAATGCATGGATCGGCTGATGCACTACGTGGCGGCTCGCCGCGACATGCTCAACTACCCCCGGCACGCCGAGGCCGGCTGGGACATCGGCTCAGGCCCGACGGAGTCGATGTGCAAAGCGTTGACACAGCGGGTCAAAGGCCGCGGCAAACGCTGGAACACCGACAACGCCGAGGCGATGATGGCGATGGAGGCCCTGCTGCAAAGTAACCTCTGGTCGCGTTGGTGGACCCACCGCCTCCGACCCGCAGCGTAGCCCCGGTAATTTGGGCAGACCCCCAGGCGGGTCGGTCGGCGCTAATGGTTTTGACTCGGGACAGTCCGGCAACTTGCCGAACCAAACAAGGGCAAGCCGCTCAAGATCATCAAGAAGGCGATCAAGCTGATCCTCAAGGCCAATAGAGGCGAATGATCAAGCATCGAGCGCATTGAGTCTTCGTCCAGGGGTTGAATTCGCGGCGGCGGTTCCCTCCTGAAGACTTCATCCAGGGTTTGTGCGAGAATCAATGCGGTCGCTCGCCGGCAGGGATTGCACATGGAGGCGGTCATCGACACGGTCGGGTCGCGACAGCTCGGGCGGGCATGCCTGGTTTTGTGTTGTGAATGCCGCGCCCTGAACCCGATCGCTTCTCGCCTGAAGCATCAGGGGCTTGCCATGGAACTGCGTCCGCCATCTGCGAGCGACGAACTGGACCGCTATCGCCGGTTCCTGACGATCCTCGCGCGCGTGCATCTGGACCCTCGCCTGATGGGCAAGTTGGATGCATCGGACATCGTTCAGCAGACGTTGCTGGAGGCCCATCTTCAGCGCGAGCAGTTCCGCGGCACGACCGAAGGCGAGAGGGCGGCCTGGCTGCGGCGCATTTTGACCCACAACCTGGCGGATGAGCTGCGTGCCCTTCGCACCGCCAAGCGCGATATCGGGCGCGAGCGAAACCTGTGCGACGCTCTGGATCGCTCTTCGGCGCGACTGGATGCGCTGCTCGCGGCCGAGCAGACTTCGCCCAGCATGCCGATGCAGCGGGATGAGCAGGCCGTCGCCCTGGCGGACGCACTGGTGCAGCTTCCTGATGCCCAGCGGGACGCGATCGTGCTTCAGTTCTGGCACGGGTGGTCTCTCAAGCAGATCGCTGAGCACATGGAGAAGACGCCGGTCGCCGTCGCGGGGCTGCTCAAGCGGGGGCTCAAGCGGCTGCGTGAATTGACCCCGCCTGCCCAGTGAACACATGATTCCGAGAAGACGCGCCTGATCGGGCTGCGGTTCTCGCCTGAAGAGAAGGGCATCGGCGTCCGCGGCAACCCGCGCGTCAGCACACGAGGGAAACGGCATGACGGACAGTCACGATACATCAGAGCAGGGTGATGAGCGGGTCGATGCCATTCTCGCCGACTATCTTCAGGCGTTGGAGCAAGGGGAAACACCGGACCGCGCGAAGCTGATCGAAGCGAACCCGCACTTCGCGGATGAATTGCGAGCTTTCTTTGCCGATCACGATCAGTTCGCGGAGGCGGCCGCGCCTTTCGTCGAGGACTCGACGCCCCGCCGAGCCGCTCAAGGACAGGCCATCTCCGTGGATCACTCCTCCTCGGACCCCAACGCAGAGACGACCGATGG
>JBBDXA010000026.1:13923-49880 GCA_040902585.1 Phycisphaeraceae bacterium
CGCGCCTTCCTCCACCGCCCGAACCGGCGAGCGAGTGCACTACTTCGGCGATTACGAACTCATCGAACGCATCGCCAGCGGCGGCATGGGCGTCGTCTGGAAAGCACGGCAGACGAGCCTGAACCGGCAGGTCGCGCTGAAGATGATTCACTCCGGAGAGTTCGCGTCGCCCGAGCAGGTGCAGCGATTCCGCGCCGAAGCCGAGGCTGCGGCCAATCTCGATCATCCGCACATCGTGCCTATTTTCGAAGTAGGCGAGCACGCGGGCCAGCAGTACTTCAGCATGAAGCTGATCGAAGGCGGCAGCCTCGCGGGCAGGCCGAAGCGCGAACAGGGTTGCACGAACAAGAATGAACAGCGAAGCGCGGCCGAGCTTCTGGCGACGGTGGCGCGGGCGGTGCATCACGCTCTCCAGCGCGGCATCCTGCACCGCGACCTGAAACCCGGCAACATCCTGCTCGATGCCCAGGGCCAGCCGCACGTCACCGACTTCGGCCTGGCCAAGCGCGTGGCGGATGACAGCCAGATGACTGTTTCCGGGGCAGTCATCGGCACGCCGAGTTACATGGCACCGGAGCAGGCGCGGGCGGATAAGGTGCTTTCGGTCGCGGCGGATGTGTACGGGCTGGGCGCGATTCTGTTCGACCTGCTCACGGGCCGACCCCCGTTCCGCGGCGACTCGCTGGCGGAGACGCTGAGGCAGGTGCAGGAACAGGAGCCGGCGCAGCCGAGTTCGATCCGCGCGGGCATCGATCGCGATCTGGAAACGATCGCGCTCAAGTGCCTTCAAAAAGATGCGTCGCGCCGCTATGAGTCGGCGAGCGAGCTGGCGGATGACCTGGAGCGCTGGCTGCGCGGCGAGCCGATTGCGGCAAGACCTGTCGGGCGCGGCGAGCGCGTTTGGCGCTGGTGCCGGCGCAATCCCGGGCTGGCGATCGCCTCCAGCGCCGCGGCCCTGGCGATTCTCATCACGCTGATCACGCTGGCTGTTTCCGTCGTTCTCATCGGCGAGTCACGTGACGAAGCGGCGGGCCTGGCGGACGAGCGCGGCAAGCTGCTGGTCAGCGAGCGCGAACTGCGAGACAAGTCCGAACGACAATCTGCGTCGCTCGCCTACGAGCGCGCCATCAGTGAGGCTCTGCGAAGTCCATCGGCGGGCGTGCTCTTTCTGGCGGACACTCTCAGTCGGGTGTCGGGCGTACACGATCCGGAACTTGAAGGAATGGTGCGTCGCCAGTTCGGGGCATTCGGCCGGGGCCTACACCCGCTGGTTGCCTTCCACGAGTACCCCTTTGCACCGGTCGCGATGAATACCCGGAGTAACGTGATGGCAACGCGCGGCTGGCTCGGCGCTGCGGAAATCCCCCTGGACCAGCGCGAGGAGACGAAGGCCCAACGCGAGCGCATCAGTCGCACCATTCAACTCTGGGACATGAAGACGGGCCAGCCGCTGCATGCGCCGCTGGAACATGCCGCGCCCCTTGCGTCGGGCGCGGTGTTCAATGCCAATGGAACCGTGCTGGCCACGAAGACCCGCGATGGCCTGCTGCACCTTTGGAATGTCGCAACGGGTAAGCCGTTGCATGAACCGATTCGACCGGCGGGAAAGACGTTCCTTATGCATTTCAGCCCCGATGGTTCGCGACTGGGTGTCGCCGGCGCGCTCGATCCCGGCAGTGGCGAGGCGGTCACGCGGATGCTGGATCTTCAAACGGGTGAGTACATCGGCAAGCCCCTGGTGAACAGCGACACGGTCACGGCCCTTGAGTTCGCCCAGGATTCGTCGGTCCTGATCACAGGTTGCCGCAACGGCGACGTGCGGCGATGGAGTGTTTCAACCTGCGAACCGATCGGCCAGCCGCTCAAGCACAAGGGAGCGATCGACCACATCAGGCTGAGCGCAGATGAGGCGATACTCCTGGTCAGTGCTGCCACGGGACCTGGCCATTACCTGGGCACTACTGCGCTTTGGCGCATCGGTCAGGAAACTCCCACCGCGACAACGCTGGATGAACCAAAGCGACTGAAACAGTTGGCGTTCAGCCCTGACGGACGCTGGTTGATCACGACGAATGTTCACGGCCACGTCGTGCGGTGGGAGTTGACCAACGGTGTCGCTGGCGAAGCGTCAACCGTCATGAAAACCTTGAAAACCGATATGCCGGTTCTCTTCACGCCCGACTCCCAATGTTTCCTGACCATGGACTACTACGGGCGGGTGCGACTGTGGGACACGGCGACCATTCGCCAGATCGGCGAAGACCTACCCGCAGGACGGGCGATGGCGCTGTCACCCGAAGGCGATGAGCTTGTCATTCAGACCGGCGTGACCACGGCTGCCGGCCCGCTCGTGTCGCTCCTTCGTCGTTGGAAGTTGCGGCCGGAGGATGCGGTCATCCGCACCTTCACGCGCCGCGAGACCACCGCCTTCGCCATGCATCCGTCAAAGGCCATCGTGGCCATCGCAAGCGTGGACCATTCCATCGAGCAGTTTGACCTTAAGACGGGACTGGCCGTGGCTCCGCCGATTCCCCAGAAAGGTCGGATCCAGTCGTTGCTTTGCGGCCCCAAGGGCGATCGGATCGTGAGCGTCGGTTCGGACTCTATCGCGCGGCTCTGGGATGCGAAATCAGGCACGCAGGTCGGCGAACCGCTTGGTAAGGCAATGCCTTTTGGCAACATCGCTTTCGATCCCGCAGGCAGGTACCTGATCACCAGCGATCATCATCACACAGCCGCGTGGGACACGGCCACCGGACGGCCGCTGGAGGGATTTCCGGACATCAAGGGCGTCAGCTACTTGTCGGTCCTCGATGAGGGCAAGAGGATCATTGCATGGACCAGCAATCCGAAGGAGCAACTGATCGAGTGGTCGTTCGGAGAGACAGAATTCCGTCTCACCGAACTGCCCACCTTGAGCACGCCGAACTACATCGCACTCTCGCCGCACTTCAACCGCAACGGCCATCGCGTCTTCCTCGCGGACTGGGTCGATCGCGGTTACCGATATTGGGACTTTCAGACACGCAGTTGGGCCGGCCCGCCGATTGAAAAGGGGCAGCCGCGCGACATCAGCGACGATGGCCAACTCGCTGTGATCGCGAACGATGTCGAATCCATTTACCACCTGCGACATCTGAAGACAGGTCGGATGATCGGCTCGCCCATCGCGGTTAATGCGCGGAACTTCGCCGCTCGGTTCAACAGCAGCGCCACGATGCTGGCCGTCACCACCAGCGGTGGGCCGGATGCCATGACCCGGATCAGCATTCGAAACATCGCTCCGGCCGCGGGCGACCCGCAGATTCTCAAGCTCTGGGCCGAAGTCGCGACCGGGCGAACCATTGACGAAACCGGTTTGGTGCGCGACCTGAGCGCTGAGCAATGGCAACAGAGATATGCCACACTGAGCGGTGAAGAGGCGGCCCTGAAACAGTTGGAGTGATCCATGTCGCAGGAATCTCTTGAATCCTCGTCAGGCGACGAATCCATCGACGCGATCATCGCCGACTACTTCGAGGCGATCGAGCGCGGCGAGGTGCCGGACCGCGCGAAGCTGATCGAGGCGCATCCCGAGCATGCCGACGAGCTGCGCGCCTTTTTTTCAGATCACGCCCAGTTCGCGCGAGCCGCTGAGCCGTTGGCGCCGCAACAATCGCAACCACCCGGTGCCGCCCGCGCGCAGGTGATCTCCCTCACCGGCAAGCCGCCCGCTGATCCTGATGCCGAGACCACTGATGGCATCCTGCACGACGCTCCCGATCCGATGCCCGGCGAATTCGTCCGCTACTTCGGCGACTACGAACTGCTCCAGGAAATCGCCCGCGGCGGTATGGGCGTGGTCTACGAAGCGAAGCAGATCAGCCTGAACCGCACGGTCGCGCTGAAGATGATTCTCGCCGGTCAACTGGCGGGCGAAGCGGAAGTGAAGCGATTTCAGCAGGAGGCCGAGGCCGCGGCGAATCTGGATCATCCGCACATCGTGCCGATCCATGAAGTAGGCCAGTACAAGGGCCGGCATTACTTCACGATGAAACTGATCGAAGGCGGCCCGCTCTCGGAGCATCTGCCGCGATTGAAAGGCGACCTGCGCGCGAGCGCGACGCTGATGATGAAAGTCGCCAAAGCGGTTCACTTCGCGCACCAGCGCGGCATCCTGCACCGCGACCTGAAACCCGCCAACGTGCTGCTGGATGGGAATGATGAGCCGCACGTCACGGACTTCGGCCTGGCCAAGCGCGTGGATGCGGATGCGGGCTTGACCATCACGCATCCCGGCGGTGTGCTGGGCACCCCCGCCTACATGCCGCCCGAGCAGGCGCGGGGCGAGAAGAATTTGACGACCGCGGCCGACGTCTACAGTCTGGGTGCGATTCTGTATGTGCTGCTCACCGGGCAACCCCCGTTCCGCGGCGCGACGCCGTTGGACACGATGCGCAAGTTGATCGATGAAGAGCCTGCTTCGCCGCGCTCGCTCAGCGGACAGGTGCCGGCCGATCTGGAAACGATCTGCCTCAAATGCCTGGAGAAAGACCCGACGCGCCGTTACGGCTCGGCGGATGAACTGGCGCGGGAACTGAGCCGCTGGCTGAATCATGAACCGATCGAAGCCCGGCGCGTGGGCGTGGCGGGCAGACTGACGCGCTGGTCGCGCCGCAATCCGAAGCTCGCCGTTGCGTATAGCGTCGCCGCTTCCATCATCATTACTCTCAGTTGCGTTTACTACGTCAGGCTGGTGACCGAGAAGGCACATACCACGGCCGCACTCCAAGGCGAAATGGTCGCCCGTCTCGATGCCGAGTCGCAGCGCGATCAGGCCCAGGATGCCTTGGCGCGCGGCCTGTACGATCAGGCCCGCGCGATGCTTCTGTCCACGCAGTCCGGCCGGCGCTGGAAGGCCCTGGACCTGCTTGCCGAGGCCAATCGGCTGCGCACCCGCGAGATCAATCGAAGGGTCACCGTTCGCAGCGGGACTGTCACCTACAGCGCGGATGTGCCGGTGACCGATCGCGTCGCGAACCTGCCTTCGGTCGTCGAACTGCGCAATGAAACGATCAGAGCGCTCCTGACGCCCGATGCCCGGCAAGTGAACCGGCTGGACACGAGCCTGGGCCTGCCGCCGATGATCTCCGATGATGGTCGTTATGCCACGTGCGTGTGGAACAATATGAACCTGTTGATGATTCAGACGAGTCAGAGTCCGGGAGGTCCGGACCTGAGCAAGCTGCGCGGCGGGCTGCGGGTTTTTGACACGGTACTCGGCCGCCAGACCGGGCGGTTCGACCTGCCGACCGGTTCGCCGTTCATGGCGGTTACCGTGGACCTGGATCCCCTGGGTCGCTGGTTCGTCGGGCAGGAGATGGATCAGCACGTGCTCCGCTCCCTGAACGACGGCAGCATCGTTCGCCCGCTGGAGTCGGCGGTGCAGACGCCGGCCCTTGACCCCCAGCGGAGTTTCCACTCCTTCATCTTCATGGCCGATGGTAAAACCCTGGCCGGCGTCGAAGCGGTCACCGCGAAAACGCCCGGCGACAACAAGGAGGTGAATGCCACGGGAAGGATTCTGTTCTGGAATCTTGCCGATGGCAAGCTCGACCCCGGACGCACGATCGAGCTCGGCGCGATCAAGTCGCCCATGATCATCGCCGCCGGCCGCAGCGGCGCGAAGATTCTCGCCAGGCTGGATGATCGCCGCGTGCGCGTGTTCGACACGGCGGGCGGCGCTCCGGTGGACATTCCGATTCCCCAGTCCACCTCGTCTGGGCCTTACGCAACCGTCGTGTCCCAGGGCGGCGGCGGCATGATCATCGATCCGACTGATCGCTTCGTCGCCATTCAGTGCCCCGCGGGCGTCAATGGCAAGTCGTTTGTCGTGGTGTGGGATCTCCTCGAAAAGAAGGAGCGGTTCCGCGGCGGCGGGTTCGAGTGGTTCCCGCTGGCGACGCTCCTCATGTCCTTCAGCCCCGATGGCAGGCAACTGGGCATGGGCAGTTTCTTCGGCGATGTCACGATTCATGATTCGATGACCGGTCGGGAAATCTGGCGGCTGCATAATGCCCAGGAGATGGTCGCGGCCCTGCGCTGGTCGCCCGACGGCAAGCACTTCATCACGGCCGGGATCGAAGGCGGCATCAAGCGCTGGGAGCTGGCACCGCCTCCGCCGGTGCGCGACCTTCCCGCCACCCTCGATGAGAACGACGACCTGCACCTGCATCGCGTCAGCCCCGACGGGCGCTGGCTGGCGATCAGTCATCGCGTCAATCCTGAGTCCAGGCTGATCGACCTGAACACGGGCACGCTCGCCAGAATCTTCGATCGCGGCGGCTACCTGTGCTTCTCGCCTGACAGCCGGCAACTTGCGGTCGTTTACATCGGTCAGCTGCCACTGGTCACGGTGTTTGACCTCGACACCGGCCGGAAGCTGACGGACACCAGTGAGGCACCCCCGGAACTGGCCGGGCCCCAGGAACTGATCGAGCAGGGGACGATGGGCTTCAACGAAGAGGGCCACTTCTGCCTGTTTCATTTGAGTGAAGGCAAGGCAATGGTCTGGGATGTGACCGCGAACAAGCTGCTGGGTTCGATGCCCTTTGATCCACGCCAGACCCTCTTTAAGGGCATCCCGCAGACCGCCCGTTATCAGTTCAAGACTGAAGGGGTCGGCGCGGGCAAGTCCGCGGCGACCTGGGTCATGACTGATCTGGGCAAGGCCGGCCAGACGAAACGCTTCGTGATTCAGCCGGGCCTGGTACCCATCGCCGCGGCGTCGGTCAGTGAGGACGGCCGCTGGATCGCGATGAGCTACCTGGCTGGTACATGGATGGGCACCGGGGAAGGCGAGAGCGAATTCCGCGCGGGCATTCAGATTTTTGCCTTGGATCAGCCCGACGCGGTCTTCGATCTGGGCGGGCGCGATCCGGTGACAGGGACCGCGTTCTCCTCCGACGGTAAGTGGCTGGCAGTTGTGTATCGCCGCGGCGGCGTCGTGCTGTTTGCCGTGCCTTCGGGGCAGGAGGTTTTCCGCTTTCCGGTCAGCCAGGCGGATCGAGCGATTCTCAGCTTCGAGCGCAACGACCAGTGGCTGCTGGTCAGCGATGGGAAGGCCTTCTTCAAAGTGCTTGACCTTGAGCGACTGAAGGCCGACCTGGATTCACATGACCTGGCGTGGTGAACTTTGCAGCATCATCCCCGCGCGGCAGCCCCTCATCACCCGAACCGGCCGGTGATGTAGTCCTGCGTGTCCTTCAGGTGCGGGTTCTCGAAGATGTCGCGCGTCGGGCCGTACTCGACAAGCCATCCCAGATACATGAACGCGCAGAAGTCACTGGCGCGGGCGGCCTGCTGCATGTTGTGGGTCACAATGAGAATGGTGTAGTCGCCCGAAAGCTCGCGAATCAGGTCTTCGATCTTGCCCGTCGCGATCGGATCGAGGGCGGAGCAGGGTTCGTCCATGAGCAGCACCTCCGGCTCGGCGGCGATAGCGCGGGCGATGCACAATCGCTGCTGCTGGCCGCCGGACAAGCCCAGCGCGCTTTCGTGGAGCCGGTCTTTCACTTCATTCCACAAAGCCGCGCCGCGCAGGCTGCGTTCGCAGACTTCGCTCAGGACGTTCTTGTCGCGCACGCCGTCGATGCGCAGCGGGTAGATGACGTTCTCGAAGATGCTCATGGGGAAGGGGTTGGATTTCTGGAAGACCATGCCCATGCGTTTGCGCAGTTCGATGACATCCACGTGGCTGCCGTAGATGGAGTCGCCGTTGAGTTTCATGTCGCCCTCGATGCGGACGATGTCGATGAGGTCGTTAAGGCGGTTGACGCTGCGGATGAGCGTGGACTTGCCGCAGCCGGACGGGCCGATGAGGGCGGTGACCTTGCCTTCGGGCACGTTCATGTTGACGTTGTGGAGGGCCTGGCTCTTGCCGTACCAGAGGTTGAAGTTTTCGATGTTCAGGACGTGCTTCTCGCCGGCGAGGGCGTCGTGTGTTTCGGCGCGGACGGGTTCGCCGCGACTGATCGCGCTGAGTCGGCCGTTGTCCTCGGCGGCGGCGGCCGTCGCGTGGGGTGCGGTCATCTGCATCGTGCTCATGGGTACACCTTTCATCGGGTCAAGGCCGGGCTGATCAGAACTGCCCGCTGACGAACTTGCGGCGCAGGCGTGCTCGCAGGGCGATGGCGGCGACGTTCAGCGTCACGATGATCATGATCAGGAGCAGGGTGGTGGTGAAGACCATGGGCTTGGCGGCTTCGGAGTTCTGGCTCTGGAAGCCCAGGTCGTAAATGTGAAAGCCCAGGTGCATGAAGCTGCGCTCGGCGTGTACGAAGGGATAGATGCTGTCGATGGGCAACTCGGGCGCGAGCTTGACGGCACCGACGAGCATGAGCGGGGCGACCTCGCCCGCGCCGCGGGCCATGGAAAGGATCGCCCCGGTCATGATGCCGGGCATGGCGCGAGGCAGGACGATGCGTTTGATGGTCTGCCACTTGCTGGCACCGCAGGCGTAGGAGCCTTCGCGCATGGATCCGGGCACGGCGGCGAGCGCCTCTTCGGTGGCAACGATGACGACAGGCAGGGTTAGCAGCGCCAGGGTCATGGAGGCCCACATCAGTCCGCCGGTGCCGAAGGTGGGGCTGGGCAGCTTCGCGCGGTGGAAGCCCTCGAAGAGCGGGGTCTTGACGATCAGCATGACAATGCCGACCGTGACGCCCAGCCAAAGGCAGACGGCCAGTCGGCCCAGCCAGACGCGTCGCAGGTTGGATTGTCCGGGCAGGGCGGGTCGGAAGGTGGTCATGCTGAGGAAGAACGCGCCGACGGCGACGGCGGCGAGCACAGCCATGACGATGAACCAGCTGATGGGCGGCCAGGGCGTGATGGCAACCTGCGCGGGCCCGCCGTCGATGAACGCGCCTACGCCGTAACAGAAGAATCCCAGCCCGAACACGCCGAAGACGATCGAAGGCACCCCCGCGAGGTTATTGATGGCGATGCGCACGGCGCTGACGATGAGCCCGCCTTTGGCGAACTCGCGCAGGTAGAGCGCCGCCAGCACGCCGAAGGGGACGACGAGCAGGGACATGATCAGTGTCATGGCGACGGTGCCGAAGATGGCGGGAAAGACACCGCCTTCGCTGTTGGCCTCGCGCGGATCCGCGGCGAGGAACTCCCACCAGCGGGAGGCGAACACGCCGAGGCGGTCGCCGGTGCCCAGTTGGTTGGCGGGGTAGGCGCGGACCACATCCGCCGCCGCCAACAGCTTGACCTGGCCATCGATCGTCTCCAGGCGAATCTGGTATCGCGCCATTTCCTTATTCAGGGCGGCGATCCGGGCGGTCACTTGCCTATGTGCCTCCAGGCCGACCGACTGCGCGGCTTCGTAATCCTTCACGGCCTGAAGGAAAATGTCGTTGGGCTTGCCAACGTCGCGTTCGACCACCGCCAGCGATTCCTGCGCGGTCTTGATGGCCTCGGCGTTTTGCGGGTCGTCGGGCGAACCGGTCGTGCGGATTTCATTCAGCGCCCGCCAGCCCGCCACCCAGGCCGGCGGCGGCGACTGTTCCATCTGGACTTCGCGCAGCCGCAGTCGAGCCCCTTCCAGCACCCGGTTCACTTCCCCGATGTCGCTCTGCTCCAGGGCCCGGCGTTGGGCGAACAGCGAGCGTGCCTCGCCGTGATATTTCTGGAACATCGCCCATGTCGCCGCTTCGCCTTCGGCCATGACCTTGCCGTCGATCTCGAACGACTTGGGGAATCCGTAGAACCGGCCCCACGCGAGGCGCTCCATGATGATCGCCCATTGCGGTTGGCTCTCGCCATCGGGGGCGATCTCGAAGTCGGAAACCCAGGTGAAGTGGGTTTCGGTCAGGTCAAAGTTGGCGGTGCGGATCAGCCGGCGGTGGGCCTGTCCCTCGTTCTCCTTTACGCTCTGGCGGGCGACCTGGGCCTGCTCGGGCGTGAGGGAGGTGTAGGCCGCGTCGCCCGGTTTGTACCATTCATCGCGGAACACTTCGCCCATGACGGTGCGGCCGTCGACCAACTGGATGCGCACAATCGGATCGGGCCAGAACGTGGACATGCCGTTGACGACGATCAGCAGCAGCAGCCCGATGATCATGATCACGCAGACCGCCAGGGCCCCACCGGAGAGCCAGACCCACGGCTCGCCGTGCGCCGCGAGCGATGAGCTGCGGCGGCGGCGGCGCGCAGCCAGCGCCGGCACCAGGACGGGGGGCGGCGCGGGCGCGGCGTCGCGTTGGTCGGTCAGCCTGCTCATAACTGAAATGCCCTCCGGCGGAAGCGCATGCGAATCACCTCCGCCACCGTGTTCACCGCGAAGGTCATGGCGAACAACGTCAGCGCCGCGAGAAACAGCATGCGGTAGTTGGTGCCGTCCTTGACGGACTCGGGCAACTCGACGGCAATGTTGGCCGAGAGTGTGCGGAACCCGCTGAACATGTTCCAGTCCATGATGGGCGTGTTGCCCGCCGCCATCAGCACGATCATGGTCTCGCCGACGGCGCGGCCCAGGCCGATCATGCAGGCGGAGAAAATCCCGCTCATGGCCGTGGGGATGATGATGCGAATGGCGGTCTGCCACTGCGTGGCCCCCGCGCCCAGCGATGCGGCTCGCAGGTGCTCAGGCACGGCGGACAAGGCGTCCTCGCAGATGGTGTAAATGATCGGGATCACGGCGAAGCCCATGACGAAGCCGACGATCAGCGCGTTGCGCTGGATGTAGGTGTCCATGATCCCGCCGCGCGGATCCAGCCCCAGCCCGCTGAGCCCCTGCGCCAGCAGCCAGGCCAGCAGCGCGGTGACGGCGGCGGCGATAAGGAACTTGGCCAGGTAGACCAGCGCCAGCGTGGCCCGCGGGGCGCTCATGAACCGGCGGTTGACGCGCGGATTGATGTAGGCCGTGACCAGCATGGTCGCCAGCAGGATCGCCGGCGGGAGCATCAGGATCAGCCAGCCGCCCACTGGTGAGCTGAACGGTGAGGCTGCGCCCGGGTTCACCGCGTCAGGCTTCCACGCCAGCCAGCCGCGCACATCGTCGGCGAACCAGATGTGCTGCACGGCGTCGCCCAGGCCGATGGCCGCCAGCAGCCCCACGGGGATCGTCGCCAGAATGAACAGGAACCGGGCCCGCCCCAGCCGTCGCGCCGCCGTCGGCGGAATCAACTGCCACAGAAACGCCGACAGCACCACCGTCAGCGGGACCATCACGAAGATCATCAGCACGATCGTGACGATGTCCTCCACGAACGGCGCGAACACGATCGCCGCCAGAAACCCCAGCACCACGGAAGGCAGGCTGGCCATGATCTCGACCACCGGCTTGATCTTCGCCTTGGCGCGGGGGTTGAGGAACTCGCTGGTGTAGATCGCCGCCAAGAGCGCCAGCGGCACGGCAAACAACATCGAATACACCGTTGCCTTGAGCGTGCCGAAGACCAGTGGATAAAGCCCGTACTTGGGCTCGAAGGCATCGTCACCGGCGGTGGACTGCCAGACGTGTTCGGGCTTGAGCGCGCCTTCGTACCAGACCGGCGTGAAAATCGACTCGAAGGTCGCCTCCGGATGCGGGATCGTCACCCGCCACAGCGCGACCTTCTCCTGTCCGCCCGTGAGTACCCCGTCGTTCTTGGGGGTCATCACCACGTTCCTCACCGCGCCGCCGCCATCCACCGCTTCGCGCGACGACAACAGGCGCAGGCTCGTCACATACAACAGGTCGAAGTAACCGTCCTCGAAACCCACCGCCAGCATCCGGTTGCGCTTGGAGGCGGACATGGCCGTCACCGGCGAACCCGGACGCGAGGTCGGCAGCACATGTTGTCGCACCAGCAATGACCCGTCAGCCGACGCCAGCACGCGCCAGGCATCCGGTTCCTCCGCCATCGCGCCGGGCAGTTCTTCCTTCGTCGCCGCTCTCAGCCGCGCTGCCACGGGCGGGTGCAGTGTGTCGGCGCGGGTGATCAGTTCGCCCCCCGGCGTCGTCGCCGCCGCCACAGGCTTCACTCGGAACCATGTCGAGACGCGTCCTTTCGCGTCGCCCACCACGATCGTCATTTTTCCGATCAGCGTCGTCAGGGCTGTGATCGGCGCATCGTCATCGGGAGTCAGGTCCACTTCCTCCACCACCACTGGAGCGTTCTTGTCGCGCGTGTCCAGCCGAACCGTCGTGCCGTCCTTCCAGATCAGGCAGGTCGAATCGCCCCGGCCCTCGACCACCAGGTGTGCCGGCAGCCCGCGCGATTTGATCGCCTCGATCTGCGTCTGACCGCCTGAGGGCACGTACGTCGTCTTGCGCGTGATCATGTTGCGGATCTCGCGCACGCTGTTCATGCGGAACACTCCGTCCTCCGTCACCGTCGCAAACAGCGGCCCCGTCTTGAGCATGGTCAGATCGAGCAGCCGAACCGGCGATTTCGATTTCAGGTCCACCGGCTCTTTCAGATCGACCACCAATTCCTGAAGCCGGAACTGGCCCACCGGCGTGACCTCCACCACGCCCTTGCCCAGCCGGGCTCGGCCACCGATCGGCAGCGTGCGCAGACGCGGCTCGATGTCCTTGAGGTCGATGTAGCTGGTCTTGAATTGCAGCGATCCGAACTGAACCCGCGCGTCCTCGAATCCGAACGCCACATCGCCATCGCGCAGGCTGAAGGACCAGCACGTAGGCCGTCGATCAGGAAACAGTTGCCGCTCTTCAACCACTTCACCCGTGTCCAGGCGAAACACTTTCACGCCGCCGTCGGCATAAACCGCCCAGGCCAGGGTCTTGTAGTCATCCACTTCGATGTGCAGCGGGTGCGCCTGTTCTGACAATCCCGCCGAGGCCACCTGCCCGGCGCGTTCCACTTCGCCGCCCTGAAACAGCGGCAGCACCACCCACACGAGGAACAAGCACACCAACGAGACCGCCAGGATCGTCCCCATCCCCGCGGCGGTGATGAACATCCGCGACAGAGCATCGACGACTTTCACGGCGGTTCGGGTCTTACGCTCGCGGCGAATGCCCGTAAACGTCCTTTTTTTGAGAGGCACCAAAACGCTCCTGGGTAACAGAACCGCTGACTCAAAGGGAAATCAGGCGGCAGCCGGTAAGCCGCCGCCTGCGAGGGATTTACTTGATGCCGACTTTCGCCAGCTCTTCCACCGCCAGCTCGGCGGGGATGGGGAAGTAGCCGTCCTTCACCACGTCGCTCTGGCCTTCCTTGCTGAACATGTAGCGGATGAACTCGCGGCGCAGCGGGTCCATCGCGCTGCCGGGGCGGTAGTTCACGTACACGAGCAGCGGCCGCGCCAGGGGATACTCGCCTGAGTAGGCGTAGCGGCCTTCGGCGGGGAAGAACTTCGCGTCCTTGTCGGCGGCCAGGGGCACCGCTTTCACATCTGCCGTGATGTAGCCGATGCCGCTGTACCCGATGGCATACTTGTCGCTCGCCACGCCTTGTACCACCGAGGAAGAACCGGGCTGCTCCTTGACCTGGTCTTTGAAGTCCCCGCCGAACAGC
The DNA here is from genome assembly GCA_040902585.1 of Phycisphaeraceae bacterium. GTDB lineage: Bacteria > Planctomycetota > Phycisphaerae > Phycisphaerales > Phycisphaeraceae > JBBDXA01. The sequence goes on from JBBDXA010000026.1 coordinate 27,435, forward strand.
GCGACATCCTTATAGAAGCCGTAGGTACCTGAAGCACTGTTGCGGCCGTACAGGCTGATCGGCTTGGACGCCCACTCGCCGGTCAGGCCCACATCGCCCCAGGTCTTGATGTCCGTCGCAAAGCCGCCGCGGCGCGTCTTGGAGAAGATCGCATCCACCTGCTGAAGCGTCAGCCCCTTCTGGGCGATCGGGTTGTCCTTATGAACGTAAACCGCCAGCACGTCCAGACTCGTCGCCAAGCCCGTCGGCTTGTAGCCGTACTTCTTCTCGAAGGCGTCAATCTCCTTGCCTTTCATCTCCCGGCTCATCGGGCCGAACTGCGACGTACCCGCCTCCAGCGCGGGCGGCGCGGTCGATGAACCCTTGCCCTCGATCTCGATCTGCACATTGGGATACATCCCTAGAAAGCCCTCAGCCCAAAGCGTCATCAGGTTGTTCATCGTGTCAGAGCCCACGCTCTTGATTGCGCCCGATACGGCCGTGGTCTTCTTGTAGCTGGGCAGCGATGAATCCTGCCCGATCGCAAGGGAAGTTGTGGCGATCAACACCGCCGCCTGGAAGAGGAAAGAAACGTTTCGTGACATACTGAGACTCCTTGAAAAGTGGTTCCTGTGATCGATTCCTGATCTACAGGAGTCAGAGTAGATCGGGTTTATCACAAGGCGGTTGGCGTTGTGTTAGAGATGCGCTAAGACGCGAAATGCCCTTGATATCGTGGGTGGAGAAGGTCCCAGGCCGGGAGAACTAACTGAATCCTCACACAGCGCCCACGCATCGTTCACACAGCCGTCGTAGGGTAAATGCGTTGCCCTACTTACATTGATTACAGTTAAGCGAGATTCAATGAGTACATTCCTCACACGTGAGACGATCCCCATGAAAGCCAAGCGCAAAGAGACCGCCCCAACCGGTCGTGCGAATCTTCTGGTCGTGGAAGATGAACAGGATCTGGCGGATCTGCTTCAGTACAACCTGGAGCGAAGCGGATTCAACGTCCAGTGCGCGGGCAGCGGTGAGGAGGCGATCAAGTCCGTTCGCCAGGAGCAGCCCGACCTTGTCATCCTCGATCTGATGCTCCCCGGGATCGACGGATTGGAAGTGTGCAAACGATTGAAGTCGGACCCGCAGACGGCCGGCATCGCCATCGTCATGCTCACGGCCCGCGGCGAAGAGGCGGATATCGTGTCGGGCCTGGAACTGGGCGCCGACGACTACGTCACCAAGCCTTTCAGCCCGCGCGTGCTGGCGGCACGTTTGAAAGCGGTGCTGCGGCGACACTCGGGCGAAGCGGCGCCGCACCAAGGCGATGTCATCAAGGTAGGCGACCTGTCGGTGAACCCGGAGCGCCATGAAGTGCTCGTCGCGGGCAAACCCACGGTCACGGCCCTTACGCGAACGGAGTTTCAGATCGTCCATCTGCTCGCGCGGCGGCCCGGCCGGGTGTTCACGCGCGGACAGATCGTACGCGAGGCCCAAGGCGATCTGGCGGCGGTGACCGATCGCTCGGTGGATGTTCACATCGTTTCGCTCCGACGTAAACTGGGCGAGGCCGGTGCCTATATCCAGACCGTGCGCGGCGTGGGCTATCGGCTCGAACCAATTTGAACCAGAGCGCGGCGCGATCCGCAGCGGAATGAAACCACCATGCCTCGCCGCCGACTCATCTGGAAATTCGCCCCGGCTTACCTGCTGATCATCGGCCTTAGCACCGCAACCGTCGCCTGGTGGGCCGGCGATGAGGTGCGCCAGTTCTACCATGCCCGTACCCGTGACGAATTGCGATCCCAGGCGGAACTCATGGCCCGCCAGATCGCACCGTTGATCCTCGCGGACAACGGCGACGACGCCGGCAATGGCGATGCGATTCAGAAGCTCGCGACTGAACTGGGCAGGATCTCGGCCGCGCGGGTCACCGTCATCGCTGCTTCCGGAAAAGTCCTGGGCGATTCGCAGGAGAATCCCGCGGTGATGGACAACCACGCGACGCGTCCTGAAGTGGTCGAAGCGCTCGCCGGCCGTGTCGGTAGTTCCGTGCGTTTCAGCCACACCGTCGGCATGGACATGATGAACGTCGCCCGGTCGCTGCGACGCGAGGACGGCAGCATCATCGCCGTGGTGCGCTGCGGCGTGGCCCTTTCACACGTGAGCGACACGCTCTGGAGCGTGTATCGCCGCATCGCGCTGGGCGGCCTGATTATGGCGGGCGCGGCGGCGCTGCTGACCTTGCTCATCTTCAACCGTCAAATTGCCCAGCCTCTGCGGGCTCTGGAAACCGGTGCCGCTCGATTCGCCGGCGGCAACCTGAGCCAACCCCTGCCCGTGCCCTCGTCGCGCGAGGTCGCACTCCTGGCGGAGACACTCAATCGCATGGCCCTGCAACTCGATGACAAGCTGCGCACCATCACGCACCAGGCCACGGAACGGCAGGCCATTCTCGCCAGCATGATCGAAGGCGTCATCGCCTTCGACGCCCAGGGCCGGGTCATCACCATGAACGGCGCAGCCGCCCGCCTGCTGGATGTCGACGGCGCGCCGGCACGGGAGCGCCGCACGATCGAAACCATCCGCAACGCGGACCTTCACCGCTTCATCGCCCGCGCCCAGGCCGCTGATGAATCAGTCGAGGGTGATCTGTCCGTCGCCGTGTCAGGCGGAGTTCGATCCCTGAACGCACACGCGGCCCAACTGCGCGATGACCGGGGCGAACGGGCCGGCCTGGTCATCGTGCTGCATGACGTGACGCGCCTGCAACAGCTTGAGACGATCCGCCAGCAGTTCGTCGCCAATGTCTCACACGAGTTGAAGACGCCCATCACCGCGATCAAGGCGGCGGTGGAAACGCTGATGCAGGACTCTGATGCCTTCGCCGACGCGGCACCCAAGTTCCTGCCGATCATCGCCCGCCAGAGCGATCGCCTCGGCGCGATCGTGGAAGACCTGCTCATGCTCGCGCGGATCGAGCAGGAAGAGCAGGCAGGACAGATTGCCCTGTCGCCCCGCCCGATTCGAGGCGTCGTATGCGAGGCCGTGGAAACCTGTCGTTCGCAGGCTTACGACAAGCGAATCGAAATCTCGATTGACGTTTCGCCCGACGCGATCGCCCGCATCGATGCGCCCCTGCTCGAGCAGGCGCTGGTGAACCTGCTGGATAATGCCGTCAAATACAGCGAACCAGGCACGCGGGTTCACGTGGCAGTTGAGCGCGAAGGCGGCGAACTGATGGTCCTGGTCAGCGACGAAGGCCCTGGCATCGAGGCCAGGCACTTGCCGCGGATCTTCGAACGGTTCTACCGCACCGACCGCGCCCGCAGCCGATCGCTCGGCGGCACCGGACTGGGGCTGTCCATTGTCAAGCACATCGCCGCGGCGCACGGCGGGCGCGTCAGCGTCAGCAGCATCGTCGGCAAGGGAAGCGTCTTTCGAATTCACCTGCCCCACGACGGCGAGCGCGCAGCGATGAACACCGCGCCGACAGTCTGACTTTCACCGTCGACAAGCAGGTGATCATTCATGGAACCTTAACAACGTCGTCGTAGAATCCACTGGCGGTTTTTCCGCATTCCTTCAAGTCCCCAAGTATTGAGATACCACTATGTCCGTTCACCTGCACTACCAGATCGACAAACTCCAGAAGCTGCTCCTGAATGTCGGCACGATGGTCGAGGAAGCTCTGAACAATGTGATCCGCGCCATCTCCACGCGCGATGCGAATCTCGCGCGGTCCGTCATCGAAGGTGATCGGCACATCGACCTGAATGAAATCGAAGTCGAAGAGGAGTGCCTTGCCACGCTCGCACTTCATCAGCCGGTGGCGCATGACCTGCGCTTTGTCGTGGCCGTGCTCAAGATCAATCGCGATCTCGAACGGATCGGCGATCTGGCCTCTGACGTGGCGGAGGAGTTCCTGGCGCTGGCGCACGACGACTCGGTACACGTGGAATCCTTCGGCATCGACATCATGGCGACTGACGCGCGAACGATGCTCAAGCAGAGCCTGGATGCCCTGGTCAACGTCGACGCTTCGCTGGCCCAGGCGGTCCGCCGCGCCGATGACAAGGTCGATGAACTTCACCGTCAGATCTACGAGAAGATCGAGAAACGTCTGATCGCCGACCCGACCCGGGCCGCGTCGCTGATCCGCGTCTTGACCATGGCCCGGCAGGTGGAGCGCCTCGCCGATCACGCGGTCAACATCGCCAAGGACGTGATTTATCTCGTCCAGGGCCGGATCGTCCGCCATCAGAGCGCGCGGGCGGCCGCAAAGGCCGCGACTGAACAGACGGCGTCGGCACACGGTCAGGGCGGCGAACCGGGCAGAGTGTGAGGTCGGCTGACCGCACGATCATCATGGAGTTCGCAGAGCGTCGTCAAGACTCTGCCGCATCGCGTCTGCCAGATCCAGAACATTCGGATTTCGCAAGAGCGTATCGTGGTTCCCGGGTATGACCTTCACCTTTACGCCGCCGGCGGCAACCCGGTCCCACCCCAGTTTCGCATCGCGGCGGCCGAACAAGGGCCGGACCTTCGCACGAAAGAGAACGATCGATCCGGAATAGGTCCGCGGTGCATAGGCGAGCAGGGCCCGGAAGTGGGTGTTGATCAGGCGCAATCGCGCCGGTTCCATCTTGTCAGCCGCGATGCCGAACGCTCGCTCGACGTCGATCACGGGTTCCGCGTCGGATGGTTGCTGCATTCTGTTCGGTGATCCGTATGGCGGCTCATCATCGATGGTTCCGCGGAAATGAACATCGCTTTCCCCGTTCACCGAACCCGTCACCTGACGGACCGTTCGCCGCTTCGCCAGGCTGAGGACCTTTCGCAGCAACTGCCTGGGTGATGAACGCTTCAGGTCGTGGCCAAGCCACCGGGGAAGGTTCAGCAGCGTGTCGTAATACCTCTTCAATGTCGAGCGCGGTACAGCTGAGTCCAGGTCTGATGTCTGCGTATCGAGAATTGCAAGCCACGGCACACGAACGCCGCTTGCGGTCAGTTGCTGCGCCATTTCAAAAGCGATGGTTCCACCCGAAGAATAGCCGGCCAGCATAAACGGACCGTCAGGTAATACATCGCGGATCCGTTCCACATAGTGAGTCGCCATCTCTTTAATCGTCCGGTGCGGCAGATCATCGCGGTGGATGCCCCTGGCTTGCAGACCATAAACAGGTTGATCATCACCCAGGGCTTTCACCAGTTCGCGGAAGCACATCACCTCGCCACCGATCCCGTGTACGAAGAAGACAGGCACTCGCGAGCCTCCGGGCCGCAGCGTTACCAGGGAGTTGCGAAGGTCGGATGTATCAGCCTCATTGTGCAACAGCCGAGCCAACGCCGCGATGGTGGGTGTTTCAAACAGAGCAGCCAGCGGCACGGATTGGCCAAAGCAGTCTTCGATCTCGTTCGCCATGCGGACCGCAATCAGGCTGTGGCCGCCCAGCTCAAAAAAATTGTCATCCACGCCAATGCGGTCCACGCGAAGCAACTGCTTCCAGATCGCCACGAGCTTCTCCTCCACGACATTCCGCGGAGCCAGGCTCTCGTCCTTATAAACATCTCGGTCGCCCTTCGGATCGGGCAGGGCGCGGTAGTCCACCTTGCCGCTGGGGAGCAGCGGAAGTTGTGGAATCGACAGAAAGACAGACGGCACCATGCCTGCTGGAAGCTGCCTGGCGAGATGTTCATGAAACTGCGAGGCGGGCACATCAGAGCCCGCGGGGCTGACCACGTAGGCGACGAGGTACTCTTCGCCGCCGTGGCCTTTGCGGGTGACGACGCATTCCTTGACGGCAGGATGGGTCACCATTGCTGCTTCAACCTCGCCGGGCTCGATGCGGCAGCCGCGCACCTTAACTTGCCGGTCTGTTCGTCCCAGGAATTCCAGCGAGCCATCGGTGCGGAATCGACAAAGGTCACCCGTGCGGTAGAGTTTGCGGGACTGGTTGCCGGCGAACGGATCGGGAATATATCGCGCCGTCGTGAGATCGGGACGATTGAGATAGCCCACACCGACACCAGCTCCACCTACATAGAGTTCTCCCGGCACACCGATGGGAACGGGCCTGCGTTCGGCGTTCAGGACATAGGCCCGCATATTCGCAATGGGCCGTCCGATCGGGACGGAGTCGCTTTCCTGGACGTGTTCACAAGGATGCCAGGTGGTGCTGATACAAGTTTCGGTCGCGCCGTACAGGTTGTAGACGTTGACGCGCAGCTTCGAAAGAAGATCGTTACATACTCTGGCGGGCAGGACTTCTCCGCAGGAGCAGATGCGACGCAACGAGGCGCAGCCTGCCAACTGCGGATCGGCAAGCATCAGGCGCAACTGCGCGGGGACGACCTGCAGCGTGGTGATTCCGCATCGGCGAACGGCCTCGATGATCTGCGAGCCGGCCTGTTGCATCTCAGGCCCTGCGAGCACCAGCTTCCCGCCAACCATCAGAGGAGCGAAGAATTCCCAGACCGAGGAATCGGATACGAACGGGGAGTGTTGCAACACCGAGTCGGAGGAGTTCAGGTCGAACGCTTCGCACATCCAGTGCATGTGGTTGCAAATAGCGCGATGCGGAATCATCGCCCCGTTGGGCATGCCCGTGGACCCCGATGTGTAGATCACGTATGCCAGGTCATCGCCCGACGTTGGGATATCAAGATTCGTAGCAGAGTTCCTCGCGATCTTCTCTCGCTCCGCATCGACCTGTACGACGCCAGTTCCGGCCCTATGTGGTGCCGGTATCGCCTCTATCCACTTCGACTGCGTCAGGACTATAGAGGTATTGCTGTCCTCGATCATGAATCCAACGCGCGTGGACGGGTAGGCCGGATCAATCGGAACATACGCACCACCAGCCTTCAGCACCGCAAGCAGGGAGATGACCATCTCAATCGACCGCTCCATGCAGATCGCAGCCAACTGACCCCGATCGAAATGCAAGGCCCTCAAATGGCGGGCGAGCTGATTCGCTCGTTCATTCAACTGAATGTAGGTCCACTGCTGGTCCTCGAGCACGACTGCAACTGCGTCAGGCGCGTTGTCAACCTGTCGTTCAAACCAGACATGTAACGGCGTATCAAGATCGAAGGGTCGGGCGGTATCGTTCCACTCATCGATAACCCGGCGACCTTCAGATTCCGTCAGCATCGGCAACTCACTGACGGGGCGATCCGGGCCCGCGACAATACTGTCCAGCAAGGTCAGGAAATGACCGCACATGCGTTCGACCGTATCTCTATCAAACAAGTCCGACGCATATTCGACATACCCCTGCAATCCCTCTTCTTTCTCAATGAACGACAGGGTCAGGTCGAACTTGGCTGTGCCGGTGTGTGCATACTCGGTCCGGCATCGGGTCCCCGCCAATCCCAGTTCATGCACATCGTGATTGAGTACCAGCATGAACTGCGAAAACGGCTCATGACTTCGGCTCCGCGCCGGTTTCAGTTCCTCCACCAGCTTGTCAAACGTCAATCGCTGATGGCCGTATCCTTCCACGGCACTGTCTCTTACCCGGTGAAGCAGCTCTCGGAAGGTGGGATTGCCGGATACATCCGTTCGCAGCGGAGTCGTGTTTACAAAAAAGCCAATCAGCGATTCCCATTCGAGGGTGTCGCGGCCGGCGGTGGGTGTTGATACGACAATGTCCGATTCGCCGGTGTATCGATGAATGAGCGTCTTGAACGCCGCCAGCAACGTCATGAACAGGGTCACGTGATTGGACCGGCTCAGGCGGCGCGCCTCGTCTGTAATGAGCTTGGAGACGTTCAGCCGAATCATGTGTCCTTTGTAAGATTTGATGACAGGTCGCGGACGATCGCCGGGAAGCTCCAGCAGAGGAGGGACGCCGGCCAGTTGCCTCCTCCAATAGTCAACGTGAGGTTGAAGCTTTTCTTTCGTCAGGTTGGCCTGTTGCCACCTCGTAGCGTCGGCGTATTGAATCGGCAAATCCGGCAGGGCTTCATCCGTGCCTTCCACGCGGGCTCGATACAAACTGGCGAGTTCGCTCATCAAAAGGTTGATTGACCAGCCGTCGCTGGCAATGTGGTGCATGGTCAGGACCAGCACATGCTCATCGTGTCCCCGATGGATGAGCTTGGCCCGAAGCATTGCATCCTCGGCAAGGTTGAAAGGTTGCCGCGATTCATCGTCGATTGCTCGCTGCGTCTCTTGCTCGAGTTGCGTCGCGTCAACACGGCTCAGATCGACTTGCTCGATTGTGACCCGGCCTACATCGCGAACGATCTGGATCGGAACGCCATCCCGTTCGATCAGGTTGGTTCGAATGATCTCGTGGCGCCGCACGATTGCGTTGATCGCCGACTGAAGGGCATCCAGATGGACTGCTCCTTCGATCCAGATCGAGATCGGGATGTTGTAAACGGCACGTTCCTCTTCAAGCTGATCGAGAAACCACAGGCGGCTCTGAGCTGACGAGGCGGGTAGTCCATGTGAATCGGCGTGCTCCGCCGGAGCGGGATTGGGCTTCTTCGCGGCGTCCGACATGGATGTAAGATCGACTGACCGGAGCAGCGCGGCGATCGTCGGCGATTCGAAGAACAAGCGCAGCGGTATGCGCAAGCCCAGACGGTCCTGAACGCGTGTGATCAATGTCGCCGCGATCAGGCTGTGGCCGCCGAGTTCGAAGAAGTCGTCGTTTATGCCGACGCGATCGACATGCAATACTTCCGCCCATATGGCGGCCAGGTTCTTTGCAAGCGTGCTGTCGGGTATGGAGTCGGTTTCTGCTTTGGAGATATACGTTGGAGCGGGCAGTGCTTTGCGATCGGTCTTACCGTGAGGCGTGAGCGGCAGCTTATCGAGGAAGACGTAGGCAGAGGGTGCCATATAGGAAGGCAGGCGCGCGGCAACTGCCTTGCGCAGTTCATCCACCAGCGTCGGCCACTGGGTACTCGCAACAATGTATGCAACCAGTCGCTTGTCCCCCTGCTGATCCTCGCGGCAAAGTACCACCGCATTCCGGACTGCATCGTGTTGACCAAGCACCGATTCGATCTCGCCCAGTTCCACTCGGAAGCCGCGAAGCTGGACCTGGTGATCGATGCGGCCGAGGTAGTCCAGCTCACCGCTTTCAAGCCGTCGCGCCAGGTCGCCGCTTCGATAGACCTTTGCATTCATCCCTGACTGAAAGCGATCCGGAAGAAAGCGCGCGTCGGTCAATACAGGTTGATTGAGGTATCCAGCAGCGACACCCGCGCCGCCTACATACATTTCACCCGGAACGCCGATCGGCACCGGTTGACCGGATGGGTCCAGCAAGTAGATCTTCAGGTCTGGAATCGGTACGCCGATCAAGCTGCCCAGCGGGCTTAAAGCATCAGCACGGGTCAGCGGACGGTAGGTGACATGCACTGTCGTTTCGGTGATGCCGTACATATTGACGAGTTGGGGCTGCTCATCGCCGTGGCGGTCGAACCAGGGGCGGAGTGCGGAGAGATCGAGCGCTTCACCGCCGAAGATCACGAGGCGCAGGTTCAGCGACTCGTCCTGAGCTATACCTTCGTCCGCGGACATCAACTGATAGAACGCGGAGGGTGTCTGGTTCAGCACCGTCACGCCTTCGACGAGCAGCAGGTTGTGGAAGGCCTGTGGTGAACGGCTGGACAGGAACGGGACCACCACCAGTCGGCCGCCATACAAGAGCGCGCCCCACATCTCCCAGACGGAGAAGTCGAATGCATAAGAGTGAAACATTGTCCAGACATCGTGCGGTCCGAAAGCGAACCAATCGTCAGTGGCGGTGAACAGTCGTGCAACATTGCGATGCGTGACCTGCACGCCTTTGGGGCGACCCGTGGAACCCGAAGTGTAGATCACGTAGGCAATGTCGTCCGGGGAGGATGGAGCATCGAGATTTCCGTCATCCTCGGTGTCAAGCGTGGATCGCAAGTCATCGAGGACAAGGGTTACAGCGGACAGGGCCGGCAAACGATCGGCCAGCTTGCGTTCCGTCAGGACCACCGGAACTGCCGCATCGCTGAGCATGTATGCGATTCGGTCCGCGGGATACACAGGGTCACACGGTACATAGGCTCCACCAGCTTTGAGCACAGCCAGTATCGCAACAACAGTGTCCAGCGAACGATCAAGGAACAGACCCGCCTTGGTCCCCGGCCCGATTCCCTTGCTACGAAGAATCGATGCCAGTTGGTTGGACCGGCGGTTCAGTTGGTCGTACGTCAGTTGCTCAGTCTCAAACGACACCGCGACAGCAGCGGGAGACTGCGCAGCCTGTCGCTCGAACCATGTATGCAAAGTCGTGTCGCTGTCGAACGCAGGCAATGTCACATCCGAATGGATTCCAAGTTCCCTGCATTCCGAATCGGTCAGGAGCGGCAAATCGCCGAGCTTTCCATCGGGTTGCTTTGCCAGTCCTTCGAGCAAGGTCCGCAGGTGTCCGAGCATTCGTTCGACCACCTTGTCGTCGAATCGCCGGCGATCAAACTCAATCTTGATGTGCAGGCCTTCATGCAGATAGGCCGCGACCGTGATCGGAAAGTTCGTGCGCTCGTGAAGCTCGATACTGCGACCGGCCCAGTCCGCGCCCTGTCGTCGCATGAAGTGATTGAGGTCATAGTTCTCGAACACGAGCACCGACTCGAACAGCGGCGTGCCTGAAGGGATAGCGCTGCACACCTGAATCTCCGCCAGCGGCGTGTGTTCATGGTGGCGCAGTTCATTCCAGGCCGACCTGACGTCAGCGAGGGATTGCTGAATCGTGGCCTGAGGGTCCAGTGCAACCCGCAGTGGCAGCGTGTTGATGAAGATACCGACCATCTGATCCGCGCCATCGACCGATGACTTTCGACAGGCCCGAGTTGCGCCGAAGACGACATCGTTCGATCCGCTGTATCTGCTCAGCAGCGTTGCCCACGCTGTCTGAACGATGGTGTTCATGGTCACGCCGGAGGTCCTCGCCAGGGCTAGCAGTTGTGAGGTGATGTCAGGATCAATCGTGTTCCGGTGGAGTCCGTAGTCGAGTTCTCCATCGGCAACCGGTCGTTGAGCATGATCGACGACAAAGGGTGTTGGCGATGCGAGTCCTTTGAGATACCTTCGCCAGAAGGGTTGCGAGCGGCTCCATTCCTGGGTTGCAAGCCAGTCGATGTAATCGGTGAAAGGCCGAGGCGTGGCGAGGTCAGACAGTCGGCCGGACTTGATTGAGGTGTAGACAGCAAAGACATCGATCAGAACGGAAGAGAAGGAGCGACCATCGAGAAGGGCGTGGTGGAAAGTCCAGATCAGTTTGTTGCGACAGGGAGCGAGTTGGATCAGCGTCAGCCGCATGAGCGGCGGTCGGTTCAGTTCAAACCCGCGGCGACGATCCTCCGCCCGCCAGTCGGCCAGACGTTGCTCCTCGTCCTTGGTGTTCGACCAATTCAGAACATGGAAAGGCACCCGCACGCGCGGCTGCTGAACGCGCATCAGTTCGGTGCCACCAACTCGGTCAAAACCGGAGCGAAGAATGGCGTGGTGATTTCCAACCGTTTGCCACGCCTTTGCCAAGGCGGCGCCATCGACCGGTTCAGGCAGATCGACGATGAGTTGTTCGATGTAATATCCCGCCGCCGGCGCGAGCAGGCTGCAAAACGTCATCGCGTGCTGCATGGGCGACAGCGAAGCAGTTGTTGCTTCACTGGCATCACCGCTTCTGTTGGCTGTCTCCAGCATGTTCCCTCCGGACCGCCAAGGCATCGGCCTTTCTATTCTAGATGTACCTCAAGCTGCCTGAAAGACAAACCGCGAATTTGCATAATCGCCTGAAGGGGTCTCATTTACCGTGTGAGCTCTTCGCTCATCGCATTGATTGATTGGCTTCAGTCATCATGCTTGTGCAGAGGATTCCGCCAGAGTTGTGCCGAATCGATCCTGATAGCAGGCGTGGAAGGCAGATTCGTGACAGAACCAGTACTGCATTCAGGTGATAGGGACGAGACGATTTCAAGTTGGAATGAGGGGTTCCATGTATTTGTTTCGTCAAGTGTCACGGCGAGGACGCAACCCGTTGAGCAATGGCGCTGAGTATTGTCGGCGAAGGTGAAGAGGCGTCATGCTGGACAACCTTCGATCAGTCGTGTTTCTTTACACGAATTGTTTAGACACTGGAATAGGTCCGACGTGGGGCGATGCACGTGGGCACTCGGGGCTGACACCGATAGGAACCGTTCGCAATCCCCCGTCGTGGAAATCAGGGAAGAAGTGGTCGGTGGGATGTCGGGCTCCAATTCTGAAAGCGTTCAGACAGCGTGATGTAGAATGCTGGTGATCGGCAATCAACAGTCATTCCTGCTCCGGCACCGTGAGAGTTCTCATGCGACAAAGTGCAATCGTCAGCGTATCCATATTCGTGCTCCTCGTGCAGCTTGGTTCCACTGCGATTGCAGACTCCGACGGGCCCTTGAAGCTGGATGGTGCGCGAGCGCAGGTCTACAAGACGGCAGGAGACACGAAGCTGTTTCTTTACGTCTTCAATCCTCCGAAGCATCAGTCGACGGACAAGCGGCCGGCCGTCGTCTTTCTCTTCGGCGGCGGGTGGAACGGCGGCACGCCCACGCAATTTGAACCGCACGCGCGGTATCTCGCTTCGCGCGGCATGGTCGCCATCGTGGCGGACTACCGCGTCAAGAGTCGGCAGGGCACGACGCCCTTCGAGTGTGTGGCGGATGGCAAGTCGGCTGTGCGATGGGTCCGCAAGCATGCCGCGGATCTGGGCGTGGATCCCAAGCGTATCGCCGCGGGTGGCGGCTCGGCGGGCGGTCATGTCGCCGCCGCCACGGGTGTGGTGCCAGGCCTGGACGAGAAGGGCGAGGATGACGCCGTCAGTTCCAGGCCCGATGCTCTGATTCTATTCAACCCTGTCTATGACAACGGTCCTGGCGGATACGGGTACGATCGCGTGAAGGATCGGTATACGGAGATTTCGCCGCTGCATAACCTGGCCGCAGGTGCGCCGCCGACGATCGTGTTCCTCGGAACGAAGGACAGTCTGATTCCCGTTGCCACAGCCGAGAAATACAAGAAGAGGATGGAAGAGGTCGGCAGCCGGTGCGACCTTCACCTCTATGAAGGCGAGGCTCACGGCTTTTTCAACCAGAGTCGCAACGCCAAACACTATTACCTTACCGTGCTTGAGATGGACAAATTCCTGATCTCGCTGAAGTGGCTCGAAGGTCAGCCCACCATCGAGCCGCCCGCGAAGCCATGAGTTCGGCTCGGGCGGGACTGTGAAATTGCCCCCGCTTCACGGGTCAACGGACGGCATCGCCGCCCACGCGCCAAGCCAATTTGTTTTCGCTCCCGTCGGCTGGGCAGCGCCGATTTGTGCCCGCTCAGTGCATGTGTACATTATGGTCATCGATTGACCGATGAGGAATTCAACATGACACGGACTGTCACCCCTCCGCTTGCCCAGTTGCTTCACGATTACTTCTCCTCCAATGCCCGCAGCAAGGGCATGGAATACTTCGTCCGCAATGCGGTCACGGTGCTTACGATGGAACCGGACCTGATTGAGGCGCAGGTTGCGGGCGGTGAGCAATACCAGGTGGCGATTGAATACGACGAGCCGGCCAACGAACTGGCTGTCTCCTGCGCCTGTCCGGCCTTCGACCGGGAGGGCACCTGCAAACACTTGTGGGCGGTGCTCAAGACGGCGGATGCGGAAGGCGGCCTGTCCGCCGCCCGCGCCAATGGCTGTCACAATCTGGTTCGGGAATTGGAGTCGGTGACCGACGATGACTATGCGGATGATGGCAACTTCCGATTCGAACCGCGCGCGGCTGAGAAACGTCCCGCCCCGGCACCGCCCAAAGCAGAGGCCTGGACGCAGGCACTGGCGGCGGTGAGCCGTCGTCACGTGTCGAGCGTCTCCAGCGGCTTCTGGATCGCCGGCCGGCAGGTGCTTTACATCATCGACATCGGCCGATGTTTTCAAGGACAGCCGCCCGCGGTGGAGATTGCCGTGCAGGATCGCAAGCAGAACGGCGAGTGGTCCAAGCCGCGCGTCCAGCGTCTTAGCCGCACCGATATTTACGCCGCGCCCGACCCGCGCGACCGCAAGGTGCTGGAGGCCTTGCTTGGGTTGCGCAAGGCGGAGTACGGCTACTCCTCGTACGGCTACGGTTTCGATGAACTGGTTTCTCCAGTGGCGCTGAACGCGGGCCTCATGCAGTTCGCTTTCTCGCTCTTGTGCGATACCGGCCGGTGCTGGCTGCGGAGGACGGACGAGCGCGATGCGGAGCTGATCCGTCTGACGTGGGACGATGGGCCGGCGTGGGACGTGTCCGTCCAGGTGAAGGAGAAGGATGCAAACGGCAACTACCGCTTGACCGGGACCTTGCGCCGCGACGGGCAGGACATGCCGCTGACGGCAGCGAATCTCATCCTGCGCGGCGGTGTGATGGTCGTGGGCGAGACGGCGGTCCGCTTCAATGACGAATACTTCGAGTGGATCGCCATGCTGCGCGATGGAGGGGGGCTGTCGGTGCCTCATCGCGACGGCCAGAAGCTGGCGGCGATGTTGGCGACCATGCCGCGCCGCGTGCCGGTGCAGATGCCCGAGCACCTGCGCATCGAAGAGGTGTCCGGATCGCCGCGGCCGAAGCTTCGGTTGTTCAAGGCCACGCGTTACGGCCGAGCGACAGGCGATCGCATGCAGGCCGGTGTGCAGTTCGATTATGAAGGCAAGTTTATCGGCGCGGATCATGCCGACGAGGCGTTGCTGATCGACCAGCCGCGGCAACTGATCCGCCGGGACCGCGACGCCGAAGCCGCGGCTCTGGAGCTGTTGGCGTCGATGGGCTTTCGTCCCATGCCGGCCTACGACCGCGATACCGAACGGCAACTGGAGGTGAAGCTTCGGAAACTGCACGCCGCGCTTTCGCCCCTGGTCGCCGCCGGCTGGCGCGTCGAGGCCGAGGGCAAGCCCTATCGCTCCGCCGGCGCGATCCAACTCAAAGTCGCCAGTGGCATCGACTGGTTCGAGCTGAGCGGGCAGGCTCAGTTCGACGATCAGACCATCGAATTGCCTCTGCTTCTCGAGGCCCTGCGCCGCAAGGAGAATACGGTCACGCTCGGCGACGGCACCATCGGCATGTTGCCCGAGGAGTGGCTCAAGAAGTACGGCACGCTCGCGGCCCTGGGCAACGATGAGGGCGATCACATTCGCTTCGGCCGAACACAGGTCGGTCTGCTCGATGCCCTGCTGGCCGCCATGCCTGAAGCCACGTGCGACGAGGTGTTCCATCAGGCGCGCGAACGGCTGCGCCGGTTCGCCGGTGTCAAACCCGTCGATGCCCCGCCCGGCTTCGGCGGCGAGCTGCGACCCTACCAATGCGAAGGCCTCGGCTGGCTTCAGTTCCTCCGCGAGTTCCGCTTCGGAGGGTGCCTCGCCGACGACATGGGCCTGGGCAAGACCATTCAGGTCCTGGCCATGCTCGACGCGCGAAGGCTGGAAAAGGAGGCCGCGCGAAATGAGAAAGATGACGCGGTGAAAGGCGCATCATCTTTGCCCCGGCCTTCGCTCGTGGTCGTGCCGCGATCGCTCGTCTTCAACTGGCAGAGCGAGGCGAGCAAGTTCACGCCCGAGCTTCGCGTGCTGGATCACACCGGCATCGACCGCATCTGCCGCGGCGAAGGCGATCACGCCGCCGACCTGGGCGAGTACGACCTGATTCTCATCACCTATGGCACGCTCCGCGCTGATGCCGCCAAGCTCAAGGATGTGAAGTTCGACTATCTCATCCTCGACGAAGCACAGGCCGTGAAGAACGCCGGCAGCGCCAGCGCCAAGGCTGTGCGCCTGCTCGACGGCGAGCATCGTCTGGTGATGACCGGCACGCCTGTCGAAAATCGCCTGTCGGATCTATGGAGCCTGTTCGAGTTTCTCAACCCCGGCATGCTCGGCAGCGCGAGCGTCTTCAAACTGCTCGGCGGCGGCGGCGACAGCGACAGTGGCGAGGCCCGTGCGCTTCTGAGCAAGGCATTGCGACCGTTCATCCTTCGCCGCAAAAAGGAACAGGTCGCCCGCGATCTGCCAGCCCGCTTCGAGCAGACGCTTTACTGCGAACTGGAACCGAAACAGCGCAAACTCTACAACCAGCTTCGCGAGCACTACCGCAAATCCCTGCTCGGCAAGGTCGACAAAGATGGACTGAACAAGTCGAAAATGCACGTGCTCGAAGCCCTCCTGCGCCTGCGGCAGGCGGCGTGTCACCCCGGCCTGATCGACGATGCCCGCAAAGGCGAAGCCAGCGCCAAGCTCGACGCACTGCTGCCTCAATTGCAGGAAGTGATCGACGAAGGGCACAAGGTCCTGGTCTTTTCGCAGTTCACCAGTCTGCTGGCGATCGTGCGTCAGCGCCTGGATGCGGAAAAAATCACCTACGAATACCTCGACGGCCAGACGCGCGATCGCCAGGCCCGCGTCGAGCGCTTTCAGAATGATCCCGCATGTCCGGTCTTTCTCATCAGCCTCAAGGCGGGCGGCTCGGGCCTGAATCTGACCGCGGCCGACTACGTGTTCCTGCTGGACCCGTGGTGGAACCCGGCCGTCGAAGCCCAAGCCGTGGACCGCGCTCATCGCATCGGTCAGTCCAAGCAGGTCTTCGCGTATCGGCTCATTGCCCGTGACACGGTCGAAGAGAAAGTGCTCGAACTACAAAACAGCAAGCGCGATCTGGCGGACGCCATCATCAGCGAAGACAACAGCCTGATCTCGAAGCTCGGCCGGGCGGAGTTGGAGCTGCTGCTGTCGTGAGCGATTCGAGATGATCTGTGATGGGTGCCACGGGTCGACGAGTCCGCGAGTAGACCCGTGCCGACCGCCTTTGGTCACCGTTTTTCAGTAAGCCTCACACCGCCGCACGGGTCTTCGTCGTCGGCCCTCCTCGACCCGTGGTACCCTCGGCTGGTCTGCCAGAATCACGTCCGGCTAGAATGGCCGCGATGCCTGGCGTGTACCGTTCTATTAAGTCTTTTCTCAACGCAAGCGTGGCCTGCGCGATGCTGGCGTGCGGGCTTATCGGTTGCGATGGTCACGCGCAGCCGCCGGTCGCGCCGCCCCCTGTGAAGGTTGTTTCCGGCGCAACGCCGGCACAGGCGGATAACGATCGTTACGTCGGCCGCGCCGTCTGCGCCCAGTGTCACCAGAAGGAACATGATCTCTGGCACGGCTCCTACCACGACAAGGCGATGGAACATGCGACGGACGAGACCGTTCTCGCCGATTTCAACAACTCCACCTTCACGCACTTCAAGACCACCTCGCGCTTCTTCAAGAAAGATGGCAAGTTCTTTGCCCACACCGATGGCCCCGACGGCGCGATGATGGATTTCGAAATCAAGTTCGTCTTCGGCGTCTATCCGCTTCAGCAATACCTCGTCGAGATGCCCGGCGGCAGGCTTCAGACACTCGGCGCGGCGTGGGATGTGCAGCAGAAGAAGTGGTACCACATGTACCCCGATGAGCCGATCCCTTCGACCGATGTGCTGCACTGGACCAAGCCGTTGCAGAACTGGAACTACATGTGCGCGTCGTGTCACTCCACTGACCTCAAGAAGAACTTCGATGCGAAACTCGGGGCTTACAAGACAACCTGGTTCGAGATGAACGTGAGCTGCGAAGCCTGTCATGGCCCCGGCGCGGATCACGTCAAGTGGGCCCGCGCCAATCCCCCGAAACGCGAAGAGGTCTGGCCGGATGACTGGGACCCGAAACTCACCAACAGGATGAAAGACAAAGACAACTGGACGCAGATTCAGACCTGCGCCCCGTGTCACGCCCGGCGGCGCGTGGTCGCGCCCGGCCATGAAGCAGGCAAACAATTCTTCGATCATTACTCGCTCGAACTGCTCACCGATCCGCTCTACTTTCCCGACGGGCAGATTCTCGATGAGGTGTACGTCACCGGTTCCTTCGTGCAGAGCAAGATGTTTCACCGGGGCGTGCGCTGCACGAACTGCCATGAGCCGCACTCGACGAAGCTCATCGCGACGGGCAATCTGCTGTGCACCAACTGTCACGGCACCGAGAAGTACGACACGCCCGCGCATCACCATCACCCGGTCGAATCGAAGGGCGCCTCGTGCATCGAGTGTCACATGCCCACGCGCACCTACATGGGCGTCGATGTGCGGCGCGATCACAGCTTCCGCATCCCGCGCCCCGACCTGAGCGTGAAGCACGGCACGCCCAATGCGTGTACGCAGTGTCACGAGGACATGTCCGATGAGCTGGCGGCGCAGGCGATCGTAGAACTTTGGGGTGCCGGGGGCCCTGATCGTAAGGAAGATTCACACTTCACGGACCTGTTCGCCCTGGCGCGCAAGCACGATGTGAAGGCGGCGCCGGCTCTGGCGAGGGTCGCTTTGGACAAGGAACGCGCGGGTATCCTGCGAGCTACGGCTGTGCATCATTTGGGTGAGATGCCCACGCCTGAAGCGGCGCAGGCGATCGTCACCGCCCTGCGTGACAGCGATCCACAGGTGCGTCTGGCAGCGGTGCGGGCGATGGAGTCGGCTGACCCGCGGGCCCTGCCGGCGGCGCTCTCGCCGCTGCTCAAAGATGAGTTCCGCATGGTGCGCGTCGAAGCGGCGCGGCTACTCACCCGCGTGGCGCTGCAAGCCTTCGCCGATCGTTCGCAGCCCGAGTCGAAAGCATTCTGGTCCGCGCTGGATGAGTTCCGCGCCGGGCAGGCGGAGCTGCTCGATCAGGCGGGCACGTATCTCAACCTCGCCGTCGTTCATGAAAACCTCGGCGAGATGGCGGAGGCGGAACAGGCGTATCTGGATGCAATTGCGCGTGACGCTTCGTTCGTCCCCGCGCGGATGAACCTGGCCATGCTCTACGCCCAGACGAATCGCAAGGCCGAGGCGGAGAAGCAGCTTCGCGAAGCGGTGAAACTCTGGCCCCAGTCGCCGCAGCCGCACTATTCGCTGGGGCTTCTGTTGGGGGAAGACCCCGCGAAACTCGCCGAGGCGGCTGCCAGTCTGGGCACAGCCGCGAAACTCGCGAAGACCGACGCCCGCATGTTCTACAACTACGGCCTGGTGCTCCAGCACCTGCGCCGCACTGCCGAGGCGGAAGAGGCGCTGGTCAAGGCCAACGAGCTGAGCCCGGACAATCCTGATCTGATGCAGGCGCTCATCGCGTTCTACGGTCAGCAGAACCGCTGGCGCGAGGCAAGACCCTTGGCGCGGCGCATGACGGAGCTTCTGCCCGAGAATGAGCAATTGAAACAGCAGTACCAGTTTATTTTTGAGAAGTCGCAGCAGTAGCCGTCGCTAAGCCGCAAGCGGCGAAAGGAAGAAAGGCATCGATTCGCCTGCGGGTTCCGCTAGAATGACGAGCGGGTCAATCCTTTCCCCGGCCTGCACAAGGAACATGTGATGGATGACTTACGCAGGCGGACATCGTGTTCACGCCGACAGATGATGGCGCGGCTGACGGGCAGTGCGCTGGGACTGGCTGCGGTGGGAATGCTCGCGCCGCTGCGGGCGGCTGAAGAGGCGATCTCCAAGCGCCCGCCCATGATCACGCCCGAAACCGAGAAGGCGGTCGAGAAGGCCAACACCTTCCTCGCCCAGACGCAGTCGAAAGATGGCTCGTGGCGGGCCCGCAGCGGTTACGGGACTTATCCCACCGCGATGACCGCACTGGCGGGCCTTGGGCTGATGGCCGGCGGGAATACGCCTGTCGAAGGCAAGTATTCGCTCAACGTCCGGCGGGCGGTGGACTTCATCGTGCTCCAGGGCGAGAAGAATGCCAGCACCGGCCTTATCGCTTCGCCTAACGAAGAGATGCGCCCCATGTACGGCCACGGCTTCTCCATGCTCTTCCTCGGCGAAGCCTACGGCATGGAACGCGATCCCGATCGGCAGGAGAAAATCCGCAAGGTGCTCGACAAGGCTGTCACCCTCACCGGCAAGAGCCAGAGCGGCCCCGGCGGCTGGCTCTACACGCCTGACTCCGGCGGCGATGAAGGCTCCGTCACCGTGACCCAGATCCAGGGCCTGCGCTCGATCCGTAACGCGGGCATCAAGGTGCCCAAGGAAATCATCGACAAGGCCTGCAAGTACATCGAGAACAGCGCCAACCCCGACGGCGGCATCCGTTACCGCGCCGGCCAGGGCGGTGCGAGTCGACCTCCCATCACGGCTGCGGCGGTCGCGGTGATGTACAACGCGGGCAAGTATGAGAACCCAGTGGCGGAGAAATCACTCGACTACCTGAAGAAACTCATCAAAGGCGGCGGGGCGGCCAACGTCTTTGGCGGCCACAACTTCTACGCCACGCTCTACTGCGCCCAGGCGATGTACCTTTCCAGCGACGAAAACTGGAAGGCGTACTTTCCCGCTGTACGGGATCACCTGATCCGATCCCAGGGCCAGGATGGAAGCTGGATGGGCGACGGCGTGGGCGAAACCTACGGCTCAGCCATCGCCCTGATCGTGCTGCAACTGCCTTACGGGCATTTGCCGATCCTTCAGAGGTGAGTGGAGGAAGGGCCAAGGGAGAAGGGCCAGGGGCCAAGGGGCGGAACAAATCTGGAAGCGTTGAACGCTTTCGCCTCGGATTCGTCTACAATAGGAAGCCCACCCAGGAAGCAAACCCTATGACCTGTCAGACGCGCAGCCGTTTTTTTGCTGGATCAGCTCTCAAGTGCATCACGGCGATAGCTGTTGCCGCGGCGATGCTGGTTCACCCGGCGATCACCCCGGCCCAGGACGCCCCGGTGCTCAACATCTCCCGTCGCCCGGAGATGATCACCGCTGAAGTCGAAGCATCCATCGAAAAAGGCCTGGCGTTTCTCGCTCGCACCCAGAGCAAAGACGGCGGCTGGGGCAAGAGCCCGAGCGGCTGGGGTGCGTACCCGACGTGTATGACCTCGCTGGCCGGCCTGGCGTTTCTCGCCGCGGGCAATACGCCGGTGGAAGGCAAGTATGCCGACAACGTGCGCCGGGCCGTGGACTTCGTGCTCAAGATGCAGCACCCCAACAACAACGGCCTGTTCGCCAACCTCGCCATCGAAAACTCCTGTATGCACGGCCACGGCTTCGCCATGATGTTCCTGGGCGAAGTTTACGGCATGGAACGTGACCCCGAACGACAGGAAAAGATCAAGACCGCCCTCGAAAAGGCCATCAAACTCACCGGCCAGAGCCAGTCCCGCGCGGGCGGCTGGCTGTATCAGCCTAACTCGGGCGGCGATGAAGGCTCCGTGACCGTCACCCAGATTCAGGGCCTGCGCTCGATCCGCAACGCGGGCATCCAGGTGCCCAAGGAAATCATCGAGAAGGCCTGCAAGTACATCGAGATCAGCGCCAACCCCGACGGCGGCATCCGCTACCAGGCCAACGGCGGCGGCGAGAGTCGCCCTCCGATCACGGCCGCGGCAGTCGCGGTCATGTACAACGCCGGCCAGTATGAACACCCCATCGCCAAGAAGGCATTGGAGTACACCAAGAAAGTGCTCAAGGGCCAGGCCGGCAACCACGCCTTCAGCGGACACTTCTATTACGCCACGCTCTACACCGGCCAGGCGATGTACCTTTCCAGCCACGAGAACTGGAAGGAATATTTCCCCGGCATCCGCACCTACTTCCTCCAGAACCAGGCCAAGGACGGAAGCTGGCAGGGCGACGGCGTGGGCGAAACCTACGGCACGGCAATCGCGCTGCTCACGATGCAGTTGCCGTACGGGCATCTGCCGTTGCTCCAGCGGTAGGAAATCGAGCGACTGCGGTATAGGAGTCCCACAATGACGCATTTGACTTCTGTCGTTCTGATTTCGCTGACGGTACTATTGAACGGTTGCATGACTTCTTCGTCAAAGGCAAACTTGTATTTCATTGTACGAACGGAACCGTCAAACCCAACAATCATCGACTTGAGGACTGGCGAAAGGCATTTCGCGGTAATCAATCGGGTGCTAACGAGAGAGGAACTCGACACGGGGAAGGTAATCTTGGGCCCGTTTGAGTTGCGGCGCGCAGGCCATATCCCGCAGCGGATACCCGAAGACTCCGTAATAATTCCTTCGGATGTTCTGGATTTGCTACGGCGCGGTGGCCGTGATTTTGATCATGCTTACCCTCGTTTTATTAAGTTGGAAAAAGACCCTGATTATTGGGGGTCGAATGAAAGGAGGAATCGGGTCGAAATAACGATCAACTCGGAACCGCGGGGCGCGCGAATCTACGAGGACGGAGCATTTCGCGGATCCACGCCCCTAAGACTTGAGTTCGCGATTGAGAAAAAACATTACCAACAAGGCGTATTCCGTTCAAAGCAAATCATCGCCGCCCATGATGAGTGTTTGCCGGAAGGCCAGATTCTTGAGCTTGAGGTAGACCCGAGTTGGAGATACCAAGAGGATCGAACTGTATGTGTAACCTCTCTTCTGTAGATTCGAGAGAACAATCTTCTTCTTCGTCGT
>JBBDXA010000027.1:0-8565 GCA_040902585.1 Phycisphaeraceae bacterium
GTCGGCGAGGTCCGCCGAGCAGACCCGTGCGGATGGATGCGGCGCACCCGCAAGCCGCACGGGTCTCGTCGGAAGACCTCCGCGACCCGTGGCACCCGATGCATCTTGCCGACATTCCTGCTTTATGTTCTGCTCATCCGCATGGCCACACCCATCATCCGTCCCGCCATTACCTCCGATCATCCCGCGATCGTCGAGCTTTACAACCACTACATCGCCCACACGCCGATCACCTTCGACATCGAGCCTTACACGCTGGAGAAGCGCGGGCCGTGGTTCGCGCAGTTCTCCGATGAAGGCCGACATCGCCTGCTGGTGATGACCATCGATGATGCGCTCGTCGGTTACGCCGGCTCGATGCCGTATCGCCCCAAGGCCGCGTACATCACCACGGTGGAGACGAGCATTTATCTTCAGCCTGACATGCACGGCCGCGGCTACGGCGCACAA
Source organism: Phycisphaeraceae bacterium (assembly GCA_040902585.1). Taxonomy (GTDB): domain Bacteria; phylum Planctomycetota; class Phycisphaerae; order Phycisphaerales; family Phycisphaeraceae; genus JBBDXA01. The sequence goes on from JBBDXA010000027.1 coordinate 451, forward strand.
CTGTACGAAGCACTTTTCGATGCGATCAAAGGCGAGGACATTCATCGCGCTCACGCCGGCATCACCCTGCCCAACCCGCAATCGATCAAGCTGCACGAACGCTCCGGCTTCGCGAAGTACGGCGTGCAGAACGAAGTCGGCCGCAAGTTCGCAAAGTACTGGGATGTCGTGTGGATGGAGAAGAAGCTGTGAGGGGAAGGGGAGAGGGCGAAGGGAGGAGGGCCAAGGGCCAAGGGAGATACATCAGAGCGCGCGAGGCGCGAAGCATCGCGGTTGCAAGTATCCTTCTGCCTATTGACTCGATGCGCACGAATGATTCACCAGGCTCCGAGCCTTCATCCCTTGGCCCTTGGCCCTCTACCCTTGGCCCTCTTCCCCCGGCCCTTCCCATGCCCCCCGCCGTCGAAATCACCGACCTGCATCTCACCCGCGCCGGCACGCCCATCCTGCGCGGCGTCTCCTGCACCATTCCCGCCGGCACCTACACCGCGATCCTCGGCCCCAACGGCTGCGGGAAAACGACACTCACCCGCGCCATCACCGGCGCGATGTTCTTCACGCAAGGCTCCGTGCGCGTGCTGGGCGAAACCATCGGCCGCACTGACATCCGCGCCCTGCGCAAACGCATCAGCGTCGTGAACCCCACCGCTTCCACCGCCGATGCCCACACCAGCGGAGCCGTCGTCGATGCCGAGCTCTCCGCCACCGAAGCGGCGATCACCGGCTTCTTCGGCACCATCGGCCTGTACGACCGCCCTTCCGATGAACAGCGCACTCGCACCCGACAGCTCCTGTGCGAAGTCGGCTTGTCGCATCGGCTCGATCATCGTTTCTCACTCCTCTCCACCGGCGAGCAGCGGCGATGCCTCATCGCCCGCGCCCTGGTGCATAGGCCCGAGCTTCTCATTCTCGATGAGCCTACTGCCGGGCTCGACGTGAGCGGGCGCGAACATGTCCTCGCCACGATCGAAGCGATTCTCGCGTCGCAGGAGAAAGCACCAGCCGATCAGCCGCGAACGAGTGTGATCATGATCACGCATCACGTCGAAGAGCTTTCGCCGCGGGCTTCGCAGGTCATGTTGATGAAGGATGGCCAGTTCACGCGCATCGGTAAGCCGCACGATGTGATCACGCCTGAAACGCTGACGGAAACCTTCGGCTGCAAGGTCTTCGTGCGTACGCTGCATGGCAGGTGGTGGCTGGAAGTGCTGCCGGAGGCGTGGATCGATCTGGTGAAGGCGAAACCGTGACATGCTTTCCGTTTAGCGGTCGGGCGTTTAGCGGTCGGGCCGAGTCCGCGAGGCCCACCTGCGCCTTGGGCGCCCGAACACGTGGGCCTCGCGGACTCGGCCCGACCGCTAACCATCGTTGATTTGTGGCCCGCGATCCCCATAATGCCCCGCCATGAGCGACACCAAACCTATCGTCGGCATCGTCATGGGCAGCGCATCGGATGCGCCCACGATGAAAGCCTGCACCAAAACTCTCGATGAACTGGGCATTGCGTGGGAATGGAAAGTCTGTTCCGCGCACCGCACGCCACAACGGGCGCATGACTACGCGACGACAGCGGCGGCGCGAGGCATCAAGGTCGTCATCGCCGCCGCAGGCATGAGCGCCCATCTGGCCGGCGTGATGGCGGCGCTGACGCACCTGCCCGTGCTCGGCGTGCCGATGGAAGGCAAACTCGCGGGCGGGCTCGATGCTTTGCTTTCGACCTGCAACATGCCCAAGGGCATTCCGGTGGGCACGATGAGTCAGGGTTCACACGGCGCGGTGAATGCCGCGCTCTTCGCGGCGGCCATCCTGGCGACGGGTGATAAGGCGATCGAAGCGAGGCTGATTGCGTTTCGTGAGAAGCAGACGGCCAGCGTGCCGGAGAATCCGGAAGCATAAAGCCGCGACCGGTGGTCGCGGTCCCCGTGTTTACTTCCACGTCCATTTCAACCACAGCGCGTTGAGCACCACGCTGATGGAGCTGAACGCCATCGCCCCGGCCGCGAGCATCGGGTCGAGCCAGCCCACGGCCGCGAGCGGGATGAGCGCGATGTTGTAGATGAACGCCCAGAACAGGCCCACGTGAATGCGTTTCATGATCGCGCGGCTGAGTCGAATCGCGCGCGGCAGGGACGCCAGATCACCGCCGACGAGCACCACGTGCCCGGCCTGCATGGCGATGTCGGAGCCGGCGGAGCCCCCGGGCGCGGGTTGCGAGTTCCGGGTTCCGGGTTCCGGGTTGAGAACGGAGAGCGAGAGTGAGCGACCTTGGCCTGCGTGCGCGGCGTGATGCACATGTGCGTCATCGCTCGTCGGCCCTGAAGGGCCGAGGCCTGCGGCCACTGTGTTCCCTGTCCCCTGTCTCCTGTCGCCTGACTCCTTCCTCGCTCCGCCCATCGCGATGCCGATGTTCGCCGCGGCCAGCGCGGGGGCATCGTTGATACCGTCGCCGACCATCGCGACGATACCGCCCTGCTTTTGAATCGCCTCAACTTTCGCCGCCTTGTCTTTCGGCAACACCTCGGCGAGCACATCGTCGATGCCAATCTCTTTGGCGACCGCGTCGGCGATCGGCTTCTGATCGCCGGTCATCAGCGTCGTCTTCAGGCCCAGATCGTGCAGTTGTTTCACAGCTTCAGCAGCACCCTCTTTCAGTTGATCGGACATGGCGATGAAGCCGGCGAGCGAGCCATCAATGGCGACGGCGACGACGGTGCTGCCCGCCTGTTGCATTTCTTCGGAGGCCTGCTTCGCGCGGTCATCGATGGAGATGTCATGCTCGCCGAGCGTGGCGAGCTTGCCGACGATGATTGCTTTCCCGCTGACCCGGCCGCGCACGCCGCCGGCGGTGATGCTTTGAAAATCGGTGACTTCGGACAGAGTGAGTTGGCGCGCTCGAGCTTCGCGCACGATCGCCGCGCCCAGCGGATGTTCGCTGCGCGTCTCGACGGCGGCGGCGAGGGCGAAGAGAGCACCAATCCTCGCGGTAGCACCATCCCGATAGGGTGGTGCTGTTAGCGCACGATCACCCGTTGCTTCCGCTGCATCCGCTGCATCCCTTCCCCGTTCCCCAGCAGCGGCGGCGGGCGCGTCTTTGTTGTCGCTGGCCCTGAGCACCACCCTGTCGGGATGGTGCTCTCGCACTTCGGTCACCGCCGGCTGCCCGCGCGTGAGCGTGCCGGTCTTGTCGAGGATGATGTGCGTCAGTTTGCCGGCCCTTTCCAGCGCAGCCGCATCCTTGATGAGAATGCCCATGCGGGCGCCCAGCCCGGTGCCGACCATGATCGCCGCGGGCACCGCCAGCCCCATCGCACAGGGGCAGGCGACGATGAGCACGGCGATAGCCGCGAAGATGCCGCCGTCCCAATCATTGAGCGCCAGGCCCCAGACCAGCAGCGTGACGAGCGAGATCACCATCACCGCCTGCACGAACCAACCCGCGACCTTGTCCGCGATGCGCTGCACGTTCGCCTTGCTGCCCTGGGCCTTTTTCACGAGGTCCACGATCTGGGCGAGTGTGGTGTGCTTGCCGATCTGCGTCGCGCGGAAGGTAAAGCTGCCGGTCTGATTGAGCGTGCCGCCGGTGACGATTGAACCGGGCGAAACATCGACAGGCATGGACTCGCCGGTGAGCATGGATTGATCGACAGATGAATTGCCTTCTTCGATCGCGCCATCGACCGGCACGCGCGAGCCGGGCTTGACGATGATGCGGTCGCCGACTTGAATCTCGCCGACGGGAATCTCCCTTTCCTGTCCATCGCGAACGACGAACGCCCGCGCCGGCTGAAGCTGCATGAGTTCACGAATGGCCGAGGCGGCGCTGGAACGGGCCCGTGATTCGAGCATCTTGCCCACGCCGATGAGCGTGAGAATCATCGCGGCCGTCTCGAAGTAGACGTGCGGCACGTGGGATGAATCGCCAGCGTGTGTCCCGCTGAGCCACACGACAAGTTGATAGACGCTGTACGCGAAGGCAACCGTCGAGCCCAGGGCGACAAGCGTGTCCATGTCCGGCGAAAGGCGTTTGATGCTCTTGAACGCTCCGACGTAGAACGGCCAGCCGAGGATGAACTGCACAGGCAGCGCCAGCGCCAGTTGCAGCCAGAGCGACGCGGGCTGGTGCCAGGCCATGCTGATGATCATCAGCGGCGTGGTGAGGATGATGCCGACGATGACACGCCATCGCCACGCGTTCTGATCGCCGTGATCGTGCGCGTGCTGTGCATGTTCGCCGTGTTCGTGCTCCTGCGGCAGGGCAGCCCCGTAGCCCGCGCGCTCGACCGCCTTGATGAGTTGCGCGACGTCAGCGCCGGCATCGTTCAGCGTGACGGCCGCCTCGTTGGTGGCGAGATTGACGCGGGCATCGCTGACGCCCTCCACCTGCTTGAGGCTCTTTTCCACGCGCGTCACGCAGGACGCGCAGTGCATGCCTTTGATGTTCAGAGTCGTCTCAGCCATAGCGGTATCTTAGGATGCTTCTATCATGCATGACATGCCCGACCTGCCATCCTCAACCCCGCTCACTATTGCCGCGTTTCAGCAGCACATCCGCGAGAAATATTTCGCCACCGACCACGCCCGTGGCACAGCCGCGACATTCATGTGGCTCATCGAAGAAATAGGCGAACTCGCCACCGCGCTCAACGAAGCCCACACGCAGGACAAACGCGATCAGGCGAACATCGAAGAGGAGTTCGCCGACTGTATCGCATGGCTGTGTACGCTGGCGAATATCAACGGCGTCGATCTGGAGCAGGCGATTCGGTCGAAGTATCTGACGGGGGAGGGGCCCAAGGGGACGAAGTGAGGATCAAGGGCGGGTCGCGTCGGATGATTTCTTCAACGAAACGAGTGCTGCCGCATTCGGGGCAGGCGTCGCTTGCGACGCCGGTGAGGTTGTATCCACACTTGAGACAGCAGCCGAAACGGTGCTTCTCGCCACTGACATAGGTCGCGGCAAGCATTCGCATGTCCTCGTACACATGGCCGAAGGTCCACGAAGCGCGTGTGAGGACGATGGCAACGAAGATGAGAACGAACGACGATGCGAATGTTGCGGTGATCCATGCGAAGCGGACGGGAAGTGCGAAGTGCAGAATCGCACAAACGCCAAACACCGCTAGAGCGCCAAGCCGTTCCCACGTCTTTGCCTTACCCCGGCGCTCCCGGAAAAACTCGTACCAATCCATGACTCGGTCTGGCGGGACGTGTGCGAAAGGCGCGTGATCAGGGAGCCACTGTTTCCAGCGTTCATCGCTTGCGTACCAGACCCTGCACAAATAAAACCATGCGCCGGTGCAAAGGTTGCGGAACCAGGATGGTGAAGAATGGCCGGACATGCGCAAGGCATCGTAGCGCGCGAGTAGCTGATTTCACCGCACCTGCGGCGACCTCTTCAGTCCCGAGGAAACGAATCGGAAGGCGTTTGAACTCCCTCGCCGGACACGCGTTCTTTTTCAAGGGAGACGAGACGATCGCCACATTCCTTCTGCCGGGCGCGAGCATTCTCCATCATGCGATGGATGTCAAAATCGAATCGTCGCCACTTGCTCGCCATAGGTTGCCTTGCCTTTTACGGAAAACGGAATGTTCTGACTGGCCAGCGATTCCAGCGCGGCTTCGGGAACCATGTGCTCGCCGGTCTTGAGAATGCGCCCGGAAAAACGCCCCAGCAGGAACGCCACAGCCCGCTTCTCAGTCTCACGGTCAGGAAAGGTGATGGTGATCATCGTTGAACTCCAAAGCTTGTTCAATCCATCACAATGATAGGCACTGAGCCGGCCCTGCTCACCGCACCTTCGCACTGTTCACATCGACGTGAATCCGCGGGCTCGCCTGCACGCCGCCGTTGCGTTCGTCCAGGATCGCGCGGATGCGACGGGCAATGCCTGCCGCATCCAGGCCCGCATCGGCGAGCTGATTCGTGCGGCTGTCCTGGTGGAACCAGCGCTCGGGCATGGCGGCGCGGTGGATCAGATCCGTCGAGATGCGGCGGTCGTTCAAGCCTTCGAGCACGGCTGCGCCGAAGCCGCCCGTGATGGTGTGGTCTTCCACCGTCAGCACCGGCGAGCCCAGCGCGACGAGCTTCTCGAAGAGATCAATATCGACAGGCTTGGCGAAGCGGGCGTCGTAGAGGGCGATGTCATAACCTTGCTGCTCGAGATCCGCCATCGCCTGGGCGGCGAGGTACACCTCGGTGCCGTAGGCGACGATGCACAGGTCGGGCTTGGGCAGGGCCGCTGAAGCGGCCGCACCGGCGCCTGCGGCGACGGGGTCTACACGTCCGCCCGTGCGCTTGATAAAAATGCCCTTGCCCAGCTCGTAGGGCGGGAGCTTGTCAGCTGCGATCAATGGCTCGGTGGCGACGTTGTCGCGCGGGTAGCGCACCAGGCTCGCGCCCGCATCGTACGTGCGCATGAACTCGAGGCCCGCACGAAGATTTTCTTCATCACTCACCGCCAAGAGCGCGACGTTGGGCAGCGGGCGGAAGATGGAGATATCCATAAAGCCGTGATGCACCGCGCCGTCGCCGCCGACGTAACCCGCGCGATCCATACACACGCGAACGGGCAGCCCTTGCAGCGAGACTTCCTGGAACACCTGATCCAGGGCCCGATGGCTGAACGTCGAATACACCGCGAAAAACGGCCTTAAACCGACCTTCGCCATGCCTGCGCACATGTCCATCGCGTGACTTTCGCAGATGCCCGTGTCCAGCGTGCGCTCGGGGAACAGCGGCTGCACTTTGCTGATGCCCGTGCCGTCCGGCATGGCCGCGGTCACGGCGAAGACCTTCTCATCACGCTTCATCACATCAATCATTGCATCGGCGTAGGCGGCGGTGAACGATCGGCCGGCCTTCTTCAGTTCGACGCGGCAGCCCTCGACCACGAACGGGCGCGGCGAGTGGAACGTCGTCGCATCACCTTCAGAAAAATCAAAACCTTTGCCCTTGACCGTCTTGGCGTGCAGGAGCACCGGGGCGTCGTACTGTTTCACTTCGTTGAGCATGTCCACGAGCGAAGGCAGATCGTGCCCATCGACCGGGCCGACGCAGACGAATCCGAACTGCTCGAACATGTGGCCGGTGAGGAAGGCAGCCTTCATCATCTCGCCCGCGCGGTGGTACATGTCTTCGAGGAGGGAGCCGCCGGGGATTCGCTTGAGGACTTCGTGAGCGCGGTTTTTCAGATTGGTGTACGTCGGGCTGACGCGCACGCGATCGAAGTAGGACGCCATCGCGCCCTGCGGCTTGGCGATGGACATGCCGTTGTCATTGAGGACGACGAGGAACTGCCGCTTGAGTGTGCCCGCGTTGTTCAACCCTTCCATCGCGACGCCGTTGACGATCGAGGCATCGCCGATGATGGAGACCACGCTGCGATCGCCCTGGCCCAGCACGGTGTCCGCCCGCGCCATGCCCACGGCTGTCGAGATCGCGGTGCCCGCATGCCCGACGCTGAACAGGTCATAGGAAGATTCAGAAGGCTCGGGGAAGCCGGCCATGCCGCCCTTTTGACGGAGCTTGTTCATCAGGTCGAGCCGGCCGGTGAGCAGCTTGTGAGGGTAGCACTGATGGCCCACATCGAAGAGAAGCCGATCGTGCCCGAAGTCGAAGACATAGTGGAGCGCGATGGTGAGTTCGACGACGCCGAGGTTGGGCGCGAGGTGGCCGCCTGATTTGGAGACCTGATCGCAGATGGCGTGGCGAACCTCTTTGGCGAGTTCGGGAAGCTGATCAACGGACAGCTTCTTGAGGTCAGAGGGGGAGTGAATCTTTCGGAGCAGGTCAAGAGCCATGGGTCAGCGAACCTTTCGAATCACGTCGCCGCGGCGAGGCGGCGAGGGTTTGGCATGGGTCAGCGTTGTGTCAGCGTTGGGTGGCGATGCGCATCCATCGGGCGGCCTTGCCTTTGGCGGCAAAGCGACGGGGGCGTCCGGGGGCGGGATGTTTGAGCAGGCAGGGCATGGGAGGCTTGCGAGAGAGTCACTATCGAACCATTCAAATCATTCAAACCATACAGCATAGCGAGGTTGAGGATTTAGTGTCGGGGGAACTCTTACTCCCCTCCCTCTCAGGGAGGGGTTGGGGGAGGGTCGGGCGAGCGGAGCAGT
>JBBDXA010000028.1:0-23159 GCA_040902585.1 Phycisphaeraceae bacterium
GCGACACGACCCGCAGAGTCACGAGTGACAACGCCACCACGTGGCATAAATGTACTTATCCGCTTTTCCGTCTCAAATGCCCATCCTACTCGCTTTTCTGCCCAGAACCAGAAAAAGGACGAACTTTCACATGCCGGACCCAATTGCAAATATTACAGACCAAGGGCAGCTAGCCAAGCTCGCCACGGACGGCATGTTTCCTGAATGGTGTCAAGCTGCATTGGCGAAGCTCAACGATCAAAACTTGTTGGCTAGGGTTGCCGTGGAGGCCAAGGCTCCTGATGTGCGCCGTGACGCTACCGAGAAGCTTGGCGACCTCGACCTGTTGACCGAAGTCGCCGTTGCATCGGCGGACCCTGACGTGGGTGTCATCGCCGTCCGAAAGCTCAGTCACCAAGCCGTACTGGCCAGGATAGCGGTGGTGGCTGGGAATGCGTATGTCGCTCATGCCGCTTTGAAGAAACTCAACAGTCAAGCCCTGTTGGCCAGCGTCGCTCTCGGAGCCATGCACCTTTATGTGCGCCGCGACGCCGTGAAGAAACTGAGCGACCAAGCCGTGCTGGCGAAGGTCGCGTTGCAAGACAATGATTATGGCGTGCGCTGCGAAGCAGTCGCGATGCTTACCGAGACCGCTCAAGGCACGCTAATCAAGATCGCTTTGGAGGATAAAGACGTTGGCGTTCGCTGCGTGGCTATTGCGAAGCTCAACGACCAAACCGTGCTGGCAAGGCTTGTTGCGGAGGCCAATAACCATGAAGTGCGCCGTGCCGCCATAGCAAAGCTCAGCGATCAAGCCATACTGGCCAGGGTCGCGATGGACGACCACGACCTTTGTGTGCGCCGCCTCGCAGTCGCGAACCTTACGGACGATGGATTGTTGGCCAAATTCGCGGTGAAACAAAACGAGGATTATGAGGTGCGTCGCACCGCGATTGTTAAGCTCAGCGACCAAACCGTATTCGCCAAAATTGCGCAAGAGGACGACGACCGCAGGATTCGTCACGTCGCCGTGGCAATGCTCAGCGATCAAGCAGCGCTGATCAAAGTTGCCTTGGAAGACAAAGTCGAAAAGGTCCGGCGCGATGCCTCGCGTAAGATTGATGTAACTAAGCTCAGCGACCACGCTGTGCTGGCCAAGCTCGCGATGGAGGCCGAGGACTCGGAATTGTGCCACAATGCCGTGTCAATGCTCAGCGACCTAGCCGTGCTCGCGAAGATCGCGGTGGCGGCCAAGACTGGCGGTGCACGCTATGGTGCAGTGACGAAGCTCAGCGATAAAGCCCTGCTCGCGAAGGTCGCCGTGGAGAGTAAGGACTGTACGGTGCGTAGCGTGGCTGAGGAGAAGCTTAGATACGACCGCGTTCGTGTAGTAGTTGCGGAAACTGACCAAGATGCGTTGGCTAATGTTGCATTAGAGGACAATGACGCTGAGGTAGGACAAGCGGCCGCGTGGACAATAACTGACCAAATCCTGCTAGCCAAGGTCGCGGTAAAGGGTAAAGACGTGCGTGTGCGCAGTGCCGCTGTGGCAAAGCTCAGGGACCAAGCCCTACTAATCAGGCTCGCAACGGAGGATCACGATAAGTCCGTACGACGGATGGCGGTGGGCAAAATCCACGACCAAGCCGTGTTAGCAAAAATTGCGGTTGAGGAGCCCGACAGCGATGTCCGCCGTGAGGCAGCGTGCAAGATTGATGTGGCGGAAGTTGCCGACGAAGAACTGTTGGCTAATATTGCCGTGGGAGCTGGGGCGTCAGGCTACAAGGCTGTGGAGAGGCTCACTAGTCAGACCTTGCTCGCCAAGGTTGCTGCAGCGGCAACGAACATATCTACGCGGCACGCCGCCGTAGCTAAGCTAAGCAACCAAGCGATGCTCGCCAAATATGCCAAGGAAGATAAAGAAGACATCGTGCGCCGTGCCGCTGTGGCCAACCTCACCGAAAATGCTCTGCTGTACACGCTCACCGAGGAAGGCAATTTCCACGAGGTTCGCATAGCCGCCGTGGCTAAGCTCACTGACCAAGACTTGCTATTCAAGGTCGCCATGCACGCCAGCAACAATGACGTTCGCATGGCCGCCATGGATAATCTCACCGACCAAGCCCTCTTAGCTAATGTCGCCGCAAAAGCCTGGGACCATAACGTGCGCCAGAAGGCTGCGACGAAGATTAGCAAGTAGCAAGTAGACATTATGTATCGACCTGCCGCGCTTCTCTCGCGTGGGTTACGGTGTAGTGTGGTTGACTGAACCGCAGAGCCATAACAGAAGGGACAGGTCGATGACTGATTCTATCAAACATGTCGGATTGGATGTTCACAGCGCGACGATCGAAGCTGCCATCGCTGACGGAGGGAGTGATCGAGCAGGCGAGGTTCGTCACTTCGGCCGCATCGCCAATCGGTCGGCGGCGGTGGCGAAGATGATCAAGCAGTTGAGCCCCGACGGTCAGGTGCTTTGCTTCTGGTACGAAGCGGGGCCGACAGGTTATGGGTTGTATCGTCAGTTGGTGGCGGCGGGTCACGATTGTCACGTGGTCGCGCCGTCGCTGGTGCCGCGCAAGGCGGGTGATCGGGTGAAGACAGATCGGCGTGATGCCCAGATGTTGGCGCGACTGGGCCGGGCGGGTGAACTGACGAGCGTGTGGGTGCCCGGCCTCGAGCAGGAAGCGATGCGTGATCTGACGCGTTGTCGCAGTGATGCCAAGTCGGTGCAGCGCGTGGCCAAGCAGCAACTGGGCGCGTTCCTGCTGCGTCACGGCCGGCACTACGACGAAAGCAAGGACAAGTGGACGAAGACGTTCTTCCGCTGGCTGAGCGATCAGAAGTTCGAGTCGCCGGTGCAGCAGATCGTGTTTCAGGAATACATCGATGCGGTGACGCAGACGAGCCATCGAGTGGATGAGTTGACGCGTCAATTGGAGACATGTGCGAAGTCGTGGTCGCTGTGGCCGATGGTTCAGGGGTTGTGCGCGCTGCGCGGGGTGGACCTGGTGACGGCGGCGACCATCATGTCGGAACTGGGCGACATCACGCGCTTCGATTCCCCGCGTCAGCTCATGGCGTTCCTGGGGCTGGTGCCCAGTGAACACTCCTCGGGCAAGAGCAGACGCCAGGGCGGGATCACCAAGACGGGCAACACCCACGTGCGGCGAGTGCTGGTGGAGTCGAGCTGGTGTTACCGACACCCCGCGCGGATGACGAAACACATGCGCGCCAAGGCGAAGCACGCGACGGCAGCGGTGCAGGCGATCGCGTGGAAGGCACAGAAGCGTCTGTGCGGTCGCTACCAACACTTGATTAAGGCGGGCAAACTGCCGGTGCAGTCGAACGTCGCGGTGGCGCGGGAGCTATCGGGCTTCATCTGGGCGCTCGTGCAGGAGATGAGCCAGCAGCTGAATCCACAGCAGAACTCGCAGCAGAACTCGCAGCTGAATCCACAGTTGAACTCGAAGGTGAATGCGAAGAAGCGTTCGAAGAAGGACTCAAAGGTGAGATCGCATTCGCCACCGGGTGATGAATCCCTTCCGCTGGTCGGGCAGGTCACGGGCAGCCGGTATGCAGAATCCTCGGCCACCCTATGAGGCGCTGGCGGCGGGAGTGAACTCGCCGCTGAGTGACCCTCGATTGTAGAGCGAGGCAGCTGCGTGACGAAGCCAGGATCGGCGGCCCAGACCCGCGTATATCAGAGTGATCCACCGTCGCCCCACGCTGCCCGTGACCGGACCGATCGGAAAGGAACCGCACCATGCCGCCATGACCACCCGCAGGGTTGACAGGTCGATACATATCAGGGTGGGCCGAGGCCTGATCGTTCCGCACATCTACCTCGCCGCCGCCAGTTCGAATCCGCAGACGGAAAAGGGGATAAGTAGAATGCCATTCACTTAAACACTTCCCCCTTGTTTTCCCGTCATTTCCATCAGTTCCTCCCGTCGTGACCGCTTCAGCAGCGGGTACTCCTTCTTTCGCCTGCCCTACGGCAAGCAGTCCGACCTGCTTGCTGGCCCGAAGGGAAACCCAGGGTATAATTTCGACAGGAGTTCACGATGCAAACGACCTTCGACGATGTTCTCGACGCGATTGAACATCTTCCGGTTGAACAACAGGCCGACCTGGTGGAGGTGGTTCGACGACGACTTGCCGAGCGGGGTCGCCAGCAGATCATCGCCGACGCACGCGAGGCCCGCTCCGAGTTTGCCGCCGGCAAAACACGTGCAACATCGATCGATGATCTGATGCGCGAGATCGAATCGTGAAGCGTCAGGTGCATCCATCATCAGCGTTCTCCCGTTCCATGAAACGACTGGGCAAGAAGGATCGCAGGGTTTTTGCGGCGATCCGCAGTACGTTAGTGATGTTGCAGGATGACGCGCTGGACCCAAAACTGGGCAGCCACAAGCTCAAGGGCGATCTTGCCGGCCTTTGGGCCTGCAGCGCGGGCTATGACCTGCGGATCGTCTTTGAGAAGCGCGAAGCAGAACGACGCAGAGGTCATCTTGCTTGTATCGGTGGGCACACATGACGAGGTGTATTAACTGAACGCGGGCGACCTACTTCTCGCAGCAAGTAGGATGGACCCTTGCAGGGTGGGCTGAGTCCTCGAGGCACTCCTTCGGCGCTCGCGGGCCGGCGGATCGCTTCCAGTTCCGCCTCCGTCTCCGGCCGGTTCACACGCTCACGCCAGTTGCGCGGCAAGGTCAGCGGCGGCGCGGTCAGCATCGCCCGCTGATCCGCGCTGCCATGCACCCGCCGCCACAGGCTGCCTCAGCGCCAGTCCTCGGCTCAGACAAGGCATCCCCCGGCCGATGATCTACCATGCCGCCGTGGACACTGATCCTATTGATGAACCTGTTTCGGCCGATGCCCCTTCCACCGGGCACTACCCTGTGCTGGTGGAAGAGGTGCTGCGACTGCTCGATCCAAAACCCGGGCAGGTGATGCTCGACTGCACCGTCGGTCGCGGCGGGCATGCGGCAGCGATCATCCCCAAGCTGATTCCAGGCGGGACTTTTATCGGACTTGACACTGACCCGGCCAATGCGGCTTACGCGAAGGAGCGGCTGACGGGGGCGGCTCCGTCAGCACAGGAGCAATCGCACGGGTCTCCTCGCCAAGCCTCGGCGACCCGTGGCACCCTGGCCCCCTGCGCCCAGGCCCCCTGCGCGGTGCATATCTTCCACGCCAACTTCGCGGCCGCGCGAACGGCGCTCGATGCGGTCGGGGTCAAGCGCGTCGATCTGCTGCTCGCGGATTTCGGCTTTGCTTCCAATCAGGTGAACGACCCGGCCCGCGGGTTTTCGTTTATGAACGATGGGCCTCTGGACATGCGCTTAGACACCACGCAGCCGACGACCGCGGCCCATCTGGTGAACTCGCTGCCGGAGAAGGAACTGGCGGATTTGATTTACCAGTACGGCGAGGAGCGTCTGAGCCGGCGCATCGCGCGAAAGATTGTGGAGGTTCGACGATTAAGTCCGATCAATTCCACGGGGACGCTGGCTGAAGTGGTCCGCCAGGCTTGTGGCGTTGCATCTTTCAAAAGGTCATCGCGCGCGGGCCAGGCGCATCACACCGGCGGGCGGCCCGGTAAAACCGGTCGGATCGATCCGGCCACGCGCACGTTCATGGCCCTTCGCATCGCTGTGAACGGTGAACTCGAAGCGATCGAGCAACTGCTCGGCGATCTGCCTTCGCTCTTGAACCCAGGGGGCACGGCTGCTTTGATCGCCTTCCACTCGCTGGAAGATCGCCCGGTGAAACGCGCGCTGGTCGAGCTTGAGAAGACAGGTCGAGCCCGGAGGCTCACGCCCAGGCCGATGGTGGCGAGCGATGATGAGATCGCCCGCAACCCGCGCAGCAGATCGGCGAAGTTAAGGGCGGTAAGGTTCGATGTGAAAAGTGCAACGTGAAACGTGGAACGTGGAAAGTAAAAAGCAGACGCAGTCGGTGTGACCCGTTTTGACTTTTCACTTTCAACCTTCAACACCTTTCACTTCCAGCTTTTCAATTTGAACTTTGCACTTTGGACTTTCAGTTCCCGGAAGCTGGCCCGCACGATGGATCCAAAACATGACGCGTGAAACGAAAGTCGGACTGGTGGTGGGCACGGGGATCATTCTGCTCATCGGCATCATCGTGAGCGATCACCTGGCGGCGAACAACCGCGGGAGCGCCGCGGTGCCCGCGCCGCCCGGATACGTGGAGGCGGCCGGCACGAGCGGGCAGCCACGGGTGATCAACCCGCGCGGCTACGAGCGCCAGGCCGAGCCCGCCGCCGAGCAGCGCGTCCAGCCGATTACGCCCGCGGAGAATCTCAACCCCCACCGCGGCAACACGGGCAACCCGCGCATCGCCATCGCTCAAGTCGAGCCGGGCACGGGTGCGAACGGCACGGGCAACGGCGCGGGCAACGGCGTGAACCCCCATCTCGGCGCGACGGGTCAGGGCAACAGCCAGCACCTCGACGGCACCGGCGACATCAACCTGCGCAACGCCCTTCGCAGTCAGGGCGTGCTCGATGAAGGTCGCGGCAACACCGGCACAGGCAACACGTTTGCGAACAACACAGGCAACACCGGCACCCCCGGTCACGCGGGCAACGCAGCCGGTGGCAACGGCGCGGGCAACACCGCCCAGCCTCCCGCCCGCCAGCCGGAGCCAATCGTGCATTTCGTTCAGCCCGGTGAACGCCTGTGGTCCATCGCCGAGCGGTACTACGGCAACGGGAAATACTGGACGATCATTTCCCAGTCCAACGCGGACAAGATGGTGGACGCCCGTCAGGGCATCGTGCGTGACGGCGTTCGCCTGGTCATTCCGCACAAGTCGGTCGTTGTGCCTGAGACGAGCAACGCGGCGAACACGGTGACGAATGCGAACAACGGCGCGACCGCGGCGGATCACACCCGCATCGGCGTGGGCAACACGCTGAGCGTTCGCACGGTGAAGGTCGAAGCCGGCGACAACCTCACGCGCATCGCCGAGCGTTATTACCGCAGCGAGGACCCGTCTTACATCAAGGCCGTCGTTGAGGCCAACCGCGGACAGATTCGCGATGCCGACGACATCAAAGCCGGCATGCTGCTGGTGATGCCCGAGATTGGCGCGACGAGCGTCAGCAACGCGACGGACAACGCTCGCAACACCGCCAACAGCGCGGGCACGTCCAACGATCGCCGCGCCACGGACAGCACGCCGCGCGCTGCGGCAACGAAGACGTACACGTCGCAAACCGGCGACACGCTCAGCGACATCGCCCGCAAGCGCCTCGGCGACGCCCGCCGCTGGATGGAACTGCACGAACTGAACAAGGCGAGCGTGCCCAACGCCAACGCCCTGCGCGAAGGCATCGTGTTGGTCCTCCCGGCTGATGCTCGGTGAGCATGAGCGCGTTTCGAGCGCGAAGGATTCCGTCGCGACACGCGACGGCTCGCTGACTCCGAACCCGAAACCCCAAACCCGGAACCCCGAACCCGGAACCCGGAACCCGCCCCCTTCCCCATGTACCTCAAATCCATCGCCATGATCCTCTGCCTTGCCGCCACAGGCGCCGCGATTCTCTCGCTGCGACAGCAGCGCTGGCAGGTCGAGCATCAGGTGGCGAACATGCATCGGCAGATCGAAAACGCTCGCCGAAGCGTGTGGGAGAGCCAGGTGAAAGTCACCGCACAGCTCAAGCCCGCCGCTTTGGAACATCGGATCGAAATGGCAAACCTGGACCTGATGCCGCTGACGGGTGCGCCGCCGGCACCGCCGCAACCTGCCCCGCAGCCTGCGCGAACGCCGCGGCGAAGGTAGTGATCTCGCTCCGCGAGATGGAATGTGCGACGAACAAACATGAAGCCCACGTTTTACGCCAAGCCGTACACGCCGACGATTCCCGGGCTGTCTTTGCCGCTGGCGCCGATGCCGCGCGAGAGGAGTGCGGAGGATCGCGCGAAGGCGCAAGCGGCGATGGAGACGTCGGGCGGAGTTGGTGACGCAACAACGGCGCAGACTCCAAGAGAGACACCCGCGCAGTCACCCGCGCCGCCTGTCGTCGAGCCGCCGATGTCGATTCCACTCGCATCGCAAACGCCGCAGACGAAGCCATCGACGCCGATCGTGCCCCCGGCTCCGCCGACGCCACCCGCTGCGCCCAAGCGTCCCGCACCAGCGCTCGCGCCGCAACCGCAGGCTGAGGTCGACAGCGAGCCGCTCAAGCTGCCGCGTGTCGCCCCGCCGCAGCCGCGCCGTGATACCAAGCCCAAGACAAAGCCCGCGCTCGAAGCACAACCAGAGCCACAGCCCGCCGCGCCCGACACGCTCGGCCTGCGCCGCATCGCCATCGTCGGCCGCGTCGTCGCCGCCGTCATCACGCTCGCCATGATCGGCATCATCGCCCGCGTCTATCAGCTTCAGACCGATCCCGCGCCGCAGCTCGCTTCGCTCATCAACGCCAAGTATTCCACGCAGGAGTTGCTCGGCCGCCGCGCTCCGCTGCTCGATCGCGAAGGGCGCATCCTCGCCGTCACCGGCATCGCCCATCGTCTCTATGTCGATCCGCATCGCGTCGCTGACCTCAGCTCATTCCCCGAGACGCTCGGCTACACCATGGGCTACGACCCGGCCTTCGTCGCTCGCCGCATGTACTCGCCGCCCGATCCTGTCACCGGCCGGGCGCGCGATCGTCGCTACGTCGTCATCGATCAGAAGCTGAGCGAAGAGCAATGGTCCAAGCTTGAACGCTTCCGCCTCGCGGGGATGTACACCGATGTCTGGCTCGACCGCCACTACCCGATGGGCCCTGTCGCCGGTCACGTCATCGGCTTCGTCGGTCAGGAAGGCCAAGGCTTTGAAGGCGCGGAGCGCATCTTCGATCGTCAGCTCCTCGGCGAGGCAGGCAAGATGACTTACCTGCGCGACGCGGGGCGAAGGCCGCTTCAGATTGATGCGGATCGTTACCAGCACGCGCGGGATGGCCAGCCGGTGAAGCTTTCGATCGACATCACCATCCAGGCCATCGCCGAGGCGGAGCTTGCGAAACAGTGTCAGGAGTTCGGCGCGAAGACGGGTGAACTCATCGTCATGGACCCCAACACGGGCGAGATCCTGGCGATGGCGAACTACCCGACATTCGATCCCAACGAGTTCGCCACCACGCCTGCCGAGGTGCGGCGCAATCGCTGCGTGACGGATCCTTTTGAGCCGGGCTCGACGTTCAAGCCTTTCATCTGGGCGATGGCGGTGGAAGGTGGATTCGCGAAGCCGAGCGACATGATCAACACCGATCAGCCGCTGGGCCGGGCCCTGCGCGACACGCACGCTCACGGCACACTCAGTTGGGAACAGGTGCTCGTGAAATCCAGCAACCGCGGCATGGCGGTGGTCGGCATCCGGATGGGCATTCACAAACTCTTCACCGCGGTGAAAGGCTTCGGCTTCGGCGACCTGACGCGCAGCAACATGCCCGGCGAAAGCAAAGGCCTGGTGCATGACGAGAGAAGATGGAACCCGACGTTCAGCGTGACCAGCGTGCCGATGGGGCAGGAAGTTTCCGTCACGCCGCTGCAACTGGCGCGGGGCTTCTGCGTGTTCGCCAACGATGGCAGACTACCCACGCCGACGCTGCGGGCGATCGATCCGATGAACCCGGCCGACCCGCACTCGATCGCCATCAGCGAGCGCGTGATCTCCGCGCGCACGGCCCAGATCACCCGCGACGCGATGCGCAAGGTCGTCACCGAAGGCACCGGCCGCAAGGCGGACAGCAAGCTGTACGAAATCTTCGGCAAGACCGGCACCGCCCAGGTCGCGTCGAGCACCGGGCGCGGCTACGAGCCCAATGCTTACACCGGCACGTTCGTCGCGGGCGCGCCGTACGACAACCCCCGGCTGGTCATCGCCTGCGTGATCCACAAGCCGGATGTGCGCAAGGGATACTACGGCGGCATCGTCGCCGCGCCTGCCGCGATGCGCGTCTTCGAACGCACGCTGGCTTACATGGGGGTGAAGCCGAAGTCCGCGGAAGAGAATCAGACGGCACTGGCGGGAAGATAAGCGGGGACAGGGGACAGGGGACAGGAGACAGGAGTCAGGAAACAGAAATCAAACAAGCGAAAGCCCACCCACTCCTGTGGGTGGGTGCCTTTCACCGCATCACCTTCAGCATCTCATTCAAATCCTCAAACACCCCATGCGGCCGCACCTTGCCGCCTTCCAGATCCGCGCGCGTCGCAACACCCGTGAGCACCAGGGCCGTGGTCATGCCCACACTCAGACCGCCGGCCACATCTGATTCCAGATTATCGCCCACGAGCAGACAATCCTGTGGCTTCACGTCTAAGCGCTCGCATAGATGCAGGAAAAACTCCGCATCCGGCTTGCCCGCGTAATGCAGCTTGGCGCGGGGCACATCAGCCGCGAAGGCGAAGAGCGCACCCCAGGCGCCGGAGCCGAACTCGGGCAGGCCGTCGAACATGTAGACGCGATCCGCGCAGCCGATGAGCAGTTCCGCGCCCTTGCGCAGGTGATGGAGGCCGCAGGTCGCGCGGTCGTAATCGAACTCGATCGAATTCTCGCGCAGGTGCGTGCCGACGCAGACGACATCGACCGGTTCATCCGGCGATTCGACAAACGTCGCGACATCCGCAAGCTCTTCGTGCAGGGCTTCGCCGGCGAAGTTGAAGACGCGCGGTTTGGTGAAGCGCGAGCGAATCCAATCCGCCATCGCCCGGCCGCTGGTGTAGATGCGCTCGGCGGGGACATCAATGCCGATGCCCTGCATGCGGGCGACCTGTTTGCTCATGGTCACCGCGCTGTTGTTGGTGACCAGGGCAACGGTCTTGCCAAGCGACTGCACATAACGCACCAGTTCAGCCGCCCCAGGCAGGGCGCGGTGATGGATGCACAGCGTGCCATCGACATCCAGCAGAATCGCGGCGAAGTCAGAGAGTCGCATGCATGCAATCCTAAACGTTTAGCGGTAGCTCCGCAGGAGCACCGGCCGCAATGCATTGAACAGGGTGGCACAGTGCTCCTGCGGAGCGACGGCTAACCAGTTAATATTGATCGCATGAACGTCTCGCTGTTTGTCACCTGCCTCACCGACACCTTCTACCCGCGCACGGGCATTGCCGTGGTGAAAGTACTCGAATACCTCGGCTGCACCGTGGACTTTCCGCAGGCTCAGACCTGCTGCGGGCAGCCCATGTTCAACAACGGGTTCCACGATGACACGCGCGACCTCGCCAAACGCATGATCAGCGTCTTCGAACACAGCGATTACATCATCAGCCCCAGCGGCTCATGCACCGCGATGATCCGCGACTATTACCCCGAACTGTTTCACGGCGACCACGCCTGGGAACACGCGGCGAAACACTTCGCCGGTAAGACGTACGAATTCATCGAGTTCCTCGTCAAGGTGATGAAGATCGATCTCAAACAGCACGGCGTGAAGTGGGACGGCAACGTCACGTACCACTACTCCTGCCACCTGCGCGGCATCGGCGTGACCGATGAAGCGGTGCAGGTGATGAAGCAGATCGAAGGCCTCGCCTACACGCCGCTGAACAAGGCCGAGCAATGCTGCGGCTTCGGCGGGACGTTCGCCATGAAGTACCCGCAGATCAGCGGATCAATGGTGCGCGACAAGGTCGACTGCATCCGCCAGACGCAGTGCCCGACGGTGATCAGCAACGACGCCGGGTGCACGATGAACATCAGCGGCTCCTGCCGGCGCGAAGGCGTGGATGTGAAGTTCAAGAGTTTGGCGGAGGTGATCGCGGAAGGGTTGGGGTTGATGGAGGCGTGAGCGAGCCGGGCCGTATTCGGCCCGACGAGCCGATATAGTGTTGTCATGGTCGCGAAACAGTCGAATCCCGCCGTGGACAATCTTCTGAACCACTTCCAGATGGACCGCTCGGCCTTCGCCGTTTACGAGCTTGGCAAAGAGCCCAGGGCAAGCGACTATTGGGTGACGCGGCCCGAGTCGGAACGTCTGACCGCGCTCGAGTACCTTCGCCAGGTGGCTTATGGCTACGAATCATGTTCACAGCGAATTGAAAGAACTTATAAGGTTCTTGAATTCGGCGAAGGTTGAGTATCTGATCGTGGGCGGTTGAGGCGCGTTTAACTGATCCCGTCGAATCTCACTGTCACAGCCCGCACGCCGCACTCCGAACAAACGAATAGCTCGTCACCTTCAATGTCGTTCAGACCCACAAGTGACGTCGGCTTGGCATTCGCGCAGCAACGTTCATCCGCTATGGGGAGGCGATCTGACAAATGGATGTTGAACGCGCGCCGGCTTCGTATGGACCTGACTGTTTCGTCCAGAACGCCCCAGATGAATGCGACGGCCGTGACTCCCGCGATCCACCACCAGCGACTCAGCAAGGCAATCCCGACAATCAACACCATCACGATCATTGCAGGCAGTGAGCGACAGCCGCGCTCTAGCACGGGAGCGACACGCCTTCGCGACTCATACATTCCGCCACATTCACGGCAGATGCTCCAACTCGATTCGATGAGTCGAGCTTCGTCACTCGCAAGTTCGCGCGCGAACCCGAGTTCCTCAAGGGCATCGCGCTCGCCGGGATGAACGAGAAACGACAGACTGCCATCATCGTGTTGAAGGGCCAACTCGGCGTCGGGATACTCTGTCTTGTACCCGCAACTTGCACAATGAGTGGAGTAGAGGAGGGCCATGATGAGCTGCCCGAACCTAATGTACTTCGACCACGAACGACACAATCCAGATATCCAGTTGCCGAAAACGCTTCTTGAGCGTCTCCTTGAACGTACGGAAGAACCAGATGTTCTCCTGTGAGTCGGGCGCATCGAGAAACAACCGTGAACTCTGGTCGTGGTACGTCTGCCCCTCGTGCAGCCACACGCCGAAAATCTGTTGGGATTCAAACGACAGTGCCCCGAACTGCTTTCGGAGGTCGCGTTTCGTCTGACCCACGAGCTTGGGCGGAACGGGCGTGCCGTCGTTAAATCGCAGCGGCAGGAGGATCTCGAAACGCCGACGCATCCGGGTTGAAGTGTTCATAGGTTGCCGGCCCCACAACGGTGAATGAAATGCCTTCCTCAGTCAACGCTTCCAGCGCCGCCTCCGGCACCATCGTCTCGCCGTTGGCGAACGTCCGGCCGCTGAACCGCTCGGCCAGCAATCCCAGACCTTCATCTTCCGCGTCTTCGTTTGGGAAGCGAATGATGACCATGTCAATAGCATAGCACTCGCTCGCCGCGTGACCAATACTTGCCGTTCCGCTATTGTGTGATAATGCACAAAACGGCTGAACATGACGCGACCACTGCTCCCGCCGTTGACGCCCAGCCCGTCACCCTCACCGTTCATGGCCACGACCTGCTCTTCCCCCCGCTCCCCTACGACATCCACGCGCGGGCGGATCACGCCACGCATGATGCGAAGCTGCAGAAGTTCGTCAATCACGCCACGCTCACGCGCGATGGACTGCGCAAGAAAGCCTGCGGCGAAGCCTTCGGCGAAAACTACAACGCCATGCGCGAGCTGGCCGGGCAGATCAAGCAGCACACGCTCGATCATCTGGACTATTACCTCGAACGGTTCGTCAATCAGGCGGAGATGACGGGCTGCAAGGTTCACTTTGCCGTGGATGGCGATGAAGCGAATCGCATCTGCCTTTCAATCGCCAAGCGCATCGACGCGAAGCTTTGCGTCAAGAGCAAGTCGATGGTCACCGAGGAAACACTGCTCGTGCCCGAGCTCGAATCCATCGGCTGCGAAACCGTCGAGACCGACCTGGGCGAGTTTATTTTGCAGATCGACAACGATGCCCCGAGTCACATCGTCCAGCCCATGATCCACAAGGACCGCGTCGCCACTGCGGAAGCTTTCACGCGCGTGCTGGGCGCGCCTTACACCGAAGACCCGATCGAGCTGACCAAGATCGCCCGCAAGCACCTGCGCGAAAAATACCGCCAGGCTGATCTGGGCATCAGCGGGGCGAACTTCATGGTCGCGGACACCGGCACCATCGTGCTGGTCACCAACGAAGGCAACGGCCGACTCTGCACCAGCGCCCCGCGCGTTCACGTCGCCTTCATCGGCATCGAAAAACTCGTGCCTTCGCTCGAACACCTGGGCGTGATGCTCAAGCTGCTTTCGCGCAGCGCGACGGGGCAGCCTTTGACGGTGTACACCAACTTCATCACCGGCCCGCGCCGAGCGCATGAGCATGATGGGCCGGAGGAAGTTCACATCATTCTGGTGGACAACGGCAGAACCGAAGTGCTCAAGGAAGAGACGCGCGAGATGCTGCGCTGCATCCGCTGCGGGGCCTGCCTCAACGCCTGCCCGGTCTACCGCAAGATCGGCGGCCACGCCTACGGCTCGGTCTACTCCGGCCCGATCGGCGCGATTCTCACGCCTGTTTTCAAAGGGCTGGCGAATTACGCCGACCTGCCCCACGCGTCGAGCCTGTGCGGAGCGTGTTTCGAAGCGTGCCCGGTGAAGATCAACATCCCCAAGTATCTCATCCAGCTTCGCCGCGACATGATCTCGCGCAAGATCACGAAGTGGTCCGACCGCATGGTGTACAAAGTCTGGGCGTGGTCGCTGAAGAATTCCTTCACCTATCGCCTGGGCGGCTGGGCCCAGAAAATCTACTTCCGCATGCAGGCGAAGAAGAACGGCTCACTCGCGGCGAACACAAAAAAAGGCGACGAGTTCGCCGCCCGCGGCTGGGTCAGCAAGATGCCCGGTCAGGGCGCAGGCTGGACGGACGAAAGAGACATGCCCACGCCGCCGGCGAAGAGCTTCCGCGACTGGTGGCGGAAGGAACGCGGGTAAACGAGCGCTCGAACCACGCGTTCCCCTTCCTCGTGCAAAACCTGCACTTCCCTCCCACCGACGATAGCATCGACTCGGACGGTTGCCTTACATGGAGTTTTCACATGCATCGTCACGCGAAACGTGAACTCCTGGCTGCTAGAATGTGTCGTTCGTTCATCGCTGGAGTGTTGTCATGGTTCTGAACAAACTCATCGTTTCGTTTTTCTGTTTCTGCCTGATTTTCCTTTCCAACGCGCAGGCCGGCATCAGTGACGCTCACGCGAAAAAGGCGGATGCGACCATCGCCAAAGCGATTGACTACCTCCGCTCCACGCAGGAAAAGGATGGAAGCTGGTCGCCCAAGTCAGGCCCGGCGGTCACGGCGCTCATCATCGGCGGCATGCTCGATCAGCCTTCCATCAAACGCGATGATCCGATGGTGAAGAAAGCGATCGAATACATCCTCAGCTTCGTGCAGAAGGATGGTTCGATCCATCACGGCGTGGTCGAGAACTATTCAACTTCAATCTGCCTGACCACGCTGGCGAAGCTGAGCGATGATCCGAAGATCGCGGCGGTGATCAAGGGCGGCCGCAAGTACCTGAGCGAAACCCAATGGACCGCGAGCAAGACCGATCCCAAGGGCGCGGGCGTCGACAAGGATCATCCGTTCTGGGGCGGGTTCGGTTACGGCAGCCACGGCCGGCCTGATGGTTCCAACTCGCAGTTCGCCGTGGAGGCGTTCATCAAGACCGGTTCGGACTGCAAGGATCCGGAGATTCTCGCGGCGGTCGAATTCTTCAGCAAACTTCAGGGCATTGAAGGCAACAAGAAATTCGGCAGTCAGATTCAACCCGACGGCGGCGCGATCTACGCCACGAGCATTGACAAGGACAACATCGGCAAGCCGCAGAGCCAGGCCGGCGAGATGAAGATGGAAGACGGTTCGAGCAGGCTCAAGACCTACGGCTCGATGACGTACGCCATGTTCAAAACGTACGTGTATGCCCAGCTCGAGAAGGATGACCCGCGCGTGGTCGCCGCGAAGAAGTGGATCAGCCACCACTACACGCTCGACTACAACCCGGGCATGGGCGAGGATGTGAAGCTCCAGGGCTACTTCTACTACCTGCTCACCTTCGCCCGCGCGATGGATGCGAACGGTGAAGCGGTGATCACCACGGCTGACGGCAAGAAGCACAACTGGGGCGAAGACCTGATCGACAAGCTTTCGGGCCTTCAGGATGAAGATGGTTCGTGGACGAATGAGACCAAGCGCTGGCTGGAGTCGGATGCGAATCTGATGACGGGTTACGCGCTGACGGCCCTGAGCGCGGCGCGGTATTGAACCTGCGGTTTTCGTCGATGTCATAGCCGCGGGGTACGCCCCGCAGGACCCGCTGAGAAACGCAGACTTCGGATCAGCGAACATTCCGGCTACGATGAATGTTCATCCTGTCCAGGAGCTGCCCATGTTTGCCATGCTTCATCGTTCCCGGGTCGTTCTCATCATTGCCCTGTTCATCGCCGCCCCGCTCTTCGCCGCCGACCCGCCCACGCTCGAACTCGGCTCGCCGCTGCCTTCCTTCAAGCTGCCGGGCGTGGATGACAAGACGTACACCGAGAAGGATTTCGCTGAGGCGAAAGTGCTCGCCCTCATCTTCACCTGCAACCACTGCCCCACCGCGCAGGCGTACGAGCAGCGGATCATCGCCCTTCATAAGGACTATCGCGACAAGGGCGTGGCGATCGTCGCCATCTCGCCCAACGATGACAAGGCGGTGCGGCTCGACGAACTGGGCTACACCGACTTGGGCGATTCGCTTCAAGACATGAAGATCGCCGCGAAGCAGCGCGGCTTCACGTTTCCGTATCTCTACGATGGCCAGACGCAGGAGTTTTCCAAGAAGCTCGGCGTGAAGGCGACGCCGCATGTCTTTGTTTTCGATGCGGAGCGCAAGCTGCGGTACGTCGGGCGCATCGACAACGGCGAGGTGAATGAAGTCACATCACACGACCTGCGCAACGCGCTGGATGATCTGCTCGCCGGCCGCGAAGTGAAAACCGCGACCACTCGCGCCTTCGGCTGCTCCACCAAGTGGGCATCGAAAAACGACGCGGTGAAGGACGCGGCTGAGAAATGGGCGAAACTCGAAGTGAAAGCGACCGTCGTCGGCGAGGATGAAATCAAGAAGCTCGCGAAGAACGAAGGTGAAGATTACGTGCTGGTCAACGTGTGGGCGACCTGGTGCGGGCCTTGCGTGACGGAGTTTCCTGAACTGGTCACGATGCAGCGCATGTACGGCAAGCGGCACTTCAAGCTGGTGACGATCTCGATCGATCAGCCTGATCAGGATGACAAGGTGCTCGCGTTTTTGAAGAAGCAGCAGGCGGCGGTGATGACGAACCTGCACTGGGGCGACCGCGACAAGGACAAGCTGGCTGATGCGCTGGATGCGAAGTGGGAAGGCCCGGTGCCTTACACGGTTTTGATCGGGCCGGGCGGGAAGGTGATTTACCGCAAGACGGGGGCGTTCGATCCGCTGGAGGTGAAGAAGGTGATCGCGGACAATTTAGGCAGGACGTACGCGAGCCGGAAGAAATAAAAAACCGCAGAGGCCGCGCGATGGCGCGACCACTGCGGTTGATGTTCTTCGTCAGCGGGATTACTTAGGCTTCTTGCCGCTGTTGATAGCGACGATGCTCTTGCCGTCTTCCGACAGCTTGCAGGTGACTTCCAGGCCTGCGGTCACATCAGCGAGCGTCTTCTTCTCGCCGTTGATCTGGACCTTCACCTCGCCGACGGCGAAGGTCTTCTCTTCCGTTTCCTTCTTGACCTTGACCGTGAGCGTGATCTTGTCGCCATCGACGGACTTGACCACGCCCTTGACCGCAGCCGTAGCGGGCTTTTTCTTGTCGGGCTTGTCGGCCTTGTCAGCCTTGTCGGCGCCCAGGGCGATGCTGGATACGAAAGCGAACACGGTAACCAAAGCGAACGCGAGCAGGGAACGACGATTCATGATTGATCTCCAGAAAAGGCGGAACGGTGGCGCGTTCGCCCACACGGCGGGACGAGCCGATATCTTTCACAACGGCGACACCGCCGCTGCAAGTCACAGGTTGGAATCCGAATTTCGCCCGAAGGCTTAAAGAAACTCCACCAATAAAAGCGAACCGAGCGGCTCACGCAGGCGAAGCAAAGCGGCGTTATTCAGCCGGGCCGGCCTTCGCCGCGCGGCGAGCCGGTCCGCATAGATTGGCGGGCCGGGGAGGGTGGTTACGCACGGATCAGGATTGGCGGTATGGACAAGCGTGGGGACGACTACTTCCCCCGCACCTTCCAATTCGGATCATCCACATGCTCCTGCGCCATGATCCGTTCCATCACCTTCACCACCTCCGGATGATCGCCCGCCAGGTCCTTCGTTTCGCCGATGTCGCTGGAGAGGTCGTAGAGTTCCGTCTTGCCTTCGGTGTGGCCTTTGCGCACCGCCTTCCACGCGCCCTTGCGCACCGCCTGTGCGAAGCCGCGTTCGTAGAACTCCCAATAAAGGGCGCGGTCGGTCAGATCGCGCGGGGCATCTTTGCCCATCAGCAGCGGCACGATCGAGCGACCGTCGAGCTTGTCAGGCAGCGCATCACGCGAGACGCCCGCCAACTCCGCGAAGGTCGGCAGCACATCGACGTGGGACCAGGGCGTGTCATCCTCGCGCCCCGCGGGCACCTTGCCCGGCCAGCGCACGATGGTCGGTACGCGAATGCCACCTTCATAGAGATCGCGCTTCATGCCGCGCAGCGGTCCTGAGGGGTTGAAGAGCTTGGGCGTGTGTCCGCCTTCGTTGTGCGGGCCGTTGTCGCTGGTGAAAAAGACGATGGTGTTTTCATCGACCTTCAGTTCTTTCAGGAGCGCGAAGAGTCTGCCGAGGTCCGCATCCATGCGCGTGATCATTGCAGCCTGGCCCTTGTTCGGGTTGGTCCAGTCCTTGTCTTTGTAGATGCCGTAGTCAGGCACCTCCTGGCCATCGCCTGTGCCGCGCGTGCCTTCGTTGTTGGCGTGCGGGATGGTGAGGGCGAGGTAAAGAAAGAACGGCTGCGAAGAGCGGCCGGTCGCGTTCTGCTTCACCCACTTGAGGGCATCTTCCATGACCAGGTCGTGCGAGTAGTCGATGCGTTTGGTCGCCCAGTTCTGCCCGAAGCCTTCCTTGCCCCCGTCGCCGCCAGGCACCTCGTTCCTGAGCGTCACCTTCGTTTCGTTGCGCCAGAGATAGGCGGGGTAGTAGTTGTGAGCGTGATGCTGATTCAGGTAACCGAAGAAATGATGGAAGCCCTGCTTGTTGGGGATGCCGGTGGACTCGGGTTCGCCCAGGCCCCACTTGCCGCACAGGGCGGTGCGGTAGGTCGCCTTCTCCAGAACCTCGGCGACGGTGACATCGTCCGGCTCCAGCGGCACGCGGGCGTTGCCGCGGATGCGGGCGTGGCCGGTGTGCAGGCCGGTCATGAGCACGCAGCGCGACGGAGCGCAGACCGTGGAGCCGGCGTAGACGCTGGTGAAGCGCGTGCCCTCTTTGGCCATCTGGTCCAGGTGCGGCGTCTGAATGAGCTTCTGCCCGAAGCAGCCCAGGTCGCCGTAGCCCAGGTCATCCGCCATGATGAAAATGATGTTGGGCTTGGCGTCGGCGGCGAGCGCGGGCGAAGCGAGGAAGCTCATCGAAGCGATGCCGATGAACAGCGCGATGAGGCGCGGGAGCGAGCGAAGATGGAACATGTGAATATCCTCCGAGTGGAACGTCGTCCGGATCATCCATCATACTGCGCGGCCTCTCGATCAATCGATCTTTAACGCAGAGACGCAGAGGCGCAAGAGAACGCTGAGTCAAATCTGAGCTCAAATCAATCGCATTCTCTCCGCGTCTCTGTCCTCTCCGCGCCTCTGCGTCAAATCCGGCATCTCGCTCCTCTCCCTCCGTCCCTCCGTCCCTTCCTCCCCACTTTTTCCTTGCGGCTCCGCCCCCCTCTGCTATCCTTAAAACTACAATCAGCAATGAACCGGTACAGGGCGCGATCGGAAGGTGTGGGCCAAAACCATTTGGCCGCCGGCTGCGCCGCCAAGTCCGGATCAGGGAGGGTCTTATGACTGGCATTTTTTGGCGCACCACGGTGCGCGCGGATTTCTCGGCGCACATGGTACTGATAGTGCTCATGGTGCTCCTGACGGGAGCGATCTCGTCCGATGTCCTCGCCCAGACCGGCAAGGATGCGAAGAAAGATGAGAAAAAGGAAGAGGTCGATGCCGCGACCAAAAAGCTCAACGCCGCCTACGGCTTCTACCGCGAGCAACAGTACAAGTTTGCCGTCGAGGAACTGGGCGATTTTCTCACCCAGTACCCCAGCCACCCTGAAGCAGTGACCGCGCGGTACGTCATGGCCATCAGTCAGTATCGCCTCGCCCGCCACGAAGACACCATCAAGACCCTGACCGATCTTCTAGGGAACGCCAAGTTCCAGCAGCGCGATGAAGCCCTGGCCATCGTCGGCTACTGCCAGCTCGCCCTCAAGCAGCAGGACAAAGCACTCGCTGCCTTCGACGAACTGCTCACCAAGCATCCCACCAGCAAGCTCGCCGAGAGTGCCGCGATGAATAAAGCGCAGGTGCTCTACATGCTCGACAAGAAGCCCGAGGCCCTCAAGGCGTGCAAGGCGTTCATCGAAAAATATCCTGCCTCCATGCACCGCGCCAACGGACTTTACACCCTCGCGCTCACGCAGCACTCCCTCGCTCAGTATGCCGACGGCGAAACCGCGCTCGCTGAACTCCTCAAGATTGAAAAATCGCCCTACGCGCTGGACGCGACCATGCTCATCGGCCAGTGCCAGGATGCCCAGGGCAAACACGCCCAGGCCATCGCCAGCTTCACCGCGTTCCTGGGCAAGGCGCCGATCGCCCGTCGGGCCGAGGGGCTGTATCGCCTGGCCGTCGCCCAGCACAACGATGCGAAGTTTGATGATGCAACCAAGCAGCTCAAGTCGCTCCTGACCGATCACGCCACCAGCCCCTTCGCCCCGCCCGCGCGCCTGCAACTCGGCAAGACGCAGTACGACGCGGGCAAGCTCTCCGACTCGCGCGGTACGCTCGGCGAAGTCGCCGCCAAGGATGCGGACCGCGCCAACGAAGCGAAGTACTGGCTGGCGCAGTGCGACATCGCGGAGAAGAAGCACGACAGCGCGCTGAAGGTGCTGGATCAACTCGCAGCCGCGAAGCCCGCGCTGCCTAATCTGGATGAGATCGAATTCTTCCGCGCCGTCTGCAACATGCAGCTTGAAAATTACAACACCAGCGCCCCCGCCTTCGCCGCGTTTCGAGTGAAGTTCAAAGACTCCGCGCGCGTCACCGAAGCGACTTACCACGAGGCGTTCAGCCAGCATCGCCTGAAGAAGTACGCAGAGAGCAAAACGCTTTGCGAACAAGTCGTCGCGCTGAAGGACAAAACCTGGAGCTACCCCGCGGGCAAGCTGCTGGCGGAAAACCTCTTCCTCGCCGGTCAGTACGCGCCGGCTGCGGCGCAGTACACATCGCTTCAACAACAGACCGCCAGCGGCCCTGAAAAGGTGCAGTTCGGTTGCCGCCTCATTCAGTGCGCCTACTTCGCCGGCGACTTCAAGAAAGCCATCGAACTTTCGCCCACGATCGTCAGCGAAAAGCAGGTGGCGGAGGTGCCCGAGCTTCGCCGGGTGATCTTCCTTTATGGTGATGCCCTGCTTCAGACCAAGCAGTTCAAGCAGGCCATCGCCCCGCTTCAGCAATACCTCAAGCTCAACAAGACCGATGAAGAGGCGAGCTACAAGCTCGGCGTCGCTCAGCGCGAAAGCGGTGATGATGTCGCAGCCCTGGCGACGTTTGCAGACGTGAACAAGGGCATTGCGGAATCGACCTGGGTGCAGAATTCACTGCTGGCGTACGGGCAGATCGCTTATCGCGGCAAGCAGCCTGACAAGGCGGGGCCCGCGCTGGCGAAGGTGCTCGCCGCCAAGCCTGCCGCCGAGATTGCCGCGCCGGCGATCTATCTTCTGGCGTGGATCGATTACGACGCGAAGAAGTACGACACCGCGGCCGTCGGTTTTCTCAGCCTTCAAAAGCAGTACGCCAAGCACGAGCTGGTGAGCGACGCGGTCTTCCAGAGCGGAATCTGCTTCGCCGAGGGCGGTAAGCCTGCCGAGGCGATCGCCGTGTTCCGCGATTATCTGAAGACCTATCCGGCCGGCGCCCACGCCGTCGCCGCGCGACATCGACTCGCCACCGCACTGACCGCCACCGCGAAGAATGATGAATCGCTTGTTGAGCTCACCAAACTCTCCGTGGACAAAGCGGGTCGCAGCGATTCGGTGCTTTATGATCTCGCGTGGTCGCAGCGCACGCTGAAGAAGCCTGATGATGCGATCAAGTCGTACCAGGCGATTCTCACGGAGTTCAAAGAGAGCAAGCTGCTCACGCCGGTGCGCGTGGAGCTGGCGGAACTGCTCTACGCGAAGGATCAGCACAAGGAGGCGGCAGCGCTTCTGGAAGCGGCACTGGCGGACAAGACTGCCGACGCCAAGACGCTCGCAGCCGGTCAGTTCCGCCTCGGCTGGTGTTACACGAAGCTCAACGATCACCCCAAGGCCGCCGCCGCGTTCAGTGCGTACGCCGCGGCGAATCCGAAAGACGCCCAGGCCCCCACCGCGCTTTATCAGGCGGGCATGTCCTACCGCGAGACGAAGAAACTCAGCGAAGCGATCGCGGCGTTCAGCACGCTGGTGTCGCAACATCCCAAGGACACGCTCGCAGCCGCTGCCAAACTTCGCCTCGGCGAGACGCAGGCTGATGCCGCCCAGTGGGCCCCTTCCGCGCAGGCGTATCAGGCGTTTCTTAAGGATCACGCGGACAGTGAGTTTGCCGAGCTCGCGCTCTTTGGCCTGGGCTGGGCGCTCGAGCAGCAGAAAAATTACGACGAAGCCCGCAAGATGTATGCGAAGGTGATCGAAGTGAGCAACACCGTCACAGCGGCGCGGGCGCAGTTCCAGATCGGCGAAACGCATTTCTCCCAGAAGAACTACGAGCTGGCCGCGAAGGAGCTGCTCAAGGTCGAGCTGGTTTACGCCTACAAGGACTGGTCGGCGACGGCGCTGTACGAAGCCGGCCGGGCGTTTGAAGCGATGAATAAGGCTGACGATGCTAGAGCGCAGTACACCAAGTGCATCGAGAAATACGCGGATCAGGATGCGGCGAAACTGGCCCGGCAAAGGCTCGACGCGCTCAAGAGCGCGGGGTTGTGATCCCGCATGGGCAGAGGGCTGCCCCGTCGGGGGGGGGGGGGGG
>JBBDXA010000028.1:23169-24733 GCA_040902585.1 Phycisphaeraceae bacterium
GCGGACCCCAGGAGCGCGCCGGCACCTCCGCCGCGCCGCACGGGTCTTCGTCGCAAAGCCTCCTCGACCCGTGGCACCCAAACCCTGAAACCGGAACCCTGAACCCTGAACCCACTCACCCGATTCGAGCACGCGTTATGAAGTATCGAAAGCCCTCCTGGAAGCCCGCCTTCACCCTGCTGGCGATCCTGTCCCTCGCCCTGATCAGTTCGCATGTGCTGGCGCAGGCCGTCGATCCCGCCGCCCCACCTGCCGGCGCACTTGCCGCGGGACCGCCTGCGCCCGAGGATGACAACTCCTTCCTCGGCCTCATGCTCAAG
Source organism: Phycisphaeraceae bacterium (assembly GCA_040902585.1). Classification (GTDB taxonomy): domain Bacteria; phylum Planctomycetota; class Phycisphaerae; order Phycisphaerales; family Phycisphaeraceae; genus JBBDXA01. The sequence goes on from JBBDXA010000028.1 coordinate 23,490, forward strand.
GGCGGGTGGATGATGATTCCCATCGGCCTGTGCAGTCTCGCGGGCGGGGCCCTCATCATCGAACGCTGCTTCGCCCTGCGCCGCAAAGGCATCGCGCCCACCGGCTTCCTCGAAGGCCTCAAGGGCGTGTTCCACGGCGTCGAGGATCGTGATGCCGCCCTGCAATATTGCCGATCGCGCCACCTGCCCATCGCCCGCATCTGCGCGATGGGCATTCGCAAGATGCCCCAGGGTGTCGAAGCGGTGGAGCAATCCATCGAGGACGCGGGGGCGAATGAAGTCGCCAAGCTTCGCCGCAATCTCAAGCTCATCTTCGGCATCGCTTCGATCGCGCCGATGCTCGGCCTCCTCGGCACGGTCTGGGGCATGATCGAAGCCTTCCAGGCCGCGGCCGAACAGGGCCTGGGCGGCGGCGGCACCGGCGCCAAGGGCCTGGCCAAAGGCATTTACGAAGCTCTCGTCACCACTTTCGCCGGCCTCTCCGTGGCGATTCCCATCCTCGTTTTCTACTACTACTTCCAGGGCAAGATCGAAAAGGTCGTCACCGATCTGAACGACGTGTCGGAAGAGTTCATCGAAAACTACCTGCCGCAACTGACGCCCGTCGCGACAGCGAAGCCGGCGAGCAAGCCGCGCGAGATGCCTTCGATGCCGATCCCCGCCGGGCAACCGGTGGCGTAGAGGTGAGCCACGGATTTCACGGCTGGCACGGATGAATCAACTCCCTGCCCGCCTCCGGCTCTTTAATATCCGTGCGATCCGTGCAATCCGTGGTTGATTCGCTTACTTGAGAGATCAAATGCGTATTCAAGACAACACTCACGACGATGACTCGGTCAACATGACGCCGCTGATCGATATGGTTTTTCTTCTGCTGATTTTCTTCCTCGTCGCGACGACGATCGCCCAGGACGAGCGGCCCAAGAACATCAACCTGCCGATCACCGGCACGCCCAAGGCCCTCTCCGCGCCGCCGGATGAGTTGATCATCAACATCGAAAAAGACGGCAAGCTGCGTGTGGGCGGGCTGATCCTGGAAGTGGAGCAGCTCAAGGCTGCGCTGGTCGAGGCGAAGGAAGCCGAGCCGCCGCGCAACGTCCTGATCCGCGCGGATCAGGAGAGCCTGCACAAATATTTCGCGACGGTCGCGGGGATGTGCCACGATGTGGGTATCGCGAACCTGAATATTGGATACGTGTTCGAGCCGCAGAACAAGTAGAGCTCCGGGGGGGGGGGGGGGGGGG
>JBBDXA010000028.1:24743-49834 GCA_040902585.1 Phycisphaeraceae bacterium
CCCCCCCCCCCCCCCCCCGCCGGAGCGGAACGGAGTCACCCATGCCTGATCCCAAACCGAAACGAACCTGGCTCCGCCTGACGATGGGGGCGCTCACGCTGCTGGTGGTGGCGGTCGCGCTGGCGGCGTGGTGGCTCAGCGGTTCGAAGGTGTGGACGGATGACAAGACCATTCGCGTGGCCGATGCGCAGGCGACGCTGCGCGAGGTGCTCTGGACCCAGCCTCTGAAGATTGAGGATGCGTTCAAAGTTGAAGAAGCGATCAACACCGAGGCCGATGAGTTCGAACCGGCGATCTCGCCCGATGGCAGCGAACTTTACTTCGTGCGCGGCTTGCCTTCGCACGATGGCGGACAGAAATCCAACATCGTCGTGAGCTATCGCCGCAACAACCGCTGGACGAAGCCGCAGCTCCTTGAAGGCATCAACAGCGCGTTCAACGATCTGGGCCCGCGTCTCAGCGGCGACGGCGAGAAACTTTACTTCTACTCCGATCGCACCGGCGGCGAAGGCGGCTTCGACATCTGGATGGCCACGCGCACGGCGGACGGCTGGGGCGAACCGGTCAACCTCGGCCCCAACATCAACAGCGAGCACAACGACTTCAACCCCGCCCCCACGCCCGATGGCAAACGCCTTTTCTTCGCGACCAATCGCGTCGCCGCGGCAAAGTCCAAACGTGATCAGCGCTGGAGCGGCACGATTCGGCACAGCCCGGAGGCGACGGATTACGACATTTTCGTGGCGGAAGAAAAGGGCCAGGGGCCAGGGGCCAGGGGCCAGGGGAAGGAAAGCAAGACAGCAGAAAAGCACAAAAGCACAAAAGAAAACGGGGCGGCGGGGAGTAGAGACAATCCGCAATCCGCGATCCGCAATCCGCGATCCTCTGACCTCTTCCTGCCCGCCGTCGCCGTCGCGCGCCTCAACACGCCCTTCCACGAAGGGGCGTGCGCCATCACGCCCAGCGGTGATTTTCTTTACTTCGCCTCCAACCGTGATGGTGATGAGCGCGGCTACGACCTGTATCGCTGTCGCCTTCGCTTGGCGAACACCGGCGACACGGGAACGGACATCGCGGCCGGCCTTCGCTTCGGCGAGATCGAACGCATCAAGGAGATCAGCACGACGAGCGATGAAGTCGATCCGTCGCTGACGATGGAAGGCTTTCGCATGCTGCTTTCCAGTGACATGCCCAACGGCGCGGGCGGGTACGACATTTACGTTTCCGATTCGCGCGAAGTCTTCGCCGATCGCGACGCGCGGGAGATGCCGCACCTGGGCTGGAGCTGGTGGGCGCTCATCGCCGCGACACTGCTGCTTCTCCTTTTGCTCTTCCTTTTGCGCGGGATGGATTCGCAAAAGCTATCGATCCTTCAGATCTGCATTATCGCGTCACTGTTCATTCACCTGCTCTTCATCATTGCTCTCAGCTTCGTGTTCCTGTCGCAGGAAGTGATCGAGCACATTCAGAAGAAGGAGGAAGTGCGCGTGGTGGTAAACCTCCAGGCCGCGACGGAGATGAAACTGCGTTCCACCGCGCGTTCGCAGCAGGCGGATCTGCCGATGCAGGCTCCGACGATGGAGCAATCGCAGAAGGTGGTGCAGGAGAACACGATGCAGCGGCCGACGCCGCGCACCGAAGCGTTGAACATTCCTTCCGCCCGCGCCGAGCCCGCGCCCAACAGCATGATCCTGCCCGAAGCCTCGAAGCAGGCATCGAAGCCGAATGAAGCGGTGCCCGTGGAGCGGCCGCAGTTTGAGCCGACGGAGCTTCAAGTGGACCCGCAGCTTCGCGAAGTCGAGCAGGTGCAGCAGGCCCAGTCGCAGGAGCAGCCCGCCACAGCCGCGCCCAATGATGCTTCGCGTCAGGAGACGAAACAGGCGGACACCGCGGCCCAGACGCCGCAGGTGAATGTCGCCAAAGCGCAGGCGACCGACGCGTCGATGGCGCAGGCCGCGCAGGCGAATCGTCCGACAGCCACGGCGGAAGCGGTGAAGAGTCAGCCCGCATCGCCGCAGCCCGCGGTGAACGCCCCGACGCCTTCGCCGCAGTTTGATACGCAGCGCGTCGAAGCGAATCAGCCTGCCGCGCCGACGTTGGCGGACAGCGGGTCGGCTGCGCCCAAGCGCGCGGTCGCCGAGTCGAGCTCACCCGCCGAGACCGCGCCCGCGCAGGCGAAGCCTTCGCAGCAGGCTCCGCAATCCTTCGCTTCCGCGGCGCAGACCAACGCGCCGCAATCTTCCAAGGCCGAGTCCGTCGCGGCAACTGCGCCTGCACCGGCAGGTGTGCAGCCCACGATTTCCGCACAGGTGCAGACGCAGGCCGTGAGCTCCGAAGCGCCGCAAGGCCCGAAGATTCCCGAGAACACGCCGCATGTCGCCCAGCGCTCCGCCAGCGCCCCCAGCGGCAAGGCGGCTGAGATGAAGATCGAAACGCCGCCGGCGCAGACGGCTGCCGAGTCGCTCGAATCCGGGGCGGCACTGAGCTTCGCCAAGCCCAACGTGGAAGTGATTCAGATCACGCATGCGCTCCCGATCGAACAGGCCGCGCTCGATGCCCAGCCTTCACCCAGCGCGAAGGTGACTTCGGCACAGGTCACACCCGCGCCGCAGGCGGCAGAGACCTCGCGCACGCTCGCCGAGCGCGTGGAGACGAAGGCCTCAGCAACCAGCGCGGCGTCGACGGAATCAGGCAGCGCCGCCGCCGCGCCGAGTCAGCCGGATGAAGCATCGATGGCATCCAGCGCGGGCCTGGCGCGCAGCGAGGCTTCGCGGGCGGAGGAGATCAAGTCGAGCGTGATGTCGCCCAGCGCGGTGACGCCTTCGAATGTGGATCCCTCGATTAGCGCATCCACCGTTCAGGCCGATGCGCTCGCGCAGGAACGACCGAGCGACGCAAGGCCGACCACCGCGAAGGTCGCGCCGCAGGCGACGCAGTCCGCCAGCGCGGAAGTGGCGACCAGCAGCAGCAGTGCGCTGGCGACGACGAAGAACACGCCGACGGAATCACTGGCCCAGGCACAGACCGCCGCGACGCAGACTTCGCGCAGCACAGTTGACAAAGTTCCGAATCTCAACGCTCCGCCGAGCTTCGCGCCGCCGAGCGTGGACGCCCCGCTCTTTGACGCCGCCCAGACCGCGCGTGTCTCCGCTGATTCCAAGGCTCCGCCTTCGCAGGTCGCGGCGGACAAGGCTGCGACCACCAGCAAGGCATCGACCGGCGCAGCCGTGAGCGAATCGATCGCGACGGTGGCGATGATCGATCCTCTGGCGGTGAACGACAACGATCTGACTTCGCTGCTAAACACGCAGTCGAGCACGGACCTGCGGGCGCGGTCGGATGCCGCGCCCGTGAGTGATGCCGCATCGGCGCTCTTGTCGCCGGTGATTGGCAAGCTTGGGCCGGATGATTTGGCGCAGCCCTTGCCGCTGTTCCAGCGCGCTCCTGATGCGCGAAAGAAGCTGCTGAAGGAAATGGGCGGTACGCCCGAGTCGGAAGACGCGGTGGAACGGGCGCTGGCGTATCTGGCGCGGAATCAGGAGCCGGACGGCCGCTGGACCAAGGCCGTGCAGGGCGACAAAGGCCCCGGCAAACGCGGCGACAACCAACATGACATGGCGCTGACCGGCCTGCCCGTCCTCGCGTTCCTCGCCAGCGATCACACCTCCGCCAAGGCCGGCCCCTACCGCGAGACTGTCACCGCCGGCATCGACTTTCTCATCAAGCATCAGAAAAAAGACGGTGACCTGCGCGGCGAAGGCAGCATGTACGATCACTGCATCGCCACCATCGCGCTGGCTGAGGCGGCCCTGATGACCAACGACTCGCGGCAGCGCGAGGCCGCCCTGCTCGCGGCCCGTTTCATCGTCAAGGGACAGGACACCGGCTCGGGAGGCTGGCGCTATCGCCCCGGCGAGCATGGTGATACCAGCGTCGTCGGCTGGGCCGTCATGGCGCTGCACTCGTGCGAACGCCTCGGCTTCGAGACCGATCAAAAGCTCAGCAAGGGCATCAACAAGTGGATGGACATCGTTACCCGCAAAGGCTCGCTGCTGGCCGGCTACCAGAACGCCAGCGCCAAGCCCGCGATGACCGCCGAGGCTGTGTTCTGCCGCATCCTGCTCGGCGAAAAGTTCGCCGAGAAGCCGCTCAAGGAATACAACGAATACATCTGGGAGAACCGTCCCGGCCGGGGTGATCGCGATTACTACCTCTGGTACTACGCCACGCTCAGCGCCAGTCAGATCAACGACGGCAACTGGGAGAAGTGGAACCAGGTGATGCGCGAGAACCTGATCAAGCTCCAGAAAAAGGACGGCAAGGATGACGGTTGCTTCCCCATGCAGTTCCGCTGGGATGATTCAGGCGGCACGATCTACACCACCAGCATGGCGGCCCTGACGCTGGAGGTGTATTACCGTTACCTGCCGATGTATAAGGGTGAGAAAGACAGCGGGCCGCGACGTTGAAGTCGCGGCTCGCCGGATCGCTTTGGTTTCAATTCAAAGCTGTACAACAAGATCAATCATTCGCGATTGTCATGCCGTCCTTGCGCGCCGGCGCAGGAGAGCGAGCAGGCCGACGCTCAGACAGCCGATCGTCGCCGGCTCGGGCACGGCGGAGCCGAAGATGGTCAGGTCGGTGAAGCCGCCGACCTTGCCGCTGGCGCCGGAGTTATCGAACAAGTAGAAGCGGAACTCCACGGGCACATTGATCCCATTGAATTGAGACAGGCCCGCGAGGTCCAGGAAGCGGTCCGCCGAGAAGAAGGTGTCGTCCGGCTCAGTCCCCGGGAAGCTGAGCGTGAAAGAGCCCAGGTTTTCGATGAAGCCGTCCATGCTGGAACGGATCACCACGGTGGAATTGAGTCCGCCGGTGTTGCCGGTCTTGCCGGAGATCTGCGTGAACGCCATGCCCGTGATCGTGGTGGCGGCGTCGGGCGTAAGTGTCAGCGTGAAGAACGCATTGGGGTCCAGTGCCGAGCCCGCGCCCGAGCCGTTGGTGCCGGCACCTTCGGGCGCCAGAGCGTTGATGGTATGCAACGTGTGAAAGCCCACGCTGGCATTGGCCCATGCGGATGAATCGGTCGTCATGGCGGAAGCGGTCAGACCCGGGGCGACAAGCGTGGCGGGCGAGGAGTAATCCGTGCCCGCGACCAGCGCGTACTTGGCGAGTTCATTTGGAGCAAGCACGGTCGGGTTGGTCAGGTCGACGCCTGCGGAAAGATAAACGTTGTCCAGATTGACGGAAGACGGCGAGGCAACGCCTGTGGTGGTGATCCCGAACAGGCGGCCCAGGGTACTGCCTGTTCCGTTCTGGAAAGCGAGACCGGCACCCACCTGGGTCTGCGAGGCGAATGCACCCCCCTGAATGTACACATCCATCGTATCGGTGGCGTTGTTGACGACGGCCCACAGGCTGTAGTTGGTTGCGGTGCTGACCGTGGTCAGATCACTGGTGCCGCCGCCGTTGGTGGCGCGCAGAGTGAGGTTGCCCCCGACATTGACGAGTGTAAGCCTCGCTTCAAAATCCGCCGCAGTTGCGGGGGCCGCGACGTCTGACAGTCCGAAGGAGGAGTCAAGGTTCAATCCGTTGGCTCTGAAATTCAGGAAGAGCGTGCCGGTGGCGCCGTTGAGAATGGAGCCGTTTTGAACGGTCCTTTGGAATCCGCGAAGGGCACCGCCGGAGTTCTGGCTGTATCGCAGCTCCTCCTCGCCGCTGGCGAGATTGACGACCACATTGCCGGTCGAAGCCGGGATGGTGGTCCACAGGTTCTGACCGTGGATGGTGCCGGTACTCAAGCCGGAAAAGTCATCGATCAGCACGGCGTTGGCAGGCAACAGCGCCAAGCCGAGCAGCATCAGGACGGCCGACAGCGAGGCAACCGCTCGACGGTAGCAGTAAACACAGTCAACCTTCATGGGGCTCTCCTTGGAGAAAATGAGTGGAAACCGCAATCCTCAACCTCATGTGCGAATGCACAAGTCACCGATCCAGACAAGGGGATCAGTTGCAGCATATCACAGGACTTGGGAAATACCTCATAACAAGTGAAAAGCAGTGAACAATTCACCTTCTCGGCTCGGATGGCATCTCACCTTGAACCGGGTGGCTGATGCAGTGGCTCGGCGAAGCGCCCGCGGTGGCACCACAAGGTTCGTCGGGCCGGGGCTTCCGCAGCCCCCATCCCCTGCGATCCAGCCGAATCTGCCCGACCGAATTCAGACTGAAGCACCGAATCATTCACTTCCGCACTTGGCGGCAAACAAGCCTGTGAAAAAGTGAGGCGCGTTCGCGTTTGCGATTGTACGCATCTCCTCATGCAATAGCCCCCGGCGGAAGCCGGGGGTTTCCGCCGGGGGCTATTCAAGAGTTAGTTCGTTCGCCCGTCGCGGCGATCAGGAATGCGGCGGGTCGAGCGCCGCCATGTCCTTTTGCCCGTCCTTTGAAGTCACCTGCTGCGTCGTGTCTTTCTTCAGCTTCGCGCTGGCATCGGGCGTCTGGCCCTGCACGAAGCCGGGGGCGAGGGCGATGGATGCGGCCGCGGTACCGGCGATAAGCGCAGCCTTGGCGCCCGCTCCATATCGCTTCTGCCGAACGGGCAGCGAGTTCTTCTCGTGGATGCGGTAGACGACATTGCGCACTTCATCATCGCGGATGAACTTCGCGCTCGTCTTCCACAGGCGGTACCACAGGTGATAGTCATCGGCCCCGAGGCCCACCGCCCGTTCCTGGTAGTTGCCAGCCGCACGGACGCTGTCGACGCGCAGCAGCACGGAAGAGTGCGGGAGCTGATTGTGATCGCTGTTGCCGGTCCACATCGTCTCCAGCGGCTTATTAGGCCAGTGCTGACGCGGGAAGATTTTGCCATCCTGCAAGGTCATGAGCTTGCAGCCGTAGACATCCGCCTGATGCTCATCGAGCTGGGCGATGGCGCGCTCGAGGTACTGCGGCGCGAGCTGATCGTCATAGTCCAATGGCTTGTAGAGTTCGGTGTCGCATTGTTCGACGGCCTTGCGATGCAGCCAGGAGCAATGCGTGATGTCCGGCTCAAGACCGGTGCAGATCAAGGGCAAATGGAAACGATCGGCAAGCTGATGCCCGTACCACCACGGGCCATCGACGAGCAGCACGACCTTGAACTTGCGGTAAGTCTGATTGGCGATGGAGGCGATGGCGTCGTCGAGGTGAGCGGGGTCGGTGTTCTTGTGGATGCGCACGCCAACGGTCACGCGGGCATCCTGGTGCTCAAGCTCGGTGTGGGTGAGGCGGGCCCAGGTGTTGCCGTGCGTCTGGCTGTAGCGGCCGGCAAGGGTGAGGTGCTGCACGCTGCGCAGGCATGCGCCGGCATCGAGCTTCACAGCCTTCTTGATCGCGCGGAGTGAATCCTTCGCGAGTTTCTTCGGGTCATCGTTCCAGTCGATCAGGTAACCATTGAGACCTTGCGTGATGTAGTCGGCGATGCCGCAGGCAGTGGTCACGACGGCGGGAATGCCGCAAGAGAGTGCCTCAGCCGCGGTGAGCAGGAAGCCTTCGGCCTTGCTGTTTCCCAGCAGCACATGGCACCCTTCGAGGCGATGGCGGTAGGCGAAGGGATCGAAATCGAGCGGGCGCAGATCGAGGCGATGGGTGACGCCCAGTTCGTCGGCGAGAGCGAGCATGCGGTCCATCGCTTCGCCCTGCACGCGCCGCGTGTAGGCGAGGCCGGCCGTATCCGCGCCGGTCCAGGCGCGAACGATAATGCGCTCATCCATCTTCAAGAGCCAGGGCAGCGACAAGAGGCCTTTGCTGTCGAGCGGCCGGCCCATCCAGCCGACGACGAGGGGCTTGTGCTTTTTAATTTCACCCTTGGCGATGCACATCTCGGTCACCGGCGGGGGCAGGACGCCTGCGACGGTGTGATGATTCGACTTGATCCACTCGCCGTAACGCGCGAGTACCTTGGACGAGACACCCGCGACGGTCAGGCCCTGCATGTCGCCGTAGGCCCGCTGAATGTAACGCCACCCTTCCTCGTCCCAGGAGTGCAGGATGAGCGAGGTGGGGCGCTTGGGAAGATCGCGCAGGTTGCCGTAGCTGAGAACCCAGCAGGAGGGATCGCTCGGAGCCTGGGTGGTGATGTTGCCGACCCAGAAGTCGTGCTTCTTGATGGCCGCGTCGAGCAGCGGCATGTCGTGAGATTGAACGTAAAGCGAAGTGCGCTCGCGCACCCAGTCGGGCATTGCGGCGATGAGGCGGAGCACAGCGGTCTGCGCGCCGCCCAGCGCGAGGTTGTGGCTGACGACACAGGGGGCGATTGTTTTGAGCAGAGAGTCAGTCATGATGGCGAGCCGGGCTGGAGTGGAATTCGGTCAGAGGCACGGTGCGTCACGCTGGATGCGGGGCAAGCGAATGCGTTGTCATTCGCATCTATCGGAAAGTTTAACGCACCAGCCTCCGGGCTCCGCAAGGATTGCAGTAGGCCGAATTCCAACTTTTCAAAGAACGTCCAGTTTCTTTGGTATTGTCGGTCAGGGCGTCACGGGTCACGGTCTTGATCCTGCGGCCCGTGACACCCTTCGCGACACGGCGCGAATGCTTCCTTCGCGCTCCCTCGTCTACATTATAGCCTCGCCAAGTGCACCTATCGGTGCGACCGCTAAACTTGGATTGGGCAACGCCCGCCACTCGCCGCTCGCCACTCGTCATAATGCCCCCATGTCCATCCATCGCCTCCACAACGTCTACCTTGCCGACACCGCTCGCGTCCTGGGCGATGTCCAGCTCGCTGACGGCGTCAACCTCTGGTACGGCGTCTCCATCCGCGGCGATGTCGCCCGCATCACCATCGGCGAAGGCACCAACGTGCAGGACAACGCGGTCATTCACTGCGACTCGCACATCCCCAACACCATCGGCGCTCACGTCACCATCGGCCACGGCGCGATCGTTCACGGCATCAGTGTCGGCGACGGCACGCTCATCGGTATGGGCGCAACCGCGCTCGGCGGAACGCGCATCGGAGCGCGGTGCCTGATCGCGGCGGGGGCGGTGGTCCCGCCGAATCTGAATGTGCCGGATGACATGATGGTCATCGGCGTGCCCGGTCGCGTTGCCCGGCCGACGAATGAGAAGGAGAAGAAATATCTCGCCTGGCTGGCGCCGCACTACGTTCAGCTTGCCCGGCATCACCATGAAAATCCGACTGATGGGCGCGTGAAGCCCTGGAACGGAAACGCACCCAATCGTTAGAAACGGAACCGATCGTGCAACGAATCGAAACATCGCCGCAGATTCCTCTTGTCCTGCACCTGCGAGGCTGATACCCTGCAATAGACAGACGTGTCGGGTGTTTCCCGCAACCGGGCCGGGACATTTCGGGTCGGACAACTGAAACCTCTAACGCGACAGGAGTGATCATGGGCCTTCGCGAAGAATTTCTGCATGAACCCGTCAGTGAATTGAAAATCATGCCCGGCGTCGTTCTGCCGACGACTGCCACCGTGCGCCAGGCGATCGACCAGATGCGCAAGGCTCAGCAAGGCTGTGTCATCGTGGTTAACGATAAGGGCATTCCCGAAGGCAAGTTCACCGAACATCAACTGGCCGGCCTGATCTGCGATGATCGTCCCAGCTTCATGGAAAAGAAGATCGGGCATTTCGTGCGCGATGCCTGGGCCCGCATGAGCCATCGCGACCCGATCGCCACGCTCATCCACCGCCTTCTGACCTATGGCCTTCGCCACGTGATTGTCGTGGATGATGAGGGCAAGCCGCTGGGCGTGGTCGGGCAGCGGGCGATCATGGAATACATCGCCGACTACTTCCCGCGTGCGGTCAAGGTGCAGGAAACGGACGCCAAAGTCGCCATTGAAAACAGGGAGGGCGCATGATTCCAAAACGCCAGCGTAAACCCGTGGAAGATGTCGAATTCAGAGATCAACTGAAGAACTACGACATCGCGCATCCGCAGGATGACCTCGAACGCGCCCTGTGCGAAGGCATCATCCGCGATATCCATATCGCCCCCTTCGCGACCACCAGCCCGATCAGCACCGTTGAACAGGCGGTGCGGAAAATGGCGGGGATGAACGTGGGCTGCCTGCTGGTCATCGAAAACGAAAAGCTCGTGGGCATCTTCACGCAGCGCGACCTGCTCATGAAAGTCATCGAAAACTACGAAGCGATGAAAGGCCAGCTCATCCGCGAGGTCATGACCGCGGACCCCGTCATCGTCCGCGACACCGACCCGCCCGCCAAAGCCATCAACCTCATGGGCACCAGTGGATTCAGGCACATTCCCGTGCTCGATGTCGATGACAAAGTCGTCGGCCTCATCGGCCCGCGCCGCACCACCGCTTACCTGCAAAAGCATCTGCCGGCGAGTTGAGAAAACAAGTATTGCTCCCCTTCCTCATTTCATTATTTCCTTAGCGCTCCAGCACCATCGCCACCGCCCGCCGCTGCGGGTTCGCCAGTGGTAAATCATCCACCGCCTCCAGCTTCCGCCACACTTGTGCGTTTGTCTCGCGCTTGCGCTTCCGCGCCCGCGCCCGCACCCGCCACACGACAAACTCGATCGTGCGATGGGTCGTCTGATGCGTGAACGAATCCACGCGCTTCACTTGACTGATGATTAGACCGCACTTTCCCTTCACCCACGCCGCGATCGCCTGCGCGTTCACATCGCCTTCAAGCTCCTCTGCCGTCGGCAACTGCCACATGTTCGACCACAGCCCCTGTGCAGGCCGCTTTTCAAAGAGAAACGCCCCGCCGCTTTCAATCGCCACCACCTGATGCTTCACCGCCCGCGGTTTCCTTCGCGCCGCCTTCACCGGATACGCCTCCGCCTCCCCTCGCTTCGCGGCTTCGCACTCCCCGCGCACCGGACACGCCACACACTTGGGCCCGCGCGGCTGACACACCAGCGCACCGAGCTCCATCATCGCCTGATTGAAATCACTCGCTCCCTTCGCCGGCACCAGCTCCGCCGCCAGCGACCACAATCGCGCCTTCGTCGCCGGTGCATCGATCGCCTCCTCAATCGCAAACCACCGCGCCAACACCCGCGCCACATTCCCATCCACGATCGGCTCCGCCCGACCATACGCAATCGATGCCACCGCCCCGGCCGTGTACCGCCCCACGCCCGGCAGCGCGGAGAGCGCCTCCACCGAATCCGGCACCCGCCCGCCATGCTGCTCCACGATCACCTTCGCGCTCGCATGCAGGTTCCGTGCCCGTCGATAGTAGCCCAGCCCCTGCCACAATCGCAGCACCCGCTGCTCATCCGCCGCCGCCAGCGCTTCGACCGTCGGAAAAGCTTCGATGAAGCGATGGAAATACGCGATCACCGTCGCCACCTGCGTCTGCTGGAGCATCGCCTCGCTGACAAGGACGTGATACGCATTGGGCGTCTCACCCTCGCGCGCCCGCCAGGGCAGATCGCGCCGATGGTTGCGATACCACGCCAGCAGCTTGCGACGGATCGCCGTGCGTAACTTTGCTTGAACACTCAACACGCTCATTGTTTCGTGCTTTCCTCAGAACGTGTGTGGGAAGTTTGGAGCACCATCCCGGCAGGGTGGTGCGCGTGCGTGGTTCAGTTCGTCTAAGGCACCGCCTTGCCGGGACGGTGCTCCAGCCGCCCATGATCCACGCAGGCATCATAATCCCTCGCCCTTCTCACTTTGCACTTTTCACTTTTCACTTTTCACTTTTCACTTTTCACTCTTCCCCCGCCCCTGTGCCGATGACACTTCTGGTCATGCCCGTCACATGGCACGGACGCCACGCTCACGGTACGCTAACCGCATGGCCGAAACGAAGCGCGAGAACGACATGCTTGCAGCCGCCCCCATGCAACGCCAGAGCCTCCCGCCCCGGCGCGAATCTCTGACGCACAAATTTGCCGTGATGGGTCACGAGGGTTATCTCACCATTGGCCTGCATGAAGACGGCAGCCCCGGCGAAATCTTCATCAAAATGTCCAAGGTCGGCGCGACTCTCTCCGGCCTCGTCCAGGCCTTCTGCCGCGCCTTCAGCCTCGCCATGCAATACGGCCTCCCGCTCGAAGAAGCCGTCAACCGCTTCAAAGGCATGCGCTTCGAACCGATGGGCCACACCTCCAACCCCGACATCCCCGAAGCCCAGAGCATCGTCGATTACGTCGCGCGATACTTGGAACTGCATTTCCTTCATCGTAAATAATCGCACAAAGCCGCGACCGGTGGTCGCGGTCCGACTCACGAGGCATCGCGAAATGAAACGGGGATGGCACCACCGGAGATGTCGAACCGCACGGACTTTTCGGCCGGCTTCACGCGCTCGAACCATTGCAGGATCGTCTCGCCGCGGCGGAGCCGAGCGGTGTGGGGACTGGTGTTGTTGACCAGTTCACGGACGGATGCGCTGTCGATGATGCAGCCGGCCATGTGCGTCACCTCCGCGTCGGCCGCCAACACCTCCGCCGTCAGTACATTCCGCTGAGCCTCGTCATACTTCTGCGGCGCGACCAGATAGATGCCGCACAGGGCATAAAGCTGACCCGGCACGCGCGCCCGTCGCAGCAGATCATCGAATACGGCTGCTGCATCCGGTTCGGCGAGCAGCGTCTGGTACGCGTCCACCTGCACCGACTTGCTGCCAGCGAACCCGACATAGGCCTGGGCGAATGTATCCGTGTTCAGCAAAACGGCGAACGCCGCCTCGCGCGAAAGCGGTCGCGGCAGGTTCTGGTCCGCCCATTCCCGGCGCAGCGGCAAGCCCGTCTCCGGATCGATCGTATCCGGGTCGGACACGGGCTGCGGCGCAATGTGCTCGTGCCAGCGCGGCCCGGTTGGTGAGGTACAGCCGGCGAACTTGCCTGCCATCAGCAACAGCGCGATGATAATGAAAATTCGAATCATGCCGCGATCCGTGATTTTCTGAACGGCCACATGTGTACTAGGATACAGGCAACCATGCCGACGACTACGCACAAAAAAATGACCGCCGATGAGTTCGCCCAATATGCTGCGGAGAACGGGCGGTGCGAATTGATTGACGGTGAGGTTATCCCATTGTCACCGACAGGCGGATTGCACGGCGACTGCACCGGCAGACTTCACTACTTCCTCTATCGATTCGTCGATGAGCGTGATCTCGGTCGAGTCCTAGCCGCCGAGACCGGCTTCCGCCTAGACGGCACTGAAGGCCCGACCGTCCGCGCGCCCGACATCGCCTTCATCGCCAAGGCCCGCGCCGGCGCGATCAACAGAAAGTTCATCCCCATCCCGCCCGACCTGGCCGTCGAAACACTCTCGCCCGATGACCGCGCAATCGAAGTCGGCCGGAAAGTCCAGTGGTGGCTCGACCGCGGCACGCGCCTCGTCTGGGTGCTCGATCCGGAGAATCGGACCATCACCGCGCACACGCCCGGCGAAAAGCCTGTCACCTTCGACGCAGCCGACACGCTGACGGCCGGCGAAGTGCTGCCCGGATTTCAGTTGCCGCTGCGCGAGCTGTTTCGGTAACCACAAAGCCGCGACCGGTGGTCACGGGCATTCGGCGGGAACATGGGTTGGCCCTCGAACCGCGACCACCGGTCGCGGCTTTGTGTCGAATACCATTGAATTGCAGTGCTCCGCGTGCGACAATCCCCTTCATGAAATCACTCACCCTCTCGCTCCTTCTTCTCTTGGCCTTCACCGTCGCCGCGCAGGCCCAGACCATCAAGCGCGACATTCCCTACGCCGGGACGGACGAGAAGCGACAAACCCTCGACATCTACGCGCCCGCTGACGCGAAGAGCCTGCCCGTCGTCTTCTGGATTCACGGCGGCGGCTGGCAGACCGGCGACAAATCAGATGTCAAAATCAAGCCACAGGCGTTCATGGATAAGGGCTTTGTCTTCGTCTCCATCAACTACCGACTGCTGCCGGTGGTCGAGATGGAATCGATCAACAAAGACATCGCCAAAGCCTTCCGCTGGATGCAGGATCACATCGCTGACTACGGCGGCGACCCGAAACGCGTGCTCGTCGGCGGACACTCGGCCGGGGCACAGCTGGCCGCGCTCTTGTGTACCGATGATCGCCTGCTCAAGGCTGAGGGCGTCTCGTTTGACGTGCTCAAAGGCTGCGTGCCGGTGGATGGCGACACGTACGATGTGCCCGCCATCATCGAAGTCGCCGAGACGCGCTGGCGCGTGCATGGCCAGACGCCTTCGAAGTTCGGCCATCGCGTGAAGTTCGGCAACGACCCGGCGAAGCACCGCGATTTCTCAGCCGTGAATCACGTGAAGAAAGACAAGGGCATTCCGCCGTTCCTGGTTCTGCACGTGGCGAATCAGGCTGATGTCTCCGCCCAGGCGTTCCGTCTCGGCGCGGTCTTGAAGGAAGCGGGCGTGAAGGTGCGCGTGTTCGGCGCGCGGGACACCGATCACTCGAAGCTCAACAATAATCTGGGCGAAACGGATGACCCGGCGACGAAGGCGCTGGATGAATTCATTGCCGAGAACTTCAAGAAGTGATTGCCGGGTGGCTGGGGCTGAGTCTTCGAAGCCCCGGCCGTTCGACTCGCAATAACCAAGTGCGCCCTGCTCGTCCGTACGCCTGGGCCGGGGCTTCGAAGACTCAGCCCCAGCCACCCGTCGCACGATCTTTCTTCGCGCAGAAGCATGCCACGATAAGATGGGACCCATGTTCCACACATGCCAACCCCACCTTGCCGTCTGCCTGCTGCTGGCCTTGGCCGCGCCGGTCCTGGCGGAGGAGAAATCCCCGAGCAACGCCGAGCCCACCGTGCTGTCGCGGCTGGCGGCGTCGATGAAGCCGGGCACCTGGGCGGTCGTGCCTACCGAAGGTCCGGGCGACCTGATCAAGGCTCCGCCGCCGTCGAAGGGGCTGGACATCATGACGTGGTGCGATGACGGCCACTGGGACAGCCGGTCCGGCCAGTTCCTGTTCATGGGCCTGCGTCAGAGCCGGCGGTTCATCGCCTACACGGAGAAGACGAACGCCTGGCGCGACGTCGGCCTGCCCGCCGATCCCGCCGCCGCCGGCAGCCCGACGCTGCTGAGCAAGTTCGGCCACGTCTATTCGCGCAACGCCCTGGACCCGCAGCTCGGCCGGTATTACCACATGGACCACAACGACGGCGGCGGCATCCACCGCTACGACCTTCGCACGGAGAAATGGACCAAACTCCCGCCCGGCGGCAACTACGCCATGACCGGCGTCATCGAATACTTCTCCGCGCGAAAGGGACTGGTCAACCTCGCCAGCGGCAAGCAAGGCATTCTCTTCTTCAGTGAAGAAACGCAGAAGTGGGAGAACCTGGGCCCTGTTCCCGTGCATGGCTACCACAGCCTCGGCCGCCACAACCCCTTCCGCGAAGAAGTGCTCCTGGCCGGCGGCAACGAATCGCAGCGCGTCGTCGTCATCCTGAAAAAGGAAGGCCCCCCAAAGCGCATGAAGGACGCGCCCTTCGATCTGACCATTCGTCAGGCCATCATCACCGTCGATCCGGTCAGCGGGCGATACCTGCTCATGGACCCGCCTTCGAAAAAGCTTTACGAGTTCGACAGCAAGACTGACGCGTACCGCCTGATCGACGATTTCACGACCACCGCCTGGCCGTTCGCCAACTACGACGCGCCCGTCGCGGCGTTCATCCCGGAACATGGCGTGACGATGTGGGTGGCGCGGAAGACCTATCTATATAAGCACGGGGAGTAGCCGGCTGATGCCACTCCCGACAACCTTCCCCGTGACCGGCTACGCCTCTGCCGATTGGCGGTCGCCTTTGACCTCGATATCGTCACTCAGCACATCCTGTACGTAGAGCATCTTCACCGCGACGACGGTGGCCACCCGCTGATCAGAGCCGGACTCTGTGAGTCCGGACACGCTTCGACCGCCGGGCAAGTTCGGTTTGCTCGGCATCGAGCTTTGGCCCCCGGTAAACCGATCCGGATTCGCAGCATCCGGCTCTGATCAATCGCGCCTCACCGCGCAGCATCAACAGCGAGCCGTGACGTGTCGTCGCGGAATCGAACAGCGTTGCACGCTTACATGAATCCGACAAACGCCCCGTGGTCTCGTCAAGAATTCGACCCTTCAACTCTTGAAACGCGCGATGCAATTTAGTATAATGTTCGGATATCGGTCCCCGGCCGCGCGATCGGTCCGCCCGGCCGGCACAGGTCGCCCGTGGCGGCCTTCGTTGTGCATTGATCGTGCCCCGGATCAAACCGGCCCACAGCGTGTCTAGTAGACACGGGGTAGACACGAGGTAGCCATTTGACAAACAATGACCATGAAAGCACTTATCTCAAAATGGCTACCCAGGGGTAGGGGGGTGGTAGACATGTGTCTACCTCCGGCAATTCCTGCCACAGCAGGGTCCAGACCGCATTGACCCCGCGCGCCCGTTGCGATACCGTTCTCTTTTAACCACGGATGGGTTGAGCATGACCAGCGAAAAAAAGGATAAATGCGGTGTGTTCGGCATCTGGGGCACGCCGGAGGCCGCTCATATCACCTACATCGCGATGTATGCCCAGCAGCATCGCGGGCAGGAGTCGGCCGGGATCGCCGTGAGCGACGGCTCCTCCCTTTCCGCCCACGTCGGCATGGGCCTGGTGCCCGAGGTCTTCAGCGGCAACAAGCTGGACGCGCTCAAGGGCACAGCCGCCATCGGGCACAACCGCTACTCCACCACAGGCTCCAACAAGAACTGCAACGCCCAGCCTCTCCTTGAAGAGTACATCGGCGGGCAGATCGCCGTGGCGCACAACGGCAACCTGATCAATGCCTCGCTCCTTCGCCGCGACTACGAAGAACGCGGGCACATCTTCCACACCTCGACCGATACCGAAGTCATCATTCACCTCGTCGCTTCGCATCACCTGTCCAAGGCTGATCCGGTGGCCGAGGCGCTGACGCATCTGCAAGGCGCGTACAGCCTGGTGTTCCTCTTTCACGATCGCGTGGAAGCGGTGCGCGACCCGTGGGGCTGGCGGCCGCTGGTGCTGGGCAAAACGAAGGAAGGTTGTCTCTGCGTGGCGAGTGAAACGGTGGCGCTCGATGCGATCGGGGCGGATTTTGTGCGGGAGATCGAGCCGGGCGAGATTGTGACACTGTCGGACGAAGGCATCACGTCGCGTCGCTTCGCCTCGGCCCAGCAGCCTGCGCATTGCATCTTCGAGCACATTTACTTTGCCAATCCGAGTTCGCGGCTGTTTGGTGACACGGTGCAGATCGCGCGCGAGAAGATGGGTGAGCAGTTGGCGACGGAGCAGCCGGTGGAGGCGGATTATGTGATCCCCATGCCGGACTCGGGCAGGTCGGCGGCGCTGGGCTACGCGCGGAGCAGCGGGATTCCCTTTCGCGAAGGGATCGTGCCGAACCGGTATGTCGGTCGCACCTTTATTCAGCCGACGGAGAAGCAGCGCAAGGCTGCGGTGCAACTGAAGCTGAATGTGGTGGGCGAGGTGGTGAAGGGCAAGCGGATTATCGTGGTGGATGATTCGATCGTTCGCGGGACGACGACGCGCGGGAAGATGCAGCAATTGCGTAGGGCCGGCGCGGAGGAGATTCACCTGCGCATCAGTTCGCCGCCGATCCGTCATGCGTGTTACTTCGGGATTGATTTTCCGGACCCGAAGGATTTGATCGCGACAGGGCGCACGGTGGATGAGATCCGCGATTTTCTGGGCGTGGACAGTCTGCACTACCTGACGCTGGAAGGGTTGCTCGGCTGCGTGAGCCGGCCCAAGACGGATTACTGCAACGCCTGTTTCAGCGGGCTGTATCGGTTGGAGCCGACGCGTCCGGTGACGAAGATGAGCCTGGAACGGCACCAGCAGAAGCTGTTCACGATATAATCCCTTTCTATTGCGTTCGCCGGACGACGAACGGTACAATCATCTTTCAGCGGCCCGGTTCTGCGGCCTTGGTTCACTCTTCAGGTGAACGTGCAACGACTGGTGACAATCAACGATCACTCCTATGGGCCCGTCAGGCGGTATGTGGCCGAACGCGTCCCTCGTTTGGTTTTACAGGAGACCTTCCATGGTCGATCCGATCAAGAATCAAGCATTGCGATCCGTGTCCGAAGTCGCTTCACAGAAGCTCGACAAGGTCGCGCTGAACCCGCAGCCGCTGCCGCCCAAAGTGGCGCATGGGTATGCGGACGGCGCGGTGGTCGCGGCGAGCGCGGACAAGGTGAGTCTGAATCCGCAGCCGCTACCGCCCAAGGAAAATCCGACGGTGGAATTCGATGCCATCGCGCAGACCTCGCTTGCATCCGCGGCCGCCTTGCGGAGCGACATCTCGATCAAGAAGCTGCCGCAGATCGGCAGCATCGTCGGTGACATCCTGGAAAAGGTCGCGCTGAACCCGCAGCCTCTTCCGCCCAGGGTGATCGGCAATATCGTGGCGGACGTGCTGAGCCGCATCGGCATCATCATCGTCAGCGGACAACCCGAAGAAGACGAAATGCACCCGCCGGCTCCTCGCGCGGGCAACATTGTCGATCAGCGGGTCCAGCAGGCGGGCATCATCATCGTCAGCGGACAACCCGAGGAGGAGGAAATGCACCCGCCGGCACCTCGACGTGGCGGCCAGGCCTTCCCCCCGATGCACCTCGAGCAGGTGATTTTGGAGGCGATCCGGCAGGCGGCCACGAAGCCACGCTGAACGCCGGCAAAGGATCGATACGTTCGACCGCATCCGCCTCGCCTCACGATCGCGGGTGCCGCACTGACGCTCATTCCTTCTCGCGCGACGCAATGGGCCTGATCTTGGCCAGCGTCTCGGCAGAGAGCGTGAACCATCGACCGTTGAGCAGGCCCACATTCTCGTGCCCGGGAAAGCCCAGGTGCAGCGTGTACTTGACGCGGGTCTTGGTGACCACTTCGATCAAAACCTGCGTCTCGTTCTTCCAGTCCACGTTCAGCGGCGTGATGTATCGCTCGACGCGAAGCGGCCCGAGGCCTTCGAAGATCTTCGCCGCCGCCTGCGGGTTGATCCGCTGCGTGGTCAGCGGCGTGCCGTCGGCGTTGAGCACCTGGTAACGCCCCAGCTCGTCGCGACCGATCGTCATCCGCTTGTCGTCCAGCCACGGCACCGTGACCTGCGCGAGACTGCCCGCAAGCTCCGGCAACACAGCCCGGAAGCGGTACTCCTGCTCCAGCATGACCAGCGTCTCAGGCGTGATGACGAAGGGTGCCCCTTCGCTGCTGAGCGTGGCGTGACGCGAAGCTGGATTCACCGTGAGCACGATCGGCTCCCTGCCCCCTTCCCGAACCGCCAGCTTGATCACCTTGTCACCCAGCTGCGCCGGTTCATTGAGCCAGTGCTCGACCTTCAGTTCGATCACATGCGCGAACAGGTCACGCAGCGAAGGCCACTCGAAGACATCTTCGCCCTGGAGCTTCCACAACTGGCCGGGAATGTCGGTGCGGAGGAATTCGTAAGTCGCGCCGTCGTAGCGCTGGAGCGTGATCGCATCGATCGCATCACCCTTGAGCGACAGGATCTGCCGGTCGCGCAGCGCCAGCACCGGCCGCAGAGCGGGGGCGAGCTTCTCGCGGGGCACGAGGTAGCCGACGCCTTCGTCGCCCGTCTGCTTGTTGGTCCGCGTGACCAGAAACATCGGCACTTCCTCGCCCTGCGGCACGGTGCCCGCGGGCGGCTCGTACAGCGTGAGCGTGTCGTCAATCAGCGGAGCCTTGCAATGCAGTTCCACCACAGCGATCGGTTGACCGGGCGATCCGGCGCTGGGCACAAAATACTTCGCCGTCGCCGTGGCGAATACTTCCAGCAGCGAGGCGACAAGCTCCTGGTCAGGCTTGAAGTCAGGGGCGACAGCAGGCGGCGGAAGGATGACAAACGACCAGCCTTTGCCCGACTCACGCTGAAGGTGGATCGGCGCGGAGCCGGGCTTGCGGATAGCCACCTCGGTGATGAACGCGGCCTGATCGATGGGCGTGATGCGCGGGTCGCGCAGCTCATCCAGGCGCGGCGAGAGATACGCGCGGGCCTGCTTCATGACCGTGAACACGACGCGGCTGGGCTCATCGCCCACGCTCCATGTGGCGTGATAAGTGTGACTGTTGATGTCCGCGACGTTGCCGATGCGCAGCGTGGTCGGCTTCGCATTGGGGCCGGAGGCCTGAATGGTGATCAACGCCTGCGGCTTGTCCAGGCCGTAACGCGCCGGATCGCCTTCATCATTGACGAACTCGCCGAGCTTGAGCTGGCGCACCGCCGCGAGGAGGGCGCGGGCGGCACCGGCGGCGACGCGACCGGCATGAGGCGGCGCGAGGTGCCAGTCGCCTTCCTTCCGGAGCATCTCAATCGGCTGACCGTCCACGTGTATCGCGATCCGCCGGGCCTGCGCTTCCTCGGGCACTTTCAGCTCGGTGAGCCGCCAGGTCTTGATGCTCTGCTCCAGCACGGTGCGATGGAGTTCATCGCTGACGACGTAAACGGTCGGATCGTCATTGATCTGGATGTAGCCGCGCGAACCGGTGAACGCGCTGCCGAACTTGATGGTGGTTTTGAAGGGCGTGACGCTGACCTTCGAATCCTGTCCGCCGTCGATGAGCTGGGCATCGCGGTAGGCACCTTCGAAGGTGACCATGGCCAGCGGGTTGTCGAGATTCATCTGCGAGAGCGTGGGTTTGCCGTCTTTGCCGGGCGTGAACTTGTCGGTGAACTTGATCGTCGCCGCCTTGTAAGTCAGGCCGTTGTGCATGCTGATGGGATTGAGCGGGAAGCTCACCGGCTCGACCTGCATCCAGGTGCCGTCTTCATCGCGCGTGATCCTGGCGCGTTCACCGAGGCTGCTGCTGATCGTGACGATGCGCACGCCTTCGGGATAAAGCTGCTCGGCGGAAAAGATGTTGGTGGACTTCTTCTCCTCCGTGTGCGGGTCGTTGACCTTCGCCTTCTCCATGAGAAGAAAATACAAACCGATACCGGCGAGGATGACGAGCAGCGCGATGGTGGTTTTGATGTTCATGATTGAGCTATGAGCTATGAGCTTTGAGCTATGAGCTATAAGTCGGGTGCCACGGGTCGACGAGGCTCTGCGAGTAGACCCGTGCGGTGGCCGTGTGCATCCGAATGTTCCAAGGCATCGGGCGTCCGCACGGGTCTCGTCGGCGGACCTCCGCGACCCGTGGCACCCAAGCTTCATCCCCGCCTGGTGTACCACACCGCCATGCCGATGACGAACACACCCAGCGGCATGCCGATGACCAGCGATGTCTGAAGGAACTGAACCTTAGCCGGCTCCATCGCCATGATGCGGCGCACATCCTGCGAACGGGCCCCGGCGGCGATCAGCTCTTCCAGCCCCGCCAGCCAGCACACGCTGTTGACGAAGAGCTCGTGATTCGCCGGATAGCGCGTGTAGCGAACGGTGCGGCCGGTCTCCTGCTCGAAGAACTCCTCCGCGCCGAACTGATCCGTCGCGAAGGTGCGATCAGTAAACACCACCAGTCGCTGGTCGGGCAGGACACCCGAGGCGGGACGCTCTGCGGCACAGGCGATGATGAAGCGATCACCGGCGACATCGTTCGCATCGCCCTTGGTCGGCTCCTTCCGCGCGGCGATCTCCGCAGCGGTACCGTAGTTGGCCCACAGGTTCGCTCCGGCGATCGACACCAGCGGCCAGTACTTGATCGTCGATGTCGGCGACTCTTGCGGCAGCGTGATCGGACTGGCCCAGGCGAACTGACCGGCCATGCCCGCGTCGGCCGCCGCCTTGGAGACCGGATGCTCACGCGGATACAAGCGCACATCATGGCGATTGTCAGGCTGCGGCTTGCCGAAACGGTTCACCATCTCGCGCAGGATCACACGCTGGTAATCCACCTTGATGTTCCACGCATGCTCCTGCAAGATCAGCTTCTGCATGTCCGACTGATCGACCTCCGGCGGGACGAACAGCAGCACGCCATCGCCCTTGTCAAGCCGATCACGCACGATCATCGCCACCGTCGCGGGCACCTGCGCGGCAAAGGGATTGTTCGCGTCAGGAGGATCGCCCGGCAGCACGACCCACACCGCCTTCTGCCCCGGCTTCACCTGCGGCGCGCCCTTGGGCTTGGCGTCCGGCGCAACGAAGGGCGATTTGCTCACCGGATCCCACACTTCCA
Organism: Phycisphaeraceae bacterium; assembly: GCA_040902585.1. Classification (GTDB taxonomy): domain Bacteria; phylum Planctomycetota; class Phycisphaerae; order Phycisphaerales; family Phycisphaeraceae; genus JBBDXA01. The sequence continues at coordinate 46,876 of JBBDXA010000028.1, forward strand.
CCTGAAGCCCCATGCCGCGCAGCCGCTCCATGAGCTGCGTGTACTCGCGCCTGGGCGTTGTCGCCAGACTGCTGCCCGTCGCGACGAACACCACCATCGGCGGCGGATCGAGCGAAGCCATCGTCAACTGCGCCAGCGCGCCGGACAAGCGCTCCTCGCCGAGAAACTCTTTGCCCTTCAATTCGTCGAGCCACTTCTCCCGTTCGACATCGCGCCGCCGATCGTCACTGGCGGTGAACAGGTCCGACATCGACAAGCCCTTCACATCCTTCGGGCTGATCAGGATGATCGGAAATTCCTTGCTGAAAGCCGCGAACAGCGAATCGTACGAAGGCACGCTCGCGGCCTTGGCGAGTTCCGCGTGAACGGCCTGCCGCGTGGCGGGGGCCTTATTGACCAGCTCCTGGAGCGTGAGCATGCTTTCGGTGACGCCCGCGGCGGTCAGGCCGAACTGGGCCTTGGGATATTCCTCGTTGATGTGCGCGAGCACCGGTTCGACCAGGCTCTTGCGCAGGGCGGGGTACAGATTCGCATCGACAAACTCGAGATACTGTTTGATCTTCAGGCGCGTTGCCGCGTAGTCGGGCATGGCGACATCGGTGTAAAGCTTCAGGGAAATGAGCCTGGCTTTGAAGTCGCGCAGGCGGGCTTCGATGAGGCGCTCGGTGTCATTGAGGAGCACAAGCGAACGGGTTTCGCGGGCCTTGAGGTTGCTGTCCTTGAGCGCGAGGCGAACGGTGGCGAGCACGCCTTCGAGTTCGATCTCGACGCCGTCCATCGCCGCCAGTCCTTTGCGGTTGGCCGTGGCGAGCGGTTCGAACTGCTTTTGAAACATCGCGTGCAGCGACTTCTTGAACTCTTCCAGTTTCGTCGGCTCCGTGCCGGGGTTGATCTGATCGACGGTGATCCTGGGCGAAGAGCGATCATATTCCGCAACAAGATCACGCAGGCGACGGACCACTTCGTGCGAATTCTCGCCATCCTCAAAGAGCGTGACGATGCGGTAGTTGCTGTCGAGCCGATCCATCACACGCTGGGTGAGCGGCGAAAGACTGTGCTGGCGGGTGAGCGTGACATCCCAGCGCAGATCGCCGGTGCGGAAGTTGCGGTAGCTGATCCAGTTGATGAGCACGACGATGCCGATCGCGGCAGTGAGCGCGACGAAGACGTTCAGGCCGTACTTGACGCGTCGTTCTGCCTGGGTTTCGATGGTCTGAGCCATGGGAGTCCTGAGTCTTGGGTCCTGGGTCTTGGGTCCTGAGTCCTGGGTCTTGGGTCCTGGGTCACGAGCCAAAGTGCATTGACGACTCAGGACTCAGGACTCAGGACACAGGACCTCCACTATCGCCATCGTCTGCTTTCGAGCACTTTCACCGCCATGAACAGGAACAGGGCGATTGCGCTTAGGAACAGGACGAAGTTACTCAGCGTGAGCACGCCCTTGGCGAAGTCGGCGTACTGGAAAAAAATGTTCACGTGATTCAGGGCGCGGGCCATGTCGTTGGAGACGAAGCCGGCCTGGGCGATCATGTGAACCACGATGGTGAACACGCAGATGATGGTCGCGGTGAGCAGGAAGCTGATGATCTGATCTTTGGTCGCTGCGGAGGCGAACGTGCCGATCGCCAGGTACAGCCCGCCGACGAGGATGAGTCCGAGCAGGCCGGTGATGATGGGGCCGTACTCGGGGTCGGCAGTCATCTCGAGAACACCGATGAGCACGATGAACGGCGCGACCAGGAGCACGACGAAGAAGCCGAACGCGCCGAGCCACTTGCCCAGGACGACGTGTGTTTCGTTGATGGGCGCGGTCATGAGCGGTTCGATGGTGCCGCTGCGGAATTCTTCGCTGATGAGTCGCATGCTGATGGCCGGGACGATGAAGATGAGCATCCACACGACCCACTGAAAGGTCGGGCGGAGCGTGGCCTCCTCGCCGGGGCCGAAGGTGCGGAAGAAGATCCACGTGGTGCCCAGGGCGAAGAGCCCGAGCGTGACGTATGCGATCGGCGAGAAGAACAGGCTCGCCAGTTCACGTTGGGCAATGGTCAGCGTGCGTCGCATAAAGCCTCAATGAAGAATCGGGGATTGCGGATTGCGGATTGCGGATTGCGGATCGGGGGAGGGATTTTTTCGGGTCATGCTTTTGCCGGGTGCCACGGGTCGAGGAGGTCCGCCGACGAAGACCCGTGCCGGCCTTCGTGCGTCACCGTTTGATCCGAGGCCGTCGGCGACCGCACGGGTCTCGTCGCCGAGCCTCCTCGATCCGTGGCACCCTGCGGACAGCTAGCGGCTGGGGGCCAGCGGCTTCGTCTGCTGCGTCGCCGTGATCTGGATGAAAAACTGCTCCAGCGTCGCGGACTCGTGCCGCATCTCGCGAATCTGCCAGCCGTTGATCACGATGGCGTGGCCCAACGGTTCGCGGAGGTCTTTGCCGTTGTTGGAAGTCACGATCGCCCGGCACCAGCCGCCGGGCTGCGACTCCACTTTCACTTCCTCGACGCCCTGCACCTGTTTCATCGCGCGGGTGACCGCTTCCTGAGCCGCCTTCACTTCCACCAGCACCGCGCCGCGCGTGCCTACATTTTTTCGCAGCTCCTCAGGCGTGCCGCGGGCGACGATCTTTCCGCCCGCGATGATGATCGCTTCATCCGCGATCATCTCGATCTCGGGCAGGATGTGCGTCGAGAGCAGGATGGTGTGCTGGCCTTTGAGTTCGTGAATGAGCTGGCGGACCTGGCTGACCTGCGTGGGGTCGAAGCCGGCGGTGGGTTCGTCGAGGATGAGCACTTTGGGATCGTGCAGCAGCGCCTGCGCCAGGCCGACGCGCTGGCGGTTGCCGCGCGACAGGTGGCCGATGACGCGCTTCCTGATCTTTTCCAGTCCGCAGCGTTCGGTAACGGCATCGATGCGCTGCTTGCGCAGCGTGCGCTTCATGCCATGCAGCTTGCCGCGGAAG
>JBBDXA010000029.1:0-5963 GCA_040902585.1 Phycisphaeraceae bacterium
GTGGCTCGTGTGCATCATCGCCGCCATCGGCTTTGCGTTCGATATCTACGAACTGCTCATGCTGCCTCTGATCGCGCGTCACGCGATGCTCGACCTGGGCGGCATCAAGCCCGGCACGCCCGAGTTCTCCAAGTGGTTCGCACTCCTGTTCTACGTTCCCGCCATCGCGGGCGGCATCTTCGGTCTCCTGGGCGGCTACCTGACCGATCTCTTCGGCCGGCGCCGCGTGCTCACGTTCTCCATCCTGCTTTACGCCTTCAGCGCGTTCTTCGCAGGGTTCAGCACCTCGATGGAGATGCTGCTCTTTTTCCGCTGCCTCGTCTTCATCGGCGTGTGCATCGAGTTCGTCGCGGCCGTCGCGTGGCTGGCGGAACTGTTTCCCGATCCCAAGCAGCGTGAGAAAGTGCTCGGCTACACGCAGGCGTTCAGCTCCTTCGGCGGCTTCCTGGTCGCGGTCGCCAACGGTATGGCCGTGACCTGGGGCCCTGATCTGCCGGCCATCAGTGCCCAGTGGATTCCCTTCGTGGGCGGCGAGATCAAGGACCATCATGCCGCGTGGCGCTACACGCTCATGAGCGGCCTGATCCCCGCGCTGCCCCTGCTTATCATCCGTCCCTTCCTGCCCGAAAGTCCCGCGTGGAAGGCCAAGAAAGACTCAGGCAAACTCAAGCGACCCAGCGTCGGCCAGCTCTTCAGCACGCCCGAGCTTCGCAGGACCACGATCATCACCACGCTGATGTTCGCGATGAGCTTCGGTGCCGCCTTCGGCGCGATTCAGGTCATGCCGCAGATTCTGCCGGGGCTGGCGGAGGTGAAACAGGAAGTGGCGGACGCGACGGCGAAGATCATGGCGGACAATGCCGCGCTGCCCGCCGCCCAGCAGAAGACCGAAGCTCAGCTCAAGGGCGTGATCGCTGCTTCTTCCAAGCAGATCGAACAGGCCCAGACGTCGACGGCGACGAAGATCCAGGAAGCGGGCGGCCTCGTGGGCAGGTTCATCCTCGCCATGCTCGCGGTCATCATCATCAGCCGTCGCAAGCTCATCCGCATCTTCATCATCCCAGGCATCATCATCATGCCGCTGGCGTTTGGCGTGCTCATGCAGATGAACCTGAGCATGCTGTGGGTCGGCATCTTCGTGGCCGCGCTCCTGACCGTCGGCCAGTTCAGCTTCTGGGGCAACTACCTGCCCCGCGTCTTCCCGCTTCACCTTCGCGGCACGGGCGAGAGCTTTGCCGCCAACATCGGCGGTCGCATGATCGGCACCAGCTTCGCCGCCGTCACTGCCATGATCGCCGGTTCCGACTGGGTGCCGGGCGAGTCGCCTGCCGCCAAGTTCGCTTACACCGCGGCGGCGATCGGCGTATTGGTTTACATCGTCAACTTCGCGCTCTCCTTCGCGCTGCCCGAGCCGGGCGCCGAAGACCTGCCGGAATAATCACCCGCATGCTGCCCGGCCCGCATCAGCGGCAGGGCGGGATGATCGGCTCCGCGCCGCCGTCGCCGAAGCCGCCGCGCATCATCATGAACGGGAACATCATCGACCCGATCAGATCCTCCGCCTTGGCGGACATCGACGCGGTCATGGTCACTTCCGTGCCGTTCTGCTGCGTCTTGATGCTGCTCATGAAGTCGATGAAAGGCTTGGGGATGAACGCGGCTGCGCCCTGTTCCGTCAGGTCCCGCCGGGCCTCATCCAGGTCCGCGTTAAATTTCTCGACCGCGTTGCCGATCTTGCGGGCGTTCTTTCCGCTGGCCTTGATGGTGAAGTGGGCCACATCCTTGTCCATCTTGCGCGACAGGGTGATGGTGTCAAAGGGCTTGAACCACTCGACCTGCTTATAGGTGGGCGTCATGACCGCCGCCGCCCAGCCGCCGCCCTTGCGATCCACGCCGCCGATGAGCGCCGCCATCTCTTCATCTTCGTGCAGCGTGCCCTTGCCCGTCTTCAGGGCCGCGATGACTTCCTTCATCGGCAGCACATTGCCGTTAGGCCCGCCCACGAGCACGAGCAGCTGATCCGACACGAGTATCACCTTGAACTCCTGCTCCATCGCCAGGGTCTTGAACCCTTCCGTCTCGGTGACCGCCATGCCCTGTTGAGCGGCGACGGCCGCGAGCTTCTTGTGGTCGTACTGACCGCGGACGATGAGGACCATGAAGCCGGTGTTGTTGTCCGGATCGCCCGACAGGCCGAAGGTCAGGCCGTCGATGCGCACGTTGCCGACGTAGCCCAGCGCCTGCATGACGCCGCTCTGAACCTCCTTGATCATCGCCTTGGGATCCTGCTGACCGCCGAAGGGATTCTGGACATTCTTAAGGGCCGCCATCCAGTTAAACGCGCCCGAAGGCGAGGCGGTCATCTGCGCGACCATCTTCACACCCTTGGGCATCATCCACAGATCCTTCTCATACACAGCCATGTCCGGTGCCGGCGGCGACCACTCCTTGCCTTCGATGCTCGCAATCGCCCGCGCGGCGTACATCGGCACGAACGCTTCCTTCGACTCCAGCAGCGGCTTGAGCGCCGCCACCGCCTTGGCGTCCTTCATCTCGCCCAGCGTGCGGATCACCATCAGCTTGTGAACCAGAGGATCGACGTCCCCACTGGAGAGCTGCTTGATCAATCGCTCCGCGCGGTCGGCGACTTCCGGATCATCGGACTTCGTCGCCTTGCGAAGCTGCGGAATCACGCCCGGGCCTTTGGTGGCGATCTTTTCAGAGGCGGCTTCGCGCTGGGCGAACTCGTTGCTGCCGAGCTGTTTGATGAGGTCGGAAATATCCTCAGCCTTGGGCTGCTGATCGATGCTGGCGATGAGCAGATCGACGCTCGGCGTCATGTTCCTGGATTCCCAGTAGCTGCTGGTCTGAAGATAATCGAGCAGCTCGTTGGAGATGCCGCCGCCGCCCAGGACCAGGAGGGGGAACATGAGGAAGGTCATCATCATGGGAAAGCCTTTCGGGAGGGATTGTGATTCAGGGCACCATTATAGTGGGCGTCAAGGAAATCAGGTTCAGGCGCAGGACCGAGCGAATTGGAAAGGGATTTTTCACACATCAGGCAAACCACTTCCACCAGGCGAACGCCCCCGCAGCCGCGAGGAGGATGACCAGCGCCAGCCAGAGCTTCCACTTCACGCCCGCGCTGCCGCCGCCGAGCGCACGCAGCTCGCGCTTCGCTTCCTTCACCGCGTCGATGAAGCCACGACGGTCATCGATCTTCTCATAGTCTTGCTCATGCACAACCTTGTTCCGCACCGTGGCGATGAAGCGAAGCTTGCGCACCAGCGGCTGGCCGAGCTTCTTCTCGAGGCTCGACACCTTCTCATGCAGCCCGCGCCCTTCAGCGCCGAGCTTGGTGAGCATGGATTCGAGCTTCTTGGACGACTTGATGACCAGGTCAATATCAGACATGAGAGGGATCATAACGGGAGTGTTCCAGTTGCAGTCAGGCGCTGGCGCTAAGCCCGGATCGGCAGGGCGCGGGCCTCCGGAGCAAGGGTTTCCCCGAGGTAGACACATGTCTACCATACCCCCTACCCCCTGGTAGCCATTTGCGGTTAAGTAAAGCATTTGCATACCTTTGTGAAATGGCTACCTCGTGTCTACCCCGTGTCTACTAGACACGGGGCCGGCCCCGATTCGGCCCCGGCGAGCGCAAACCGATCGCGCTGACGCCGGCAGGGCGGATAGGTTCCTAACGTATGCCGAACTACTTTTGTTGCATGGCCCTCCACGTTTAGCGGTCGGGCCGAGTCCGCGAGGCCCACCTGCTGCGGCCCGGGGACATAGGCGATCTACTTCGCGCCGGGCGTCCACGGGTGGGCCTCGAAGACTCGGCCCGACCGCTAACCAGATCATCGATAATCACGGCACCGCGATGCGGACGTATTCGTCCGTGATCGCTTTGCCGGTGGGCACGGTGAACTTCTTCTCGCGCGTGCCGGCGGGGATCACTTCCATGTGGCTTTTCGGCCGGTCGCCTTCGTACCAGTTATACGTGACCACGGCACGGTCCGCCTGGGGCGTCTGATACACGCCATACGCCTCAGCCGTGATCAGGCCTGTCGTGTAGCCGCCGGCGTAGAGGTTCACGCGCACCTGCGCGCTCTTCGTCGCAGCGGTGATCGTCTGCTTGCCGTAGACCCAGCCACTGGAGTATTCGTTGTCCTCGGGCATCGGGGCATCAGCGAACTTTTGAAACGCGCCTCCGGGTGTGGCCAGCGCCAAGTGAAAATCACAACCCTTCGGCGGCGGGACGCGCACCTGAAAACGCGCAGCCGCATGCACCTCAAGCAGATTCTCTGGCGCGGTCACGTTCAAAACAATCTGCCCCGGCTTGTTGTTCGTCGTCTTGTACGCCAACCTCTGCTTCGCACTGCGCGGGGCGTATTGCAGGTTGTTCGACTCAGCCTTCACGTAGCCCGCCAGTTCCGCTTCACTCAATCCGAAGTCAGGCACCATCGGCTGCACCGCTCTGCTGCCCGCGCGCCAGACCACTTCGCTCCCGCCTGTTTTCAGGCGCGGATACATCGCCTGGTTCATCTGGCAGAACGTGACAAACTGCAATCGCTCAAGTCCGGCATCGCCTTCAAACGTGAGCCGCACCCACCACCAGTACCTGCCCTTGGCAAGGTCTGTCGCGTCTTTGCGGAAGTCGCCTGTCACTTCGCCCAGTTCGTGCCAGGACTGGCCCATGTTGGTGGAGATCGCGAGCTTCACTTTGCCATTCGCCACGCCGCCGATGGTCAGGCCGTCGGTCGCGGGTTTGGTCATCGGGTCGGTGTCATCAGCCGGGTCGCCGCAGATCACGTAGGGCGAGTAGTGCGTGAAGATGATGGAAGCGGGTTTGCCTGTCGCGCTCTTGAGGTGCGGGGCGTTATCTTTGTCGTGTTTGATGGCATCGGGCTGGACCTGCGCGCCGCGCTGCATGTTGATCGTGCCTTCGCGCCAGGCATCGCTTTTCAAGTCCGGCGTGTAGACGAACTCCGCGTTGCAGTAGCTGGCGTTGCCGCGAGCGTTGGCTTTGCCGCCGGCATCCTGTTTCGGTTCGCCCTGATCGAAGAAAGCCCAGTCGCGGAAAGGGCCGTTCTTTTGCACATGCCAGAACCGGCGTTTGTCGGGGGAGCCGAAGGCGTCGCGGTTGTAGAAGCGCGTGAACTCCTCGCCGCGGCGAAGGTTCACGATGCCCGGCATGCCTTCGTAGCCGCTGTGATACATCGAGTACCACTTGGCGGCACCTGCCTTGGCGATTTCCTGCCAGCCTTTTTTCATGCCGTTGAAATCGCTGGGCCAGGCGAAGGGATAGCAGGGGAGGCCGCGCTCGTTGGGCTTGACGATGGAAGGATCTTTGATGATGTCGTCGTAGCCGGCAACGATGCCGTCCTTGCGGAAGACGAGGCCGGCCATGTCGGTGTCGAAGGCGTGCCACGATCCGTTGTAAAGAATTTCACTGTTGGTGTGGCCTGGAAAGGCGCGGCGGCGGGCGTTCATATTCAGGGCCCGCCAGTAGGCTTCATTCCAGGCGTGGACGGTGCCGCACAGGCCGTAACCGTAGGAGAACCGGCCGCGGGTGGCGTCGTAGACGACCATTTCGTAGTCATCGTTCTTGGCGCCGGGGGTAACGCCGGGCACGAGCCATTCCTGCGGCGAGTGGAGATGCCACTGGTGCGTGAGCAGCCACTGATAGACAGCGATGGCGCGTTCCTGATGGTCATCAGCTTTGAGGCCGCGGGTGGCGAAGGCGACGCAGTCGGCGGCGGTTTGGAAGGCACCGTCGCCGGCGTAATGCGGATGATCGGTGCGCAGGGTGGGATCGCCGATGCCTGCGAAGGCAGGGGTGATGCAGGTCAACGCGAGAGTGAGCATCAAAACGAATCGAAATTTCAGCATGTGATGACCTTTCATTCGCTGCATCGGGTGGCTGGGGCTGGAGGCCGCGCAAGCCCCGGCCCGGCGTGGTT
>JBBDXA010000029.1:5973-8433 GCA_040902585.1 Phycisphaeraceae bacterium
CCCCCCCCCCCCCCCCCAACTCTGTTTCATTCGCTGCTTGTCCTACGCATCGGGCACGCCCTGCATGACGTACACCTCGCCATCCTTGCCCACAGGGTCGGTAAGCTTCCTGCGATCCTTCACGGGAATGCCATCGACGATGACAGCGATGTGGACGCGGAGTCCGCCATTCTTATCGAGGAAATACGAGCGGGTCTTGGGGTTGCCTTTGAACGCGGCCTTGAAGACTTCGGCGACGGTTTTGCCGGGAACGTTGACATCGGGGCAGTCGATGTGCTTTTGCATGTTGGGGGTGAAGCGGATTTGAGCCATGCGTGAAGCTTACCAGAGTGGTGAGGATTGCCGAGGGATTGGGGAGAGGGGAGTGGCGAGTGGGAGAGGGGAGGAATATCCGCGGGAGGACTCGAACCTCCAACCTTCGCCTTCGGAGGGCGACGCTCTATCCAATTGAGCTACGCGGACGTTGAGTTCGATTCTATCGCTGGCGGGGGGCAGCGTAAAGTGAAACGGGCGAACCCATGCACTGCTGTGCATGGGCTTTGTGTTTGCTGCTGCACTGTTTCCTGTCCCTTGTCCCCTGACCCCTGTCTCCTCTCCCCTCTCCCCTCCCCTCAGTCCGGGCGGACGTTGCGTGATTGCAGGTCGCACCAGCCGTCGCTCGGGTTGTAGACGAATTTGAGCTGACGGGCATCGAAGGCGGCGAGCCAGTCTTCCCAGTCGAGCAGTTCGAGTTCTTCCGGTTCGCCGAAGGGGTTGCCGCCGACGCGGATGCGATCGGGCTGTCCGGGCAGGCAGCCGGGCCAGTAGTGATTGGCTTCGCACCAGTGGCGGATGTTGTGATGGCTGATGGTCTCGTAGACGGTCATGATCGAAGGATTCCATCCAGGGTCGTGGGGGGGCCAGCGCAGGCGTCGGGCGGGAAACCGCAGCAGCATCCATCACAAGAGGCTGAAGGTCAAACGCCGCGCCGCCGCGCTCGCCGCCGCGCTCGCCGCCGCACGCTCGTCGGCTGCGGGAGTGTGCTATGGTGTGCCGCTTACCCAAGGAGTATGGCGGTGCCTGTAGAAATCGAAGCGAAAATGCGGCTGCATGATATTGCCGCGCTGGAGACGAAGCTCGCCGCCGCCGGTGGGGTGCGCGGGTTGGAGCTGGTGGAGATCAACACGTTCTTCGATACGCCGCGCGGCGATCTGAAGGCCGGCGACCAGGGCCTGCGCGTGCGCCTGGAGCGCAGCACCGACGGCGAATACGAGAAGGCGACGATCACGCACAAAGGCCCGCGGGCACACGGCCGGCTAAAGATGCGCAGCGAGACGGAGATCGAAGTGAGCGACGCCAAGGCCGCCGCCGAGCTGCTCGCGGCCCTGGGTTACGCGTCGGTGCTCAGCTTCGAGAAGCGGCGCGTGAAGTGGTCGATGGATGGTTGCTCGATTGAGATCGACACGCTGCCTTACCTGGGGCACTTTGTGGAGATCGAAGGGCCCAGCGAGGCGATTGTGCTTTCGGTGCGGAAGAACCTGGGGCTGGAAGGGCAGCCGATGATCTCGGCGAGTTACATTTCATTGCTGGTGACGTATCTCACGGAGCACAACATCATCACGGAGCACGTGGGATTTGAGTCGAGCGAGCAGCCGGCGTGAGGGACGTGTCCTGATTTCTAGCTTCGCGCCTCAACCGAAGTCACCCGATTCGCCAGCTTCGCATGGGTGCTCAGCAGCAGTTCCAGCGTCTCTTCCCAGCCGATGCAGGCGTCGGTGATGGACTGGCCGTACTCCAACTTCGCTCGATCGCTTGAAGGTTTCTGCTGGCCGGGTTTGATGTTGCTCTCGAGCATCAGGCCGATGATCGCGTCATTGCCTGCGACGCGCTGGTCGACCACATTATTCCAGGCCACCGATTGCTGCTTGTAATCCTTGTTCGAGTTGCCGTGGCTGCAATCGATGACCACGCGCGGCGAAAGGTTCAAGTCACTCAAGCGCTGCGAGGCATCGCTCAGGTGCTTGGCGGAGAAGTTGGGCCCGCTGCGTCCGCCGCGCACGATGAGGAAGCCGTCCTGGTTGCCGGTGGTGCTGATGATGCAGGTCTGGCCGTCCTCGTCGATGCCCAGGAAGTTGTGCGATGACTGGGCGGCGATCATGGCATCGAGCGCGACCTGAAGATTGCCATCGGTTCCATTCTTGTAGCCCACGGGCATGGACAGGCCGCTGGCCATCTGCCGATGCGTGGGCGATTCGGTCGTGCGGGCACCGATGGAGGCCAGCGTGAGCAGGTCGGCGATGTACTGCGGGGTGATCGGCTCGAGCAACTCCGTCGCGGTGGGCAGACCCATCTCCGAGACTTCCAGCAGCAGCGACCGGGCCGTGCGAACGCCGGTGGCGATGTCGAACGAGCCGTCCAGATGCGGATCGTTGATCAGGCCCTTCCAGCCGACCGTGGTGCGCGGCTTCTCGAAGTACACGC
>JBBDXA010000030.1:0-49339 GCA_040902585.1 Phycisphaeraceae bacterium
CCCCCCCCCCCCCCCCCCCCCCCCCCCCCCCCCCCCCCCCCCCCCCCCCGGGCCCACCCGGTCAAGACATCGCGCTGGACGATCACCAGTCCCGCGCCGCGCTCGATCGCCTGCGGCACATGATCGTGGCCATCATGATTCTCACCTTTGATCGCAACGAAGACCTGCCCGCGCTGGATCGCGCGCGAGTCGATGTTCACGCCCTGAGGCACGAGCGTCGCGCCGGCCCCCGGTAAAACGAGCCAACGCCCCCGCGTGATCTGTGCGAAGCGCCCCGGCGTCCAGAAATCCTTTTCGTGGTCCATGGCAAAAGAGTGTGAGTGATTCCGTTCACTCGTATTGTGTCACGTTCGCCCGATTGTGCCAAGCGAAAGTTGAGGGGAATGCACCTCAGGCCGCGCCGACGGTTGACTGCCCCTGCCACGCCTGCAGCGCGGCCGCGGCATGCTCGCGGTCATCGAAGTGCCGCTTTTCCCGGCCGATGATCTGGTAATCCTCGTGACCCTTGCCGGCGATGAGCACGATGTCTTCAGGCATCGCCGCGCGAATCGCCCGCTGGATCGCAAGAGCGCGATCAGGTTCGATGATCACTTCATCGAATTTGTGATCAGGCACCCCTTTGAGAATCCCTTCGAGAATCATCCGCGGGTCTTCCGTGCGCGGGTTGTCACTGGTGATGATCACCACATCGGAGAGTGCGCATGCCTCCGCAGCCATCAGCGGGCGTTTGGTCGCATCGCGATCACCGCCGCAGCCGAAGAGCGTGATGAGCCTGCCGCGGCAGACCGGGCGCAGGGCCTTGAGTACGTTCTTCAAGGCATCGTGGGTGTGAGCGTAATCCACGAAAACCGTCGGCGCTTCCCCTTGGCCCTTGGCCCCTGGCCCCTGGCCCTCGCTGCCCCCAGCGCCCCAATCCGCGCGCACCTGTTCCAACCGTCCCGGCGGGGCGGGGCACTGGGCCATCGCCTTGCGCAGGATGCGCGACAGGGGTGTGATGCAGTTCGCCGCCGCCGCCGCCTGCAGCGCGTTGTACACGTTGTGCTTTCCCGCCATCGGCAGCTTCACATCAATACTGCCCCAGGGCCCATCAAGCTGCACCCGGCTATGATCGGCCGCCAGCGTGATGATCCTCGCCCGGCAGCGGTTCACCTCCGCATCGGCACCTTCCTTCACGCTGCATCGAATCATGTGACCCTTGCAGTCGCGCAGCATGCGGTCCGCGGAGGCATCATCGCCGTTGACCACCGCCCACGCGCCGGGCGCGAGCTGTTCAAAGAGCATCGCCTTGGCGTCGGCATAACGCTCCATGGTCTGGTGATAGTCCAGGTGATCGCGGGTGAGGTTGGTGAACACGGCGACATCCACATTGATCGCGGCGATGCGTCCCTGATGCAGGGCGTGACTGGAGGTTTCAGCGACGACCGCTTCGCAGCCGTTTTGAACCATCATGGCCAGCAGGCGGATGAAGCCGATGGCGCCGGGCGTGGTGAGCTCAGCCACGGTGCGCACGCGACCATCGTCATTGGTCACCGTGCCGATGAGCCCGCAGCGGACGCCGGCCTGTTGCAGCAGGTGCTGCACGATGAATGCGGTGGTGGTCTTGCCGTTGGTCCCGGTGATGGCGATGACTTTGAGCTTGCGCGAAGGGAAGCCAAAGAAGCGCTCGGCAAGGCGACCGGCGAGAGCCTGATCGACAGCGGGCGCGGTGAGCAGCGCGGGGGCCGATGTCTGATGTCTGATTTCTGATTTCTGATTGGGAACCGCTGACTCCTGACCCCTGAGTACCGCTGCCGCCCCGCGACCGATCGCATCGGCGATGTACCGGCTGGCATCCTCCCCGCCCCCGCCGCCCCCGCCGCGGGCGATGAACAGGCAGCCGGGCGTGGCGGTGCGCGAGTCGTCGGTGATGTCAGTGATTTCCAGCGACGGGTCGCCTTGGACCAGGGTCACGGGCAGGTCCGTGATGAGTTCGTCTAATCGCATGTCAAGTCTCTCACTTCAGGACCGCGGCGGGCGCGGGCAGGCGTCATCCATGAGCCGATCCGATCGCCGGACACCCTTGCGTGATGTTAGGTCAACCACCGTAGGTTTTATCGGTCATCGCGCCCGGATTAACGGAAAAACAATGCGGGGGAAGGGACGGAGGGACGGAGGAACGGAGGAACGAAGGGAGGGGGCGAGGGGGCGCAGGGCAGGCCTCGGCTCTTTAGAGCCGAGCCTCGACTCGGAACCCGGAACCCAGAACCCGGAACTCATCTCCTCCCCACACACGCCGGGCTCGTGCCTTCGCGCACCCACACGCTCTGAAGCCCGCCCCGGCGATCGGTCAGCGACAGCCGGCGAAGATAGGTCGCCAGTGCGGCCTCATTGAACCGGCTGAGGAACTGCTCGCTGGCGGAACGGTTGCGCTGACGGATGGCCGTGATCAGGTCGTGCTTGCTCATGGGTGCTTCCTTAGATGAAAGGCGACAAGCAACCATCGGCCAAGTGCCTGCCCTATAAGAACCCCATCGGATTAGCGGACATAGCCCCGCGTTATCGGCATCAGGCCTTTCACCACGGATAGCACGGATGCCACGGATTGAGCTTTTCTAATCCGTGCCATCCGTGAAATCCGTGGTCAAATGCTTTTCACTCCACCCGCGGCGCCAACGCCGATCCACTTGCCTTTAGCGCATCGCCCGTTTCTAATCTCGCTCGCCGTTCGCTTCGTTTCACGCCGAGAAAGGTGTACGCATGTGGCTTGATATTCACAGTCCGCACTCCGGCCGCATCGTTCGCGTCCGCGACAAAGACGTCGGCCGCAGTGTGCGCGATGAAGATGGACGCATCTTTTTCGTCCTCGCCCGGCCCACCGGCGAAGGGCACTACGCCTCCCTGACCCGCACCGGCGGTCCCAGGGAAGAGCAAAATTACGACACCATGCTCGCCAAACAGGCGACCGCCAAGGCCAGCGGCGAGGAACGCTCGACCGCCCAGATTCACGATGCCACAGGCCGGGCCCGTTCCACGCTCAAGGGCCGGTTGATTTTGCTGGTGATCATTGTCGCGGTGCTGGCGGTGGCGTATCTTTTCACGAAGGGCTCGCTGGGCAACGGTCGCTGGCCGTGGGAGTCGCCGCCTCCGACGCCGGTCGTGCCGCAGCAACCCGTCAACCCGCCGCCGCCCGCCGGGGGTTCCTGAAAAGAAAAAGCATCCGCCGTTTCCAGCGGATGCTTCTGTAATTCAAGTCTGGAGTCCTGAGTCCTGAGTCCTGAGTCCTGGGTCCTGGGTCCTGGGTCTGGAACTTTCAACTTTCAATTTTCAACTTTTCACTTTCAGCAAACTCACTCTTCAATGCTGATCAGTTCCACCTCAAACACCAGCACCGCGTTGGGGCCGATCGATCCATCCCGGCTGCCGCGCACGCCGTAGGCCAGTTCCGCAGGCACGTACAGTTTCCACTTGGAACCGACGGGCATCATTTGCAGAGCCTCGGTCCAGCCGTCGATCACGCCGCCGACGGCGAACTGGGCCGGCTCATTGCGGTCGTAGCTGGAGTCGAACTGCTTGCCGTCGAGCAGCGTGCCTTTGTAATGCGTGCGAACGGTGTCCTTGGCGGTCGGGGTCTTGCCCGTGCCCTGCTTGAGGACTTCATATTGCAGGCCGCTGGCGGTGGTCTTCACGCCTTCGCGCGTTTTGTTCTTGGCGAGGTACTCGGCACCTTCCTTCTGATTCTTCTCGCCCAGGGCCTTGCGGGCCGCCATCGCCTCTTCCTGCTTGGCCGCGGCCTTGGCTTCCAGCTCCTGCTGGAATGCCTGGATCGCCGCCGCCATCTGCTCTTCGGTCAGCAGCAACTTGGTGCCTTCACCGGCCAGGGCGTCTTTGATGCCCTTCAGCAGAACGTCGGCATCGACCTCGATCGCGTCCCGCGCCATGCTTCGGCCGATGTTCAAGCCGATCACATAACTCACCTTTTCCTTCAGCGTCTTGAGCGGCCCGGTGTCGGCGGGGGCAGGTTCCGCGGGCTTGGGCTCGGCGGGCTTCGGCTCGGCCTTGGCGGGTTCTTCCTTCTTAGGATCGGCAGCGGCAGGCGCGTCAACAGCAGGGGCCGCGGCGGCGGGCTTGTCTTCAGCCATCACCGAAAGCGGCGAAAGTACGAGACCGGCGAGAATCATCCACGTGCGAAGCATCTTCAATCCTTTCAAGGGTGGTACGACAAGGGAGTGTGGCCGCGAATCGGCGGGCCGACCGTGCCCCGGCGTCTGCCGAGAGCAAGCGAAACAGTATAACGATTCAGGCCTCGGCGCGGTCTGGCGATTTGCAGTGATTGCAGGCATTCATCTTTTCCCCCGTCTGGTAGGGCGCACCTCGAAGAACACGTGTGAGAACGATGGAGCATCATCCCGGCAGGGTGGTGCATGCCCAGGTAACCTTGCGTCTCCGGCACCGCCCTGCCGGGACGGTGCTCCAGTTCGAAACTTCTCACTCCCATTCTAAGGCCCGCACCCTGCCGGGTGGGGCTTCCGGTTACAATCCCCGCCATGCGGTGGCTTATCCCGATCCTCATCGTCGATGCTCTTCTCATCGCCTACCTCTTCACCGGCGGCGCGGAGGAGAAACGCGCCGACCTCGTCTTCGCTTCCTCCAGCGAACACAACAGCCTCGACCCGCAGCAGCTCTCATGGAGCCACGACATCCGCATCGTCGAGAATCTCTTCGAGCCGCTGGTGAAGATCAAGATCCCCGAACTCACACCCGAGCCCGGCGTCGCCGAAAGCTGGACCATCAGCGAGGACGGCAAGACCTACACCTTCAAACTCCGCAAGGACGCCAAGTGGAGTAACGGCGATCTCGTCAAGGCGAGCGATTTCGTCTACGCCTGGCGCCGCGCCCTTCTGCCGGACCTGGCCGCGGACTACACGCAGCTTCTGTGGGTCATCAAAGGCGCGGAGGCGTTCTTCAACTGGCGCACCGCGGAACTGGAGACCTACGCCAAGCTGCCCGCGAAGGAAAAATCCGAGGAGCGGGCCGCGGCTCTCATGAAGAAAACCTACGCGCACTTCAGCGAGACCGTCGGGCTGGCCACGCCCGATGACTTCACACTCGTCGTCACACTCGAACGCCCTGTGCCCTACCTTCTCGAACTGGCTGCGTTCATCACTTGGGTGCCTGTTCATGCAAACACTTGCGACGCGCAGACGCTGATGGACCCCGAGAGCGGCCGGCTGATTCAGGATCCTTACTGGACACGCCCTGCCGAGAGCGCGACGGATGAGAAGCCCGCGCTGGTCTGCAACGGGCCTTATGTGCTCCAGCGGCGGCGGTTTCGCCGCGACCTGCTGCTCGTCGCCAACAAGCAGTTCCGCGACTACGCCCTGATGGGCAACAAGAGTGTTCTGGAAGTGATCGTGCCTGATGGACAGGCCCAGTATCTGATGTTCACGCGCGGCGAAGTGGACTGGATTCCCTCTTTCACCGGCGGACAGATGGGGCCGGAACTGCTGCGGCAGAAGATCGCGCTGGAGCGGCTGAAGGAATTCCGCATGCCGTTCACGGGAGAAGCGATTGCCGCGGAACTGCCCTCGCGCGACTTCGTTCACCCCGTGCCCTCGGCCGGCACGTATTACTACATGTTCAACTGCAACGAGAAGCTGATTGACGGCACGCCCAACCCGCTGCACGATCCGCGCGTGCGCCTGGCGCTGTCGCTGGCGATAGATCGCGATCGCATCGTCAATGCGGTGACGCGACTCGGTCAACCGGTGGCGGCGACATTTGTTCCCGTCGGCTCGCTGCCGAACTACGACGCCCCGAAGGAAGCGGGCGTGCTCTTCGACCCCGCGCGAGCCCGGAAGGTGCTCGCCGAGGCGGGCTATCCGGGCGGCAAGGGCATCAAAGGTCTTACCATCATCTACAACACCGGCAGCGAGCACGAGAACACCGCCCAGTCCATCGCCTACACCTGGAAACACGAACTGGGTATCGATGTTCCCATCAAGGGCGTCGAAACGACCGCCTTGGGCGACGCCCACAAGAAGCAGGATTACTCCATCGCCCGTGCCGGCTGGAACGGCGATTACCTGGACCCCACGACCTTCCTCGACAAGTTCCTCAAGGACAACGGCAACAACGACAGCAAGTACAACAATCCGAAATTCGAGTCGCTGATGAAGGAAGCCGCGACTCAGCTCGATCCGAAAAAACGCATGGCCCTCCTGCGCGAAGCGGAGACGATCATGCTTCAGGACGCAGCCATCGCCCCGATCTACCAGTCCGTCACGATCGATCTTTACGACTCCGCGAAGGTGAAGAACATGCACCTGAATCCGTGGGGATTCCGAAGGACGGAAAACGTGGTGGTGGATAGGGGGGAGAAGAAGTGACGGAGTGACGGAGTGACGGAGTGACGAAGTGTGAGACACGATTGAGACTGGACAAGAACCCGCGCCCATGACTCGACTGATTGTCATCCGACTGCTTCAGCTACCCGTGATCCTCGCGGTGATCTTCTTCATCACCTTTGCGCTGGCGTGGGCGCTGCCGGGCGATCCGCTCCAGCGTCCCGAAGGGCAGCGACCGCCGCCGGAAGTCGCGCTGGCGATGAAGAAGCAGTTCAACATGGACAGCATGCCGTCGTTCCTCGTCAGCTACATGAAGAACCTGGCCAAGGGCGACCTGGGCCCGAGCCTCAAGCATCGCGATCAGCGGGTCAACGACATCATCGCCTCCGGCCTGCCCGTCAGCGCCGTGCTGGGCGTCGCCTCGCTGTTCATCGCCCTGCACATCGGCCTGTTCGCCGGCATCATCGGGGCGCTCAAGCCCGGCTCAGGCTGGGATTTTTCCAGCCTGCTCATCGCCTTGGTGGGCATCAGTCTGCCCACGTTCGTCACCGGCGCGATCCTGCTCGTGGTCTTCGCGGGCCTGACCAATTTGCTTCCGCCCGGCGGCTGGGGTTCGCCCAGTCATCTGATCCTGCCGGCTGTCGCCCTCGCCCTCGCGCCGGCAGCCTACATCGCGCGGCTCGTTCGCCTGGGCCTGGCGGATGTGATGGGCAGCGATTTCATCCGCACCGCTCGCGCCAAGGGCCTCTCCGTCAAACGCGCCCTCTTCGATCACGCCATGAAAGTCGCGTTCCTCCCCGTCCTCAGCTTCCTCGGCCCCGCAGCCGCCGCGACCATGACCGGCTCCTTCGTCATCGAAAAAGTCTTCGCCATCCCCGGCCTGGGCGAACATTTCGTCAACGCCGTGCTGAATAAAGATCAGTTCCTCATCCTCGGCCTCGTGCTGGTTTACTCGACGATTCTCGTGCTGTTCAACCTCGTCGTCGATGTGGCGTACGCGTGGGTCGATCCGCGCATTGAAATCTAACCGCGGGACGCGGGGCGCGAAATCTCAAAGACAAAAGATCCAAATCTCAAACAAGCTCCAATCACCAATCTCAAATTTCAAATTTCAAATCGTCGATCGACGGGTATTCGTTCACCCGCTCGTTTTCTTCCTTTAGATTTTTCTCTTTGTGATTTGTTTGAGATTTGGGTTTTTTGTCTTTGAGATTTATCCCTCCTCCGCGACGCCATCTCCCACGCGCACCACACCTTCATTCAAAATCTCTCCATACACCCCGCCGCGGCCTTCGCCGGCCAGGGCGCGGAACAATCCCGGATGAAGCTCATCGATGTGCGAGCAGGGTTGCGTGATGTTGTGAATCTTCACGCGCAGCGCGCCGACGGTGATCGTTTTGCCGACGAGGGGCGCGAGCGTGAGAGCATCGACAAGCACGTTGGCCCTTCGCGCGTGCCAGGGCAGGTCGAAGCCGAGGCGTGAAATCACATCGGCCCATTGCACGGCCGAGAGCAGCGTGATGCCGCGCCTGCCGCCTTTGCCGTGATCACCTTCGAGCGCGCCGCCTGCGGTCGCGCGGGCTTCGCTGACTTCGATCATGTCGATGGAGCGCGCGGGGCGAAGGGCGAGAGCGATGATCTTGCCGATGGTTTGCATCGTGATTGAAAGTGTGCGATTGAGAGAAACCTGGTCTGGGTGCCAAGGGTCGGCGAGGCTTTGCGAGGAGACCCGTGTCGTGGGCGTGGCGTTTTGTATTACACAGGAATCGCAGGTGGTTCGCACGGGTCTCGTCGGCGGACCTCCGCGACCCGTGGCACCCTGAGATCAGCCACCCTACGTCGCGCTCTTCACCGGCAACAGTCCGCCCATCTTCGCCGTGCTTTTCCTCGCCGCGAACCACATGATGCCGATGCCGAAGAGGACCATGATGAAGCTGAGCAGTTGGCCGCGCGTCAGGCCGATGGCGGCGAATTCCTGATTCGCGATGTGAGCATCCGGGGCGCGCCAGAACTCGTCGATGATGCGAGCGATGCCGTAGGTCACGCCGAAGAGCCCGGCGATCACGCCCGGCTTGCGCGGCCTGAGCCACACCAGCACCAGCACGACCAGCACGCAGAAACCTTCGAGAAAAGCCGCGAAAAGCTGCGAAGGGTAATGCGGCGAAAGCAGCGGGGCGATTGTCTGGCCCACGATCGAGCCGCCCGTGCCGCCCGCCTGCACGGTGCCGATGAGCTTGCCGAGCGTGACTTCAACGAGCCGGGCGTCGTGGTCTTTCACCGCCGCGATCCACTGCTCCGCGGTGACACCCGCCTGGCTGACGACATCCTTGAGCGAGAGCAGCGCCTCGGTGTTCCACTTCGGGCCGAGCCAGTCGTACATGTCCTGGGGAAACTTCACCGCCCAGCGATAGCCTTCATCACACACCCTGCCGACAAGCTCGCCGTTAATGAAGTTGGCGATGCGACCGAAGAGAAAGCCGACAGCCGCGGCCACGGCGGCGAAATCGAGCAGGTGCAGAAAGTTGTGCTTGCGTGTGATGGTGATGGCCACTTCACCCGCCGTCGAAGCGGTGACAGGCAGGCCGCACTCCGGGCAGGTGCTCTCCACCTTCTGGCGATGGAGGTCGTACTTGCAGCGATGGCATTCGATGTGATCGAGCAGCTTGTGTTGATCATCGAAGGCAGCGGGGCGGGTGACGGTGATCTTGCGTTCGCGGCGGGCGTACCACCAGATGACGAGGGCGGTGCCGATCATCGCGCCGTGGCTGGACATGCCGCCGCCCTGGAGGGCGAGGACGCCCCAGTAAGGCGGGTCGCTGGTGAAGCCGAGCAGGTGCGGCTTGTAGAAGAAGACGTAGCCGAGCCTGCCGCCGGCGACCACGGCTATCGCGCCGATGATGACGAAGTCAGTGATCTCTTTGGCGTGCAGCGTGGTGAAGCCGACCTTGCGAATGCGCTGGCAGAGAAACCAGCCCACGGCGAAGGCGGTGAGGTAGGCCAGCCCGTACCAGCGCAGGCCGAAGGTCTCCGTGAACTGAATCGCGAAGGGGTCGATGTTGTGAAGCCAGGCGCTGAGGGTGGGCATTGGCGAAATCAAAAAATCAAAAAAGCAGAAAAGCAGAAAATAGCAGAAACGCGGGCAGTCATCATCGGGCCGGCACCTCTGTCCTCATTTTCTGCTTTTCTGCTTTTCTGCTTTTTTGATTTTCAGCCTACCACTTCCTCTTCTTCTCCGGCTTGCTCTTGAGCTTGAACGGCTTCTTCTTCTTCGACTTCTTCACCGCCATCGTCTCCTGATGCGCCTTCTTCGCGCCATTGGGTTGCTTGCGTTTGAACGGCTTCTCTCCCGCCGCTTGCGGCTTCGCATTTCCCTCGCCGCCGTCCTTCGTCCCCGGCGCGACGATCGCGCCGCTGCCGTGGACTTCCGACACGATCACCAGATCCATCTTGCGGCGAACGGTGTCCACCGAGGCGACGCGAACGATGAAGCGGTGGCCGATGGCGATGGTCTTGCCGCTGCGCTGGGCGACGAGGCCGCCGGTGTTGCGGTTGTAGGCGAAGCGATCGCTGACGGAGCCGAACGAGCGGGAGATATCCGCCACGCTGATGAAACCGTCAACCAGATACCGGTTGAGCTGCACGAAGATGCCGCTGCCCGTGACGCCGGTGACGGTGCCTTCGTAGTCATCGCCCAGGTGCTCCGCGAGAAGGGCGAGCACGAGGTAGGTGCGCAGATCGCGCTCCGCCGCTTCGCTGTTGCGTTCGGTACCCGAGCAGTGTCGGCACATCTCGTTGAGCCGATCTTCATTGGGGCAGCGCGGGTCGTGCGCCATGTCCTTGGCGATCTTGTCCTTCGCCCGCCCGCCCGGCGTCATCTGCACGCGATGCTTGGCCAGGGCATCGAGGTAGGCATCGAGACCGCGGTGCACGATCAGGTCGGGGTATCGCCGGATCGGGCTGGTGAAGTGCGTGTAGTGTTCACTCGCCAGCGCGAAGTGCCCGATGAGCAGCGGCGAATACTCAGCCTGGCTCAAAGTGCGCAGCACGGCGAAATGCACCGCCTGCTGCGAGGGCTTGCCCTGCACGCCGGTGAGCAGCGTCTGCAATTCCTTTCGCGTCGGGTTGGCGGGGATGTTGTAGCCGGCGACGCGCGCGAACGAGCGCAGGTCGCTCATGTCATGCGCGGGTGGATCAGGATGGATGCGCCGCACCATCAGGACATTGAGCGAATCAAAAAGCCTGGCTGTGGCTTCGTTCGCTTCCACCATGAACATCTCGATGACTTTGTGCGTGAAGGCATCGTCTTCAGGCTTCGCGTCGATCACGTTGCCCAGGTCATCGAACACGAGTTCCACATCAGGCAGCGCGAGCACGATCATGCCCTGCTTGAACCGGCGCTTGCGGATCACCTTCGCCAGTTCATCCATCAGCTTCAGCGTCTGGATGAGCTGACTGGAATACTTCGGCTCCGTCTTGGTTTCCTTGCGGGCAGCCTTGATGTCATCATCGATCAGGGCCTGGGCTTCGAGATAGGTCAGCCGCTTGGCGCTCTTGATGACTGTGCGCGCGAAGCGCTGGCTGAGGACGTTGCCGTCCGCGTCGTACGTCATGAACGCGCTCAGGCAGTAGCGATTCACGCCTTCCTGAAGCGAGCACACGCCGTTGGAAAGAACCTCCGGCAACATCGGCACGACCTTGCGCGGCAGATAGGTGCTGTTGCCCCGCTTGTACGCTTCCTTATCGAGTTCGCTGCCGGGCGTGACGTAGTGCGAAACATGGGCGATGTGAACGCCCAGTTCATAGAAAGGGCCGAGGGTGGAGGGCCGAGGGCCAAGGGATTTGGCGCTTGTTTCGTCCCCGTTTTCCCCTTGGCCCTTGGCCCCTGGCCCTTGGCCCTCTCCCAGCCGCCGAATCGAAATCGCATCATCAAAATCCTTCGCGTCGGGAGGATCGATGGTGATGATGAATTCGTTGGTCAGGTCCACGCGCTCTTCGGGCACGGCATCGAGGCTCAGCTTCTGGCTGGCGGCGCGGGCTTCATCGACGACGGACTGGGGAAACTTTTCCACCAGGCCATAGGCTTTCATCGTCGCAGCGGTTTCGACATCCGGCTCACCCGCGTCGCCGAGGATTTCGGTGATGACGCCTTCGCCCATGTGCTCGGACGTGGGGTAGTCGATGAGCTCGATGGCGACCTTGTCGCCGGCCTTGGCGTTCTTGGCGTGCGGGTCGCGGATGATGACCGGCTCATGCATGAACTTGCCGTCGACAGAAACGATCCAGTGCCCGCCCTTCTGGCTGAGGGTGCCGACGTACTGGCGATCGCTGCGCTGGATGATCTCGACGATGCGCCCGGTGTAGGGCGAGCGTCCGACGCCGGCGCGACCTTTCTCATGGACGACGCGAGCGCGCACGCGGTCGCCGGTCATCGCCATCAGGGTCTTGCCTTCGGGGACGAACAGGTCGCCGTATTCCATCTTCGTGTCAGGCACGATGAAGCCGAAGCCGCGCTCGTTGCCGCGGAACTGACCGATGACTTCGCGTCCCGGCGGCGGCAGGGAGACGTGATCGGAAGAGCCGATCACCACCTGCCCGTTCTCGGCGAGCTGGGTCAGGGCGGTGCGGAACATCTCGCGCTCTTGGGGGGCGATGTGCAGCTCCTCGGCAAGCTCGTCCGCATCGCGGGGTTGGTATCGCTTGTCGGCGACGTGCTGGAGAATTTTTCGGTGGATGTATTCGGGCATGGGGGGAGAGCTTTCAGCTATCAGCTATCAGCTGTCAGCATTTTCGACACGGCGTGAGGCGGAAGCGAAGTTGATGATCGGGATTGAAAAAGACGCAGAGATCAGGTCCGGCGCGTCGGGCTGAAGGCTGAAAGCTGATCGCTGACAGCTTTGCTATGCTAGCACGTTCATCTTCCTTATGAGTGAAAGGCTGGACATGGCAACGACGCAGGAGATTCTCGATGCGGCAAAGAAGGTCGGCAAACTGATTGCCGAGCACTCGGCTGCGAAAAAAATGGACGAGCTGATGCACAAGCTTCAGACCGATCGCGAAGCCCAGCGGGCCTTGACGGATTACAACCGGCAGATGCAGGCGATCCAGGAAAAGCAGGCAACGGGCCGGCCCATCGAAGTCGAAGACAAACGCAAGCTGGAACAGTTCCAGTCCGCGCTGGCGATGAACCCCACGCTGGGGCAGTTGCAGACGGCGCAGATCGATTACCTCGAACTGATGCGGCAGGTCGATGACGCGATCGACAACGCGGCCCCCGTACCCGGCACAGGGCCGGCGGCAGGGGCGGGCGGCGCAGGGGGGCAGGGGGGACCGGGGGGACCCGGGGGACCGGGGGTATCGCCGCTGATTACGGGGTGAGGTCGGGGAGGAATCTGAGATTTGAAAGCTGGGAATTGAGATTTGGGAGAGTCACGCAGGTGGCGCGGGCGAATTACTTGCCGTCGGCAGGTGCCTCGACGGTGGCGGGGACGCCGGGGGCTGGTGCTACTGCGGGCACCTCAGCCGGTGCCTTCGGTGCCTTCGGTGCCTCGGGCTTGGGCGGTGCCAGTTCGGCATCAGTCAGTTCGAGGGGCTTCTTCTTCAAGAGAGCGGACCAGTCCTGAAGCACGGTGAGGCGCTGGAGCTTAAGATCCTGCCCGCGCAATCGCTTGGGCGGTGCCATGCCCAGGGGCTTGCTGATCAGCCAGTCAAAGCCCAGGTCGCACTCGTTGAGCATGCTGAGGTAAGCTGCTTCGTGATTGGGCGAAGCTTTATTTTCAACGAGCACCTGTGTGCACAGATCAGCATAACGGTAAAGCGCCTGGCCGAAGAGTTTGAGCACATCGTTGGGAATCTTAATGTTGTCAAAATTGAGCCGGGTCAGGCGATTGGACACAGCCTTGATGCCCGTGATCTCCGCCCCCATCATGCCGTTGATCTTGTCAGCGTGGAAGAAGACACGATCATTGAGCTTCCTGAGCACTGCTTCGATGGCGGGTATTTCGCGGGTGTCCACCAAGGCCTGGTAGAGATACTCGAGCACCCAGCCTGACCCTTCCTTCTGCAAAGCGACGATCAGCGGCTTGACCATCGTCAGGCGCAGTTCCAGCGGCGTGTTCGGGTCCGCCATGAGAGCGGCCGCGGACTGCGCGGTGGGGTACACCACTGCCGAGGAGGTGTCCAGCAACCCGATCTTGATCACCTCCGCGATCTTCGCGTTCTTGACCATCTTGGCGACGATCTGCACGTTGATGCGCGTGATCAAATGCTTGCTGTCGGCAATGGTCACCAGCGCGGTCGCCACGATCTGGTTGTAGTACGCGAGGAAGTGTTCCTTCGGTGCCTGGTTGTAAGGCTCAATCAGCCGATCTCGCCCCGCAGCGACCGCCTCGGGCTTGCCGGTGGCCATCTGCTTGATCCAGTAGTTGACCGTGTCGGAGACGATCTTCTGCTCGCCGGCGTCCAGCGGCGTGTCCTTGATGACGATGGTGTTGGTGATGCGCCCCGGCTCCTGCTGGGCGACAGCCGCCCCGGCAAATACCAGGCTCATCAAAGCAACAGCGGGAGCGACATGCCTGTGTCTCATAGGCTTCCGTCTCTGGCCCGCCTCCCTGGGCAAGCCGCGCAAGTGGGTACCTGAAGGAACGTTATGGCCGGGGCGATGAAAAGTAACGCAGGGTGGGGTGGGTGTCAAACAGAAGGTCAGGCAATGATAGGCGAGGGAAGGTTGGGGAGCGCGGGCGGAAGCTCCCAATCACGAAGCACCGAAATCTCAAATCTCAAGCTTCAAATCACAAACAAATGCCATGGAGCACCGTCCCGACAGGGCGGTGCTATTTGCGCACGTCGTGTGAGGGCGCCATGTGGCACAACAGGATGCCGTCCACGCTCAGCACCACCCTGTCGGGATGGTGCTCTAATCTTTTCCCCTTACGCCGGTTCCACAAAATCAACCTCGCCGCACTCAGGCACCAGCCCCGCCACCACCGCTTCGCGCAGGAACATCTTCACCGCTTCGCGCCCGCGCCGGCCGTAGTCGAGCGTCCATTTGTTCACGTACATGCCCACGAATTGATCCGCCAGCTCCTTGCCCATGTCGCGGGCGTAGTTCATCGCGTAGTCCACCGCTGCGTCGCGATGCTCCAAGGCATACTTGATCGAATTCAGCAGCACGGTGCAAATCTTGCCCATCGCGGGCTGACCCAGGTCCCGGCGAATGGCGTTGCCGCCCAGGGGCATCGGCAGGCCACGGGTTTCGGTCCACCACTTGCCCAGATCGATCAGGCTTTTCAGACCAGTATCCGCGTAGGTGAGCTGGCCTTCATGAATGATGAGCCCGGCATCGAACTTGCCCGCCGCCACCTGCGGGATGATTTCATCGAACATCACCACGGAGACCTTCGCGGGTTTCTTTTTCAAGAGCAGGGAGAGGGCGAGGTAGGCACTGGTGCGCAGGCCGGGGATGGCGATGTGGGCACCGTCGAGATCGCTAAGCCGCAAGCGGCTGGATTCGGGCACGACGATCATCGGGCCGTAGCCGTCGCCCATCGATGAGCCGCAGCTTGTCATGGCGTACTTGTCCGCGATGTAGGGGTACTGGTGAATGGAAATCGCGGTGATCTCCAGTTCGCCTTTTTCGCTGCGATCGTTCAGGCTCTGAATGTCTTCGAGCACGTGAACGAAATCGTAAGGCCCGGTGTCGATGGTGGGCGTGTACGACTTGCCGCCGGGGCCGGTGCCATCGGGGAAATTCGCGAGGGGATACCACATGAAGGCGTCATCGGGATCAGGCGAGTGGCCGATGCGCAGCGTTTGTCGTTGGAGAGCAGGCATGTCGGCATGATAGGAGATGGGCGATGCGGGGCGAAGGCGACAGATTGTCGCAAGGAAAGGACTATCTCCGAGTGCCACGGCTCGACGAGGCTTTGCGAGGAGACCCGTGCGGTGGGCGTGGCGTCTTGTATGAAACGTGAGTCGCAGGTTGTTCGACACGGGTCTACTCCCCAAGCCTCGTCGACCCGTGGCACCCGAGCCAATCACTCGAGCCAATCACCCGAGCCAATCACCCGAGCGAATTACCCGCGTCAGTCCTGCGTCTCAACCTTCACCGGCTTCAGCTCCGCCGCGCGCTGGAGAATATCCGCAAGCATGCGCTGCTCCATCGGCGTGTCCTTTTCGAGCAGGTAAAACTTCCGCGTCGGCACGTTGGCCCGGCGAAACTCATCCGGGCGATCCGTCAGATTGCGCGACACCGAGTAGGCCTCCATCGATCCGGTCATTCGGCGAGTCGTGTCCGACAGGCGCTGGAGTTCGACCTCCACTTGCAGGAGATACGCACCCGTTTCATTCGCCTGGCCATCGCCTTCACCTTTGGTTGGCGTGAGCGAGATGGTGACGATTCGTCTCTGATTGTTGAGCGAGCTGCTCATGGCCTGATCGAATGTGCCGTTGTCTGCGGTCCAGAACTGCGTCACGTTCGGCGAAGGCTTGGGCTTGGAGGTGATGCGGCCGAAGCGGTAGTCCTGGCGGTTCACGGTAAAGCCATGATCGCGCAGGACCAGGACGCCCGCATCAAACGTCGCCCGGTAGGCGTCGGCTGAGACAGGCTGCGGATTGTCAATCGCCGGACCGGAGCCGCAACCGGACAGCGCGGCACACAGGATCGCACCGCAGGCAAGCGCGGTCAGCCGAGGTGTCAGACCCGCGCGAACGATTGGATAGGCCGAAGCTGGCACCATGCCACGCAGTCTATCGGCTCAGGGCGCGATGACACAAGCGCGGTGCCGGTTGCCACGACTCGACGAGGCTCTGCGAGGAGACCCGTGCGAGGAACCCTGTGTCTGCGATGAGCCTTATGTCTGCGAGGCCGCAGCGCACGGGTCTGCGTCGCAGAGCCTCCTTGACCTGTGGCACCCAAGGCACGATGCCGGGCACCCTAATCAACCACCCTGACTCCCTCGCCTCACGTCCCTATAAAAGCCTCAACCCCACCTCAGCGGCCCCTGCAATCAGCCGATCTATAAGGAGAGAGGACTGTGCCGAGTCCGTTCAGATCGGCAACATGGAGCAAGAGCATGGCGGAGGCGGAGGCCCCAACTGAGAAGTCGTCCCCGGTCACGACGCCGATCACCCTGCGCTACTCCCTGCAGCGAAAGGTCGCGCTGTGGACTCTCACGATGGTCATCGTGCCCACGCTGTTGTGCGCCCTGTGGCTCAACGGCATGGCCCACGCCGCCCTGACCGAGACGCACTATCGCAACGTCAGCAACCTGACCCAGGCCGTCGCCACCGCGCTGACCGCTCGCCTCAACGAAGGCTGGACGCCGCAAGCTCAGCAGGTGCTTGATGCGCTCTTCCTCGAACGGCGGCTTGCGTTCGTGGTCATCACCGATCCGAAAGAGCGCGTCCTTCATCGCCGTTCGATCGATACCGAAGCGTGGTCCCAATTCACCCGCCAGACCGGCCTGAGCGGTGTGAACGGCGCGATCGACGTCGACCAGGTCATGTCCTTCGGCGAATCGGGCGAGACGATCGTTCGCCGCACGCCGATTTTCAACCCGCCTAATCGCACCGATGTGCCCCGCAGTCTGGAAGGCTTCGTGCTGCTGGGCCTGCGCGAGACGTCGCTGCCCGATGCCCTGTCGCGACTGCGCTGGACGCAGTTTCTCGCGGCCGGCGTGGTCTGCGCGCTCAGTCTGCCGCTGGTGCTTCTTGCCGTGCGCCGCTGGACTGCGCCGCTGAAGGCATTGATGTTGGCCACGGTGCGCCTCGGGCAGGGCGAAGATCCGCCGCCTGTCCCGGTGACTTCGCACGACGAGCTCGGCCAACTCGGCCACGCCTTCAATGACATGGCATCGAAGCTTTCAGTCGCCCACCGCGACCTGCGCGCCG
Source organism: Phycisphaeraceae bacterium (assembly GCA_040902585.1). Taxonomy (GTDB): domain Bacteria; phylum Planctomycetota; class Phycisphaerae; order Phycisphaerales; family Phycisphaeraceae; genus JBBDXA01. The sequence goes on from JBBDXA010000030.1 coordinate 17,211, forward strand.
CCAACGAAGACCTGGAGCGCAAAGTCGTCGCCCGCACCGCCCAGCTCAACGATGCCAACGACCGCCTCGAAGCGGAGATCCGCGAGAAGAACGAATTCCTCCGCGCCGTCAGCCACGACCTGGGCGCGCCCTTGCGCAACATCGACGGCATGGCGGGCATGCTGCTGGCCAAGTACAAGTCGCAGCTCGCCGACGATGCCTTGAGCAAGCTCGAGCGCATCAGCGCCAACGCGAAGGTGCAGATTGATCTGCTCAATGACCTGATGGAACTCAGCCGCATCCGCACCCGGCCGGGCAAGCGCGAAGAGGTCGATCTGCATCGGCTGGTCGATGAGGTGCGCACCAACCTCTGCTTCGATCTGGAAGCCAACCGCATCACGATGGAAATCCAAGGCACGCTGCCGACGATCCACGCCGAGCGCAACCGCATGCGGCAGGTGTTTCAGAACCTCCTCGACAACGCGGTGAAATACATGCTCGACGCGAAGGATCGGCTGATCACCGTCGGCTTCACGTGCGATGAGCGGGCGGTGAAGTTTTTCGTGCGCGACACGGGCCGGGGCATCTCGAAGGAGGATCAGCCGCACGTGTTTGATGTCTTCCGCCGGGCCCAGCATTCAGGCTCGCACCACGTCGCCGGCCGGGGCGTCGGCCTCGCCAGCGTGAAAGCCATCGTCGAGTGTTACGGCGGTCGCATCTGGCTGGAAAGCGAACTGGGCAAGGGCACCACGATTCACTTCACGCTGGATGCGAAACAGGTGGGGCACGATAGAGAGAAAGAGCCCGACGAGGAATGGGTGAAGCGGTGAAAACACCGCGGCTCAAAACGCTGTGCCGGAACAATTGGTTGCTGTGCAGGGTGAATTGGCCCGATCGCTCGGCCCGCAAGAAATCAGTCATTGCCAATCATCGTGGGCGTTTTCGCCTTGGCTTCACCTTCTTACTTTTCGGCCTGGCCATGAAGATCGTGGCCTTTCCATAGAGATCGCTTTCAAGATCGGATAGAGCGTGCTGAGCGTCGATGCCTTCTCCCAGTTTGCTTGTCCATTTGCCGGAGCCCAATTGCCTTGCAACGTGCTCAGGTCCGTTGCGACTCACATAGATAGCAATCTTCTGTACCTGTCGCTCCAGTGAACCATCGTTACACAATTCGTAACCATGAAGTCGAAAGGCGTCGATGATCGAATCAATCGAGCCGTCGCGAGATATGCCGTCAAACCACATTCCGTCCGTCTCAGGCCAATAATAGCCGGAGTTCTTCATTAAGGCGTGTGCGACACAGTTATACGGAGGAGGATACTTGACGTCTTGTGGCGTTGCCCTGCTCTTTGGTACGAAGGACTTCGAGTTGAGTAGGCCTGGAAAATATCGGTATAAACTGGCCCAATTAACGGGTATAGCCATGTAGTTTCCCCCAACCAAGCCAGTCTTGAGTCATGGCCCACATATCGCCCCGGTGATCTTCCCTGACAGGGTCACAATCTGTCAATGATCGAAGTGCAAGAAACCAGTAGTTTGGCTTCGTGCCCATTCTCTGGAGGATCATGGGTAGGACCGAAGGGCCCATTGCAATGATCTTTAGATAGTCATCGTGGCGCAACTTTGATTGCAGCGAAGACATGTATTGGGTTTCAGTTTCCCACCGATCGGCAAGCTGAATGAACCGTGCCTGCGCCCCCGTGGCCTGTACTGCTGGTGCATGGGAGGTGAGTACAAAACGCCCATGAACGCGGGCGTTTGAGCCCGCTGGTAATTGGACCACGGTGTCGTTGATGACACCGTGAATGCGGCCGCGCGTTCCAGTTGGGAGCGGGTCCGTTTCGAAAAAAATGTCACTTGTGGCTAGCGCAGTCATTCTTGATCCTTGCCGGTTGCGTCCTTGATCGCCTGGGCGGCCGCTATAATCTTATCGAGCCATTCGCGTAGTGCCTTAGCGGTGGGCAATGTCAAAATCACGTCACATTCGACCTCGCGTACGACCCCTTTCTTTGAATGTTCGCGAATCGCCGTTTCCGATAATCGACCCGCTGAAACGGAAAACACCTGACTTTGTGGTATGGGGTTTCGTTCATTGAAGAATGCCATATGAATGTGCTTCCCAGTCGGAACCACTCCGCCGTGTACACCATCGGCATGGATCACGCGAAAGTGGTTGCCCTTCTGGTAGAAGAACTCAAGTTCTCCCGTGGCCATCTTGGGACGCTGTTTGTCGGGGCTCGACGTCGCGGTGGCAGCTTGCGTCGCTTTTCTCGCGGCTTTCCTTTTTGCGGTCTTTTTCTTTCCGGCCATTTGCTTATCCACTCTTGATGGGGTGCCGTCTGCTCGGTGCTCCGATGTAGCGAGTCGATATGCTACAGGAATCGTCTGTCGTTAGACAGGGCGTCTCATCATAGGTCGTTCAAAGCCATTGTTCGATTTCCACGTTCCGAATCTGTGCATAGGCCAATGATGCTACGCGGTAGCATGTGGTTGTTGCACGTTAGCAAGGGAATCGACATGAAAAAACCCGGACGACTTTCATCATCCGGGCTTGATCATTCATCTGATTTCAATCACGCGTTCACTCCGCGTAGTCCCAGTAGTCATGCACGATCGAAGGCCCCGGGTGGTCGCCGTTGAGCAGCCATTTGGTCGCCACCTTGCCCTTGAACACGCGCACGTCGAACAGGTAGTCGGTCACGTTGCGGACTTCCGCCTCCGCCCCGGCAGGCTTGATCATTTCCACTTCCAAAGTCTTCACGCGAATGCGATCTTCTTCGAGAGAGACCGGGTCCATCTGCGCTTCGTACCACTGCCCGCTGGCGTCCTTCATCAGGACGTTTTCGCGGGTGTACTTGATCTTGCTGTAGCGCTTGGGCTTGATGCCGTAGTGTTCGCCGCTGAGCAGGCCGACGGGAACGATGCGCTTGACGACATCGCCATCGACATTGGCGACGATCACGTCGAACGAGCCGAGGAACGTGTCGCCCTTGCCCTTGGGGTAGAGTTCATCGATCGCCTTGAAGAACGCGACGCTGGCCTTGTTCAGGTCTTTGCGGAGCTTCTCGACGCCGTCTTCATTGATCGATTTGGCGCTCAGCGCGCCCAGGGCTTTGTCGGCCGCGGCCTTCTTCTCGAAATACGCCTTGCCGTCCGCCTTGGTGCCCGCCATGAGCACCGCGGTCACGACGACGAACTGGCCGTCTTCGAGTTTGCCTTGCCACAGCGTAATCGCCGTCTTGTCGTCGATGGGCGTCTGCTTCGGGCTGCTCTTGAGGGTTTTGCCTTCGGGCAACTGAGCGCTGAACGCCTTGCCGCTCGCGATGCCGGTGACGAGGAGGTAGACCTCATCGGTCTTGCCTTCGCCGACCGCGGAGGTCTGAATGCAGCGCAAGGCGGGGACATCGACCTTCACATCAATGGCCGCGGCTCGGGCCGGCGGCGAAGCAAAGGCGACCGCGGCCGCGACGGCGAGACAGGCGGTGAGTTGGAACGATTGCCGAATCTTCATCTGAAAGTCTCCTGTGAGGCTGGGGTTGAGAGACCGCCCGCTTTCTTCTCCTGCGGCGGCCCAGGGTCTAAGTAAGGTTGGACAAACGGCAAGCACATTAGTGTAGCAGATCGTAACGAATCGCTGATCTTACGGGATTTGCCGCCCGAGGCGTTCAAAGCTGCAAGGGATGCATTGGAGCACCGTCCCGGCAGGGCGGTGCTCAAGGGCGGCGCGAACAGCAGCAGGCACCACCCTTCCGGGATGGTGCTCCACGCTCAGCACCACCCTGCCGGGATGGTGCTCCAGCATTATGCCCCGATGGTGCTCCAGCATTCTGCTGTGCGTTGCAGCCTTAGCCGTCTGCCTTATGCTGATCGCTCTTCTTCCGCAATTCCAACTGCACTCAGGAGTGAAAGTATGTACCAGTCCATCCGCATCGCCGACGCCAAGGCTTCCCGTTCCGCTGCCGTGGCGATCGGCCTGTTCGATAAGACCAAGTCCCTGCCCGCGGGCTACAAGGCCCTGGATGCCCACCTCGGCGGCGCACTGTCTGAGGCGATCAAGCGATCCGAACTCAGCACCGCGCGCGGGGCCGTCACCGCGCTCTATCCCGAAAAGGGCGCAGCGCGGGCGTACATCGTCGGCCTGGGCGACGGCGAGCGCGCCAGTGATGCGGTGCGCATCGCCGGTGCGAAGCTCGTGAACACCGCCTTCAGCGCCGGCCTGGATCGAATCTCCGTCATGATCGCCCCCGCGCTCGCCGGGCAGAAGGATGCGGACAGCGATGCCTGCGCCGCGGCCCTGGGCGAAGGCGTCGTGCTGGGCAACTTCGAGTTCGTCACCTTCCGCGGCACGGCCGGCAAAGGCGGCGACAAGAACGCGAAGAAGGCGGCGGCGCTCACGGTGGATGTGGAATCGAAACTATTTAAGTGTGCCCGTCAAGGTGCGATCGTCGCCGAGTCGCAGAACCTGACGCGCACGCTGGCCTCGACGCCGCCGAACGTGGCGAACCCGGTTTACCTCGGCGAGTTCTGTAGGAAGATGGCGCGTGAGGTCGGGCTGACGTGCGAAGTGATTGATGCGAAGAAGGCGAAAAGAATGGGCATGGGCGGGCTGTGTGCGGTGGGCGCGGGCGGCTCGACGCCGCCGGTGATGATCGTGATGCAGTGGAAAGGGAGGAAGGGCCAAGGGCCAAGGGCCAAGGGAAAGAACAATCCGCAATCCGCGATCCGCAATCCGCAATCGCCGATTCTCCTCGTCGGCAAAGCCGTCACCTTCGACACCGGTGGCTACTCGCTGAAGCCTTCGGACAGTCAGACCACGATGAAGTACGACAAGTGTGGCGGGGCGGCTGTGATCGGCGCGATGCACGCCATCGCCAAGCTCAAGCTCGCGCAGCCCGTCACCGCGATCATCGCCTCGGCGGAGAACCTGGTCGATCGCGAAGCCTACCGCGTGCAGGACATCATCAAGTTCTACAACGGCGTGACCTGCGAAGTGACCAACACCGATGCGGAAGGTCGGCTCGTCCTCGCTGATGCACTTTCGTATGGTTGCAAGACGTTCAAGCCCCGCGCGGTGATCGACCTGGCGACGCTCACCGGCGGCGTGGTGGTCGCTCTCGGTTCGCACATGGCCGGGGCGTTTGTCAACGATGCGAAGCTGCGCGAGCACCTCTTCGACGCGGCGGAGTACACCGGCGAACGACTCTGGCACCTGCCCCTGTGGGAAGAGCACCGCGACCAGATGCGCGGCCACCACGCTGACCTCATCAACAGCAGCCCGGTACGCGAAGCGAGCCCCATCCAGGGCGCGGCGTTCCTCTCCTTCTTCGTCGCCAAGGATGGTGATTTCAAGAAGAAGGAAACGGTGCCCTGGGCCCACATCGACATCGCCGGCACCGCGGACCGCAAAGGTGATGGCCCGCTGTACCAGCGCGGGGCGACGGGCTACGGGGTAAGACTGCTGGTGCGCGCGGTGGAGACGTGGAAGTAGCCGCTCGCGGCTTGGCGCTCCTCGTCTGGGTTGTGACCTGGAACGAACTCATGGCAAAAACATGCATCATCCTGGGCGGGCCGAACGGATCGGGGAAGACGACGTTCGCGCGCGAATTTCTTGCGATGCAGAATTGGCCGTTCTTGAATGCCGACGATATCGCGGCGGAGCTTTCACCTGATGATGTCGCCGCCGTCGCAGTCAGCGCGGGGCGTGAGTTCTTGCGCAGGCTCGATAAGGTCATCACTGATGGCAATGACTTTATTCTTGAGTCAACATTGTCAGGACTGACTCTGCGCCGCACGATCGAACGTTGCCGACAGGCAGGGTTTACCGTTTCCTTGAATATGATCTTCTTGAGTTCCGCCGGCGCGAGTATGAAGCGCATTCAAACCAGAGTCAGCAAAGGCGGGCATTTCGTTCCAGACGACGACGTGAAGCGGCGATACACCCGCAGCCTCCGCAATTTTTGGAACATTTACCGGCTAGCCGTCGATCGCTGGCGTTTATTCTTCAACGGAGGACGAAGCTTCGATCTCGTCGCCGCTGGTGAGAAAGAGGAAGTTGAAGTCTATAATGTGGAGCAGTTCGAGTGGTTTCAGATCGCCATGCGAGGTGAACAGCCATGAAAAGCAAGCTAAGCGAAGAACATGTGCGTGAGACTCTTGAAATGCTCAAGATCGGCAACCGCGCCGTTCACAAAGCCCAGGAAGAAAACCGCCGCCTCGGCCTGCCCAACGTCTACAGCCACAACGGCAAGCTCTACTACGAACTGCCCGACGGCACCATCACCACCGAAAGCCCGTTCAAGGACGAGAAGATGGACGGAAAGAACGACGAAAAGAAGGACGACAGCAAGTAGTCCCGCCGCCGCGCATCCTCGCTCGTCACCTTTTGCACGCCCTGAACGCCGCGCCCTCATTTCTCGTATCCCCGCCTGTTGTTAGACTGTTTGTCCGCCTGCCGCCCATTCGCGGCCAGGCGAGTTCCTCTTCCATTCGCTCACCCATTCAGGAGACTCTCATGTTGCACCTGCTGCGCTCGCCTCGTCTGACGCTGCCGATCGTCGCCATCGGTCTGTTCGCGTTCGCCTCCTTCGCCGTTGCTGGTGACAAGACCGCCAAGGTCAAGGACGCGTGGGGCCAGGAAGTCGAAGTGAAAGGTTACGACGACGGCAAGAACCCCGGCAGCGAATGGTTCGTTCACGACCCCTCGCGCCCGCAGCCTCCCCTGGCGGACAAGAAAGACATCAAGCCCAACCTCAACGCCAAGCCGCCGGCCAACGCGATCATCATCTTCGACGGCAAGACCATGAACGCCAAGTGCAACTGGAAGATCGAGAACGGTTATGCCGAGATCGCCAAGGGCGGCCTGACGACGAATGAATCCTTCGCCTCGGCCCACTACCACATCGAGTGGGCTGCGCCGAAGGAAGTCAAGGGCGACGGTCAGGGCCGGGGCAACTCCGGCATCATCATCATGGGCAAGTACGAAATCCAGGTGCTCGACAGTTGGAAGAACGCGACCTACCCCGACGGCATGGCCGGCTCCGTCTACGGGCAGAACCCGCCCAAGTTCAACGCCTCCGTCCCGCCCGGCGAATGGAACAGCTACGACATCACCTGGCTTTCTCCCAAGTTTAAGGACGGCGAACTCATCCGCCCCGCCAGCGTCACCGTCATCTGGAACGGCGTGAAGGTGCAGGAGAATTACGAACTCGTCGGCGTCGTCTCACACCGCAAGCCCACCAAGTACTCCCCGCACGAAGACAAACTCCCGCTGAATATCCAAGACCACGGCAACCCGATCCGCTTCCGCAACATCTGGATCACGCCGTTGGAGTGAGGACAGAGGGCAGAGGTCAGAAGTCAGAAGTCAGCGACAACAGCCCTCGGCGCAAGGCCGGGGGCTGTTTGCTTTCGCGTTGCTTGCGATCAGCAAGGTGGGTCACAACGGCTGCGCGGGAAACACATCGTTCCAGGCTTCGCGCAGTGCCGGTTCAACCTGGAGTTCGTTCGCCCATCGCAGGAGATAGATCTTGTCGAGATGTGCCGCGTTGGCGCGCAGGAGTTCGCCGACATCGACACGATCGATGACCCGACCCGCCAGCAGTTTCAGCAGGATCAGATCTTCGCAGGAAACGACGCGGATGTGCTCGTCCCAGCCGGGGATTTGCAGCGGCAGGCTCCGCGACAGCGCCTGCACATGAAACCCGCCGCTGGCGATCAGCAGATCGATGCGAATCTCGAACATCGCTCCCGCGGGCTGGTAAAGAGCCTGAATCAGCTCGATCGGCCCGAGCGAAATGGGCTGGGACTGCTTCAGTCGCAGGCCGGCGGCGGTGAGGCGTTCGAGCATGGCGGGAACATCAGCCGGCGCGATTGCCAGCAGGATGTCCACATCACGCGTCGCCCGGATGCGGTCCCACGCCGACAATGCCAGCCCGCCGACAAGCGCCATCGGCGCGCCGATCGGTTCCAGCGTTCGCCAGACAAACCTCACAGCATCGAGCAGTGTCGCGGAGATCACAGCCGCCCCTTCGGATATCGCGGGTACACGCCCTCTTTCAGCCGGCGGGCGTCGCGCTCGTCCATTTCGCGCTCGTACCACGCCCGGCAGGCCGCGACCACATCGCCGCCCGGCCCGATTCGCCGGCGCAGCCCCGCCAGCAGCAGCTCGTCGCTCGCCCGCATCAGGTCGATCCACATCGCCACCCGCTGACCGGGCGTCGCACTCGGCGTCAACGGCGGCCCCACCCGCGGGGTGCCTTCGCGCTGCGACATGATCTTCACATTGGGCATGCCTCATATAGTATCGGCTCATGACCCCTCGTCGTCTATCATGACCGGACAAACTCACCGTTCCACCGGCCCCAACTGGAGTCGCCCATGCTTCGCCATCTTGCTCTGCTCCTCATCGTCGTTTTCCTCCCCGCCCCCGCCGCCTTCGCCGGCAAGGCCGACGGCAGGCTCGACATCTACTGGATCGACTCCGAAGGCGGCGGCAGCACGCTGCTCGTCACCCCTGCCGGTGAATCGATCCTTATTGATACAGGCAACCCCGGCGGGCGCGACTCAGGCCGCATTGCCAAAGTCGCGAAGGAAGACGCCAAGCTCACGCAGATCGATCACGTCATCATCACCCATTACCACCGCGATCACTTCGGCGGGGCAGCCGAGCTCTCCAAGCTCATTCCCATCTTCAACCTCTACGACAACGGCCATCATGACGAGCGCAAGCAGGAAGCGGGCGCGGGGTTTGATGAGTACGTGAAGATGGAAGTGAAGAAGCGGCATGTGATCCAGCCGGGCGATCAGCTTTCGCTGCTTCGCACCGTGACCAACGCTGCGCCCCAGCCGCTGCCGGTGACGATCACCTGCCTGGGCGCGCGGCAGAAGTTCATCGAGCCCACCAAGGACCACAAGAAGAACGAACACGAGCTGGCGAAGAATCCGGTTCGCCGGGCCGAGGACAAGAGCGACAACGCCAACAGCGTGGTGCTGCTCATCCGCTTCGGCGATTTTGATTTCCTCGACTGCGGCGACCTGACATGGAACGTGGAAGAAAAGCTGGTGTCACCTTTCAACCTCGTCGGCGAAGTCGATGTGTACCAGGTCAATCATCACGGCTTGGATGCGAGCAACAACCCGCTGCTCATTCAGAGCGTCAAGCCCACGGTCGCGGTTTTCAACAACGGCGACACCAAGGGCTGCCAGCCGCTGGCGTTCCTGGCGGTGAAGGCTGCGCCTTCGATCCAGGCGATTTATCAGGTCCACAAGAATCTTCGCAAGGATGTGCAGAACAACTCGACGGATGAGAAGATCGCCAACCACACCAAGGGCAACGAATGCGAAGGGCATCACGTGGTGCTGTCGGTCGAGCGGGATGGGAAGAGCTACAAGGTGATGGTGCCGGCGCGGAAGCATGAGGCGGTGTACAAGTCGAAGTGAGCGTCGCGGCTTGCGGCGGCTCGCTTCATGTGCCGAGGCTCAGAACCAGTGCTCGGGCGACTTGTGCTGGATGATCATCTGCGAGAGCGGTCGCCACTCTACGTGCAGATCGAACATGAGCTGGTTGCCCCCGGTCGGCTTGGCGCCTTCGAGGTGGGCACTCTTGTGCGGCGTGGACCAGCCGCCGCTGATGGCGGTGAAGTTGGCGCCGTTGCCGGTGGAGAGGATGGCGTCGCTGACCAGTTCCTGCGTTTGCGGGATGTAGTTCTTCGGATTCATCGTCTTGACCCATCGATCGCCGCCTGTGAAGCCGGCTGAGCCCGATAGCGAGCCGTTGGCGCGGCGGAGCATGAAGAAGTAGCCGGTGACGCGGTAGTTGCCGCTCCATTGCCAGAGGACCTGGGCGCTTTGCTCGGGGTTGGTGGGACAGTAGAAGAGGTCGTACTTGTTGTCGGCGGCGGCGGCGAGCATGAACGTGGAAGTCTTGGACATATCCCACAGCCACGGGCCGTTCGGATCGGTGTGATGAGGCACGTACTGACGGTTGGCGCTGGCGTAGACGACGATCGCCTCGCCGAGCTGATGCAGATTGTTCATGCACACGCTGTTCCGCGCCACGTCCCGCGAGCGGCCCAGCCCCGGCAGGAGCAGCGCCAGCAGGATGGTGATGATCGTCACGACCACCAGCATCTCGATCAGCGTGAAGCCGGTCGAGGCGGCGGGCGATCGGTGGTATTCATATGGGCGAGTCATGGCGAGCTCCCTGGCGTCAGGCTCTTGACGCTGGATGAATCTTACGCCGCGGGGTAGGAGAATAGCCATGAGTTCTTTATCATCACGCATAACATCCGTGACTGACTCCCCTCCCTCTCAGGGAGGGGCTGGGGGAGGGTCAAGCGCAAAAGCCTGCAAACCGCGTGGTTGCAGGGCGCATTGTTGAAAGCCCCACGGCCGACCCTCCCCTAACCCCTCCCTAAGAGGGAGGGGAATCGGAGCCTTGACATGCCCCGAAGCCGCCGCGTGGCCCTGATCATCGAAACCTCCAACGAATATGCCCGCGGCCTGCTGCACGGCATCCGCTCCTACCTGCACGAGCATGGCACCTGGGAAATCTACCTGCGCGAAGGCAGCCGGGGCGAAGCGGCACTCGACTGGCTGGCGCGCTGGAAGGGCGATGGCATCATCGCGCGGATGGAGAACAGTCAGATCGCCCGCGCGGTCATGGCGCGGGGGTTGCCTGTGATCGATCTCAGCGCCGCCCGGCTGGCGCTCGACGCGCCCATGGTCGAAACCGATGATGCCGCCATCGCCACGCTCGCGGCTGAACATCTGCTCGAGCGCGGCTACAGGCACCTGGCGTTTTGCGGTGACCCGCGCTTCCGCTGGTCGCAGGATCGCCGCGATCATTTCACGGCCCATGTGCACGAGGCCGGCCATGACTGTCACGTTTATCCGCCGCGCGGTAAAGGTCGGCGGCGCGCGGGCGATGAACACAAAGCACTGGCGACCTGGGTCAACGGCCTGCCCAAACCGGTGGGCATCATGGCGTGTTACGACATGCGCGGCAGGCAGATTCTCGAAGCCTGCCGGGAGATCGGCGTCGCCGTGCCCGATCAGGTCGCGGTCATCGGGGTGGATAACGATGAGCTGTTGTGCGATCTTTCCGAGCCGCCCTTGTCGAGCATCGCGCCCGACTCCGAGCGCACGGGTTATGTCGCGGCTGAGCTGCTCGATCGCATGATGGCTGGCCGCAAGGTCGCGCCCGATGCGTATCACATCAAGCCGCTGGGCATCGTCTGCCGGCAGTCCACTGACGCGCTGGCGGTGGCGGATCTGGAAGTGATCCAGGCGGTGCGTTTTATCCGTGAGGCGGCTCGCAAAGGGATCAAGGTCGAGGAGGTGGTCGAGCACGTGGGCCTGTCTCGAAGGGCGCTGGATGCGCGCTTCCGCCGCTGGCTGGGGCACACGGTTCACGACGAGATTCGCCGGGTGCAGTTGGATCTGGTGAAGCAGCTATTGGTGGAAACCCAGTTGCCGCTGACGCGCATCGCTGCGCAGGTGGGTTTTGATCACGTGGAGTATTTGAGCGTGTGGTTCAAACGCGAGACGGGGCAGCCGCCGAGTGTGTTTCGCGAGGCGCAGCGCAAGCGCGGCGGGCGCGGGGAGGTGTGACGACCACTCCCTAAGAGGGAGGGGAGTCAGACGCGGCTCCGATTCCCCTCCCTCTCAGGGAGGGGTTAGGGGAGGGTCGGGCGCTGGGACTTTCAATGATGGGCCGAACAACGACGCGGTTGGCAGGCTGTGCGCTCAACCCTCCCCCAGCCCCTCCCTAAGAGGGAGGGGAGTCAGAATTCCCGTCACGCCTTTGTAACTTGGCACCGGCGAACGTCTGAAATGGGGCGAATTGCGTTATCCTCAGTGAACAAGGAGTCGATCCATGCGATTCACCTTTCTCCTCGCGATCACGGCCTTCGCCATCAGCCCGCTCGCCGCCATCGGCGATGACGCTCAGGCGGTGTTCGATTCGCTCTACGGTTCCAAGGTGAAGGCGGCCCGGTTGTCGCCCGATCGCAGTGATGATGTGGCCGTGGCGCAGGAGCTTCTCCAAGGCGCCGCGCTGGTGGCGAATCAGCCCAAGCTGCTCGCGCTCATCTGCGAGACGGCGTACGACCTGGGCCGGGTCGATCCGGCCGGCTACTCGACCGCCGTCCAGGCGATGCGCACGTTGGCGATGCACATGCCTGACCGCACCGCCGACGCCCTGGACAAGATCGGCGATCTGTATCAAAAGCAGTTTGGCGCTGCCCGCGGCGAAGAGCGCAACACCGTCGGGGCCGCGATCATCGAAGTGTCCGAGGAGCAGGCCGCGCTGAAAATCAAAGCGAAGGATCATAGCGAAGCCACCGCCATCCTTCGCCGGGCCCTCAACATCGCCCGGCTCATCAAGTCCGACCGCCACGATCCCATCAAAGACACGCTCGATGCCCTGCTCGAACGCCAGCGGCTTCAGGTGCGCATCGACAAGCTCGCCGCGGAACTGGAAGCCAAGCCCGGCAACCAGGCGACGGTGACGGAACTCGTGCTGCTCTACATCACCGAACTCGATGACCCTGCCGAGGCGAATGCATTCCTCCTGCTTTCGAAGGATGAGACCTTAAAAAAACGCGTGCTGCTGGCGGATGATGCCCTGGCGGATGTGAAGGAAGACGATGCCCGGGACCTGGGCGAGTGGTACCGCGCGCTGGCGGATCAAACCAACACCGCCCCGGCCAAGCGGAAGATGCTCACCCGCGCCAGTCTGTACCTGAAGCATTACCTTTCGCTGCACACCGGCAGCGATCTGAACTCCGCCAAGGCCCAGCTCATGCTCAATGGTCTCTCGCCGGCGCTGGACAAGCTCGGCGGCGCGGTGGCGGTGAGTATTCCATCGTCGTCAGGCAGAGTCGCTTCCGATCCCGGCCCGCTGCCTTCACCGGTGGGAGGCGAGAGCGGTACGCTGGACCTTAACAAGCTCAAGCCCGTGGCGTTTCTCACTTCGCAGGAGACCGGCGGTCTGGAAATCATCGACGCCGACACCGGCCGCTTCAGCAAGGGCCCGATGCAGGGCCGGCAGGCGATCATCATGAACGACACGAGCCTCTTCGTGAAGCTCGACGACCGCATCGCGAGAGAGATTCCTGAGCAGAGCGATGAGCGCTGGTTCCTCCGCCTCACCGCGCTGGAGCGCCTCAACGGCTTCGTCGGCGTCATGTACGACGGGCACGGCGGCGTCACCTTCCCCAACAACGGCACCGGCGCTTACACCCAGCCGCCCTGGCAACGCGTCCGTGAAAACGCCGGCTGGAACACCATCGACATCGAGCTGCCCGAGCCGTACTTCCTCAATCGCCAGTCCACCGGGGCGGATTTCAAAGTCATCATCGGCGAGCAGCAGAAGCCGTTCTATATCGAGCGCATCGAACTCTTCCGTGTGAAGCTGCCGCCCGCCGCCCAGCGCACCGTCAAGCCAGGCCAGACCGTCGATCTGCTCAAGATTGTCGATCTGAAGGTGGACCCGATGGCCGGCGAATGGGAACGGACGGCCACGGGCCTGCGCGTCAAGCGAGCCCAGTTCGCCCGCACCGGGCTGCCCATCCAGGTGCGCGGGAATTACGACATGCAGGTGAAATTCGTCCGCACCGCCGGCAACGAGTCAGTCAATGTCATGCTGCCCGTCGGCGATCGCCACGTCGCCTTCATCATCGACGGCTACGCCCGCCAGGGACCGCTCAGCGGCCTGGAAACGCTCAACGGCAAACTCGTCCCGGACAACCTCACCGCCGTCGCCGGCAACAAGCTCACTAACGACAAGCTCCACACCATCGACATCCGCGTGCGCGTCAAGGCCGGCAACGCCTCGATCGAAGCCGACCTCGACGGCCAATCCCTCCTGCGCTGGAACGGCACGCCGCTGCTCTTCACCGGCTCCGCCTGGCGCACGCAGGAAACCTATCGCCCCGGCCTCGGCGGGTTCAACACCGACATCGAGTTCCGCTCCGCCACGCTCAAGCTCATCGACGGCGAAGCGAAGCTGCTCGTCCCGTCACGCGATCAGGCGCAGGCAGCCGTCGGAGCCGGCAATGTGAGTGATGCCAGCGCCGAAGCCCCCGCCGGCGGCACCACGCTTGCCTCCCTCAACGAACAGATCGTCTCCGCCAAGGCCTTCGGCAAATCAGGCAAGCTCGGCTCCATCACCCGCATTCGCATCAACAACATCGACCTGCCCGCCAGCCTTGCCGTGTTCCCCGATCGCGACAAGCCCGCGCAGATCGCCTACACGATCGACGGCAAGTACAAGACCTTTCTCGGCGCGGTGGGCATCAACGACATCGCAAAGGATCCTTACTCCGAGGTGACCTTCCGCATCATGGGCGATGGCAAGGAACTGTGGCGCTCCAGGCCCACGAAGGAGCGCAACAAGGTGCAGCCGTTCCAGGTGAATGTCACCGGCGTGAAGAAGCTGGAACTGATCGTCGCCGCGGCCGGCGACCCGGGCTTCTGCAACTGCGTCTGGGCCGAGCCGACACTGCACGAGAAACAGGTGAAGATCAACCTGCCTTCTTCGCGCGACAACCGCGGCAAGCAGAGCTTCTTCGGCATCCCAACGGAGTAGGGCGCTGGAGCACCATCCCGGCAGGGTTGGGAAAAGCAAGCCTTTGACGAAGCTGCAAAGCTCGCCGGAATGACCTTTTCGGGATGGGCAAGACAACGGCTCAGGGAGGCCTCGACAAGAGAACTTCAAGCCGCGAGCCGCCCTGTGCCGTTCTTAGGGGTTGAAAAGTAGTTGTATGTGGCTTATACTCTTCGCAGACGAATAGCCAGCCACCGAAGTAGCCAATTAGTCATTGGAGACCCTTTTCTTGTACATCAGGGCAGCCCTAGTAAAGTCGCCCTGATGGAGGTAAAGGTTCAAGATCAACAACGAGCCGTCCCTTTTGGGGCGGCTTCGTTGTTACACGGATGTGGGTTTTTTGATTAGTTCTTCATCGGCGTGGACTCCTGTTCCACCATTGCCAGCCGCGACTCCCGTTCGCGGCGTAAATTTGGGGCTTAAGCTTTTTTGACCTGAATTACGAGCTTGCCATCGTCTTCGCGCAATCGCCCCCTTTTAATCATGTTGCTGATAGTGTTGAGGATGATCCTCCGCTTCGCCGTGGACTTCGATTGGATTTTGGATTCCAGTTCGAGAGCAACAGCGGCCCGATCTAGTTTCCCTGGGTTATTACGAATCAAGGTCCGAATCATCCTGGCGGTTGGCACCTTTTTTCCAGTAGATTTGTTGTCGGCGGGATCAGAAGATTCGCGTTGTCCCGCGACATGGCCTTCTAACTCCAGCAAAACGTTAATTTCAATCTGTGTCGCACGAACCTTTTGTTCCAGCTCGAACAGTTTCGCTTCTGCAATTCGCCGCCGGTCAGCGATGTCCTTGACGGTAATTGTCTTTTCACTCATTGAGGGCTCCTTGTAGCTGCAATCATTCTACGGGATCGACGGGTGATTGCAAGTGATGTAGACAAAAAGATGGACGGGTCATCAATAGGCGTACATAATCCTAACCAGAAGATGGATTTTCAGCCCACCCTCTTGCCAACAAAATGAATAAACGCCAGTCGAGAGAGCTGGCGTTTATGTGCCATGTCTTGCATTAAATAGATCAAACCATACTACCGGCGTCCTGGCGATTTGTTCGCCCCGGCGTCAAATCCTGCTTCAAACGCAGCCCGCAGAAGCGTTCTGTTCGTTGATCGACCTTGGCGATGCCGCGCGACCACACTTCCCAAGCTCGCTCAAGATCGGCAGGCAATGGCCCTTCATGTTTGGTTGTGGCTTCACGTACAATGCGGGCGGCGTTCTCGGATATGTCGGGCTTGGGTTTGCTCATGCCAGCATTCTACCGGCGTGTCAATCAGACGGGATTATCTATCAATGGGCGAAGTAAACTGGTACCCGCACCGGTACCCGCACCGGTACCCAAATATTTCCTTTACAAATCGGTCGCGACGGGTATAATAAGAGTTGGCGGTTCACCCGCCGGGAGCGGTCCCATGCACACGATTGACGCAAGGCACGTTCGTTTCATTCATTTTGACGAACCCCGCTGTGCCCGCGCGCCGCAAGCCGGGGCAGGGCAACGATAGGGGCCGGCGGTTGCCGAAGGTGGTGCGGCGCAAGGCGCGATCGTTGAATAGATCCTTTACAAAAGGCGGGCTGGACGGATTAAGACTCAATTGCAGGGCCCGGTTTCGCGGCTCCATTTGACTCCAGGTGTTCCCGCGCCATCGCGGCTGCGCCGTGGACGACGACTTCTTCACCCAGCGCGGGGGCGACGATGCGGTAGGAATCGCGCAGCGGTGGGAAGACATGGGCCGCCACTGCCTTGCGCAGCGGCTCGTAGAAAAGGACATCGCCCATCAGCGAGACGCCGCCGCCGACGATGATGGTCTGCGGGGCGATGAGCGTGATGACCTGCGCGATCGCCCAGCCGAGGACATCGGTGCCGCGGCGCAGGACGCGGCTGGCCACGATGTTGCCTTCGCTGGCGGCGTCGGCGAGGTGCCGGGCTGTGAGCGGCGCGCGGAGACCTCCGGCGATTTCCAGCAGGCGCAGGGCGGCGGCCCGTTCGGTGGTCGGATCGCCGACGGCGAGGATGGAAGCGATCGCGTTGCGCGCCGCGGCAGTGAGCCCCGGCCCGGCGGCGAGTGCTTCGACATCGGGCGCGAGTGGATCAAGGCTCGGCCGCAGGTGCCCGATCTCCGCGGCGGCGGGTTGATCGCTGCCGTGAACGTTGCCATCGATCACCAGTCCGCCGCCGATGCCGGTGCCGACAGTGATGTAGAAGACGCAGCGCGATTCTCGTCCCGCGCCGAAGCGGGCCTCGGCGAGGGCAGCCATGTCGCAGTCGTTGCCGAGGAACACGGGAAGGCCGAGCGTTTCCTGCGTCCAGCGCACGATTGGAAAACCGTCCCAGCCTTCGACCTGGTGACTGCGCGTGATGACGCCTTTGCTCGCATCGATCGGCCCGCCGAAGCCGTAACCGACCGCCTTCAGATCGAAGCGTTTCTTGAGCGCGAGACCCGCGGCGGCAAGGTCATCGCGGATGGCCTGCGCTCCGAGCGCGATGACCACATCGCGCCGCTCCAGCGCGACCAGCGGTGAACCGTCGCCGGTGCTGACGCCCAGTTGCAGTTTGGTCCCGCCGATTTCGATGCCGAGGAATAGGTTCATGTTGCACGTCGGGGGCGGCGGAACCCACCCACGGGAGTGGGTGGGCTTTGCAGGCGCTCTGTGCACAGGTTATCCGCTGCCTGCTCGCACGGGGTGTTCGCCTGGGATCGGGGATTGCCCTATCGGGACGGGTGTATTCCGGCCGGGGGCACGCCGATAACAGAGACGATAGCTCGTCTGATTCACTTTGAAGGGAAGGCTGAAAACCGTGGTCAATAGCTGGGATTACCTGATTTTCGCCGCTGCCTCCGTGGCGCTGTTTATCGGCCTGCGCTTTGTGGTGACGGATCGCCAGCCCTGGGTCAGGCGGGTGAAATGGGGCCTGCTGGCGGTGATCCTGACGGGCGGGTGGTTCGCGGTGAACAGCGCGGGGCTTGAAGCGCAGCGGCGGGTGCAGGAGATGGTTAGCGGCTACGCGCCGACCTACGCCCGGGAACTGACCCAGATGGGCCACGCGGACCTGTCGCTGAACACGCCGGCCGACGATCCGGCCTACCGGGCGATGATCGCGGCCCAGGTCCGCTGGCTTGACGCCAACCCGCGCGTGAACGACATCTACACCTTCCGCAAAAGGCCTGACGGCAGGATCGTGCTGCTGGTCGACTCGGAGACGGACTACGACGCCAACGGCCTGTACGAAGGCCGACGGGAAAGCCGCACCGCGATCGGCGAGGTCTACGAGCCGGACGATCCGGACCTGGAGCGGGCCTTCCTCGGGCGCGCGGGTTTCGCGGCCCAGCCGATAACCGACCGCTGGGGCCACTGGGTCAGCGCGTTCGTGCCCATGTATGACAAGGAAGGCAACGTCGAGGCGGTGCTGGGCGTGGATTTTGACGCGGCCCGCTGGGTGGCGCAGATCGGGCATGCAAGGCTGATGATGATCGGGTACCTGGCGGTGCTGGTGGCGCTGCTGGGCGCCAGCGCGACGTTCGTGCGTTATCTCTACAGCGCGGTGCAGCGGGCCCGCGAGGCGGAGGTGTCCTGCAAGCGGAGCCAGATGCGCCTTCATGCCATGGTGGAACATCTGCCTGCCGGCGCGATCCACCGCGAGGGCTCGCAGCTCATCGCCAACAAAGCCGTCGAACAGATCACCGGCTACGCCCGGGATGAGCTGGCGACGCTGGACGCCTGGTTCACCACGCTCTTTGGCCCGCGCGCCGCTGAGGCGCGCCAGCTTTACGAGCAGTATCGCCGGGCCGGATTCGTCGAGCCCGCGACCGTCACCATCACCTGTGCCAACGGGCAGCCGCGCGATGTGGAGTTTGCCGCTTACCGGTACGCCGGCGGCGAGATCTGGCTGATGAGTGATGTGACCGAACGCCTCCGCACCGAGGCGATCCTGCGCAATCGCTCGCTGCACGATGAGCTCACCGGCTTGCCCAACCGGGCCCACCTGATGGACCGGCTGGACGAGTCGCTCGGCGTCGCCGCCGTCGATAAAGGCTACCGCTTCGCGCTGCTCTTCCTGGACCTGGATCGATTCAAGCTGATCAACGACACCCTGGGCCATCTGGCGGGTGATGAACTGCTCATGACGATCGCCCGACGGCTGAACCAATGCCTCGACGCGGTCGCCGCCGCCGAGCCCGCCGCCGAAGGTCACATGCTCGCGCGCATGGGCGGCGACGAGTTCACCATCCTCCTCGAAGGCATCGGCCACGCCGACGACGCGATGCGCGTCGCCCAGCGCCTTCTTCGCGCCCTGGAGCCGCCTCTGATCCTCGCCGGGCAGGAGGTGTTTCCCTCCGTCAGCATCGGCATCGTCATCCATGACGCGGCCTACACGACCGCCGCGGACATGCTCCGCGACGCGGATACCGCCATGTACCGCGCCAAGGCGGACGGCAAGTCACGGGCGGCCCTGTTCGACCGCGCCATGCGCGAGCAGGTGGTCGACCACGTGGCCTTGGAAAATGACCTTCGCCGGGCCCTGGAGCGCGGCGAGTTCAGCCTGGCGTATCAGCCCATCGTTCACCTGGAAACAGGCCGGCTCAAGGGCTTTGAAGCGCTGCTGCGCTGGCATCACCCGACGCGCGGCCCGGTCGAGCCGACGGACTTCATCCCCCTCGCGGAGGAGACCGGCCTGATCCTGGACATCGGCCAGTGGGTGCTCGAGGAGGCGTCGCGTCAGCTTGCGATCTGGCAGCGGAGCGGGCGCGGCGCGGCCGGCCTGACCATGAGCGTCAACCTCTCCCGCCGCCAGCTCGCGCAGCCCGACCTGCCGCAGCGGCTCGCCAGGATCATCGCCCGCGCCGGGATCAGGCCGGCGGACCTGACCATCGAGATCACCGAGAACACGTTCATGAACGACATGGAAGCGGGCATCGCGACCCTGCACCGCCTGCGCAGCCTCGGCGTCCGGCTGGCCATGGATGACTTCGGCACCGGCTACTCGTCGCTGGGCTGCCTGCATCGCTTCCCGCTGGACGAGCTGAAGATCGATCGCTCGTTCATCACCAGCATGTCCGCCCGCCGGGAGTACGCAGCGATCGTCTACGCGATCGTTTCCCTGTCGCACAACATGGGCATTGAAGTGACCGCCGAAGGCGTGGAGAAGGCCGAGCACATCGCCCAGCTTCAGGCGATGGAGTGCGACTTGGCGCAGGGCTACTACTTTGCCCGGCCGCTGACGGTCGCCGATGCTCAGGCATTCATCGATCGCACCGCCGAGGCGCGGGTGGCGCAGGCGGGCTTGGGTCAGCTTTCGCTGGCGTCGATGCCGTAGTCCTTGACCTTCTTGTTGAGCGTGTTGCGGTTGATGCCGAGAAAATCAGCCGTGCGCGTCTTGACGCCGTTGTTGTGGCTCAGGGCTTCGCTGATGAGCTGCCGTTCGACTTCGTTGACGACGAGGCTGTAAATCTCGCCTTCCTGGGACTGGAACTGCTGGATGGCGTGGCGGGCGATCTTGTTGGCCTGGGCTTCGATGGATTCATCAGCGGTGTTGCCGCGCACCTGATGGGCGAACATTCTGATCTGAAGCGGCAGCAGCTCTTCGGTGAACTCATCGCTCTGGCTGAGCACGACCGCCCGCTCGACCGTGTTCTCCAGCTCGCGCACGTTGCCCGGCCAGGGGTAACGCAAGAGCGTGTTGAGCACATCCCGGCTGATCTTGCGCAGCGTGCGGTTGTTCTCGCGGTTGTAGCGATCGAGAAAATGATCCATCAACCGGGGAATGTCTTCCCGCCGCGCCCGCAGCGCAGGCAGGTTGATGGTGACGACGTTCAGCCGGTAGTAAAGGTCTTCGCGGAAGTTGCCTTTGCGGACTTCCTCATCCAGATCGAGATTGGTCGCGGCGATGACGCGGACATCGACCTTCACCGTGCGATGGTCGCCGACCCTTTCAAACTCGCGCTCCTGGAGCACGCGCAGGAGTTTGACCTGGAGCTCGGAAGAGAGCGTGCCGATCTCGTCGAGGAAAATCGACCCGCCATCGGCCGCTTCGAATCGTCCGATCTTGTCGCGCACCGCGCCGGTGAAAGCGCCTTTGATGTGCCCGAACAGTTCGCTTTCCAATAGCTGCGGCGACAGGGCACCGCAGTTGATGCGGACCATGGGCTTGTCGCGCCGCGGCGAGTTGAAGTGAACCGCTTTGGCGATCAGTTCCTTGCCGACGCCTGTTTCACCCAGCAGCAGAATCGTGGCGCGACTGGAAGCGACCTGCGCGATGGTGGCGAGCACATCGAGCATCGCCTGGCTGGAGCCGATGATGTTGTCGAACTTGTACTTGCTGTGCAGGTTCTCGCGAAGCTGCTGATTTTCGGCGAGCAGTTCGTCCTTTTCGCGCTGCATCAGGTGATGAATGCGAATGGTCTGGCTGATCGAGCCGGTGATGATCGAAAGCAGACGGGCATCGGCGGCGAGCATCGATTCGTCCACGTAAGGCTTGTCGATGCTCATGGCGCCGATGACGCGGTCGCCTTCCTTGATCGGCACGCAGACGAACGAGAGCGGCGCGCCATCGGCGGCGGCACCGGCGGTCTTGCCGCCCAGCTCCCGGCTGCCCGTGCGGTTCAAGAACTCCGGATGCCGACTGACATCCGGGATGATCTGCGGCTGCCCCGACGAGAGCACCTTCCCGGTCACGCCTTCGCCCAGGCCGTAGCGCCCCCTTTCCATCTCCGCCTTGCTCAGGCCGACTGCCGCGACAATGCGTGCCTGCCCGATGGCGTCATCCCAAAGGCACAGCGAAGCCCGCTGAATGCTGAGCCGATCGCTCAGCAGGGCCATGGCATGTTGAAATACCTGACTTAATTGCAATCCGCCGCCGAGTATTTGGCTAATGCCTTCGAGAATGTCTAGTTCTTGTTCAGAGCGACCCATAGTGTGCTTATTAAATCACCAATCGAACATGTAAGCAAGTGTAGGACTGAGATAATCCGTCTTGCCTTCAAATGCCGTGCCTGAGGTTTTGCCGCCGTCAGGCGCGCACAAATGCGAACTTTATCCTAACTAAAATGACGGGATCGGCCTCGTGTGTAACCGCTTTCGGCGCCGCCGGTTGCCAGCAATGGTCATTTCCTTTGTGTCGCGTTTGCGCGCGCAAACGCGACACCTCGGCCCCTAGTGAGCACCTGCCGCTCACCGGAGCCGACCCATGCCGCAATCGCAACCACGCAAGCTTTTCGCCGAATCCGATGCAGCCGAGCCTTCCCTCAAACCCGCCTTCGCGGACTTTCTGATTCAGGAACATCAGCACCGGGTGCTGCCCCGGCTCGAGTTGCTGTGGGACTACTATCGCAATGACATGACGGAAGGCAGCGAGGCTGAGGCGGCCGGCCGCACCTACCGCCTTGCCCAGGAGCGTGGCCTGCCCGCGCGGCTCACTCGTCCGCCCGCGCTGCCTTCGGTCAATCAACTTCGTCGCCGTGAGATCGTCATCGAGAACGACATCGCCTGGCGCATTCACGCGCTGGTTGATTTCATGTTCTCCAGGCCCTTCACGCTCCAGAGCCTCGCCAAAGACAGCAAGCGGGCCTGGCTTCTGGAAACGTTTCTCAGGCAGGTGTTCGACGCGGCCGGCGGCATCGCCTTCTTTCAAGACCTCGCGCTGCTCGGCTCCATCTACGGTCACGTCGATGTGCTTCTGCGAACTGATGCGGTCCGCTCCATCGATTCCATCCATCGCATCCTTTCGACCAACAACGCCAATCACCCCGGCGGCTCCGCCTCCGCTCCTCGCCCACAACCGCGCGAGCCTGGCGCGACATCTCCCCTCCCATCTCTCGGAGCAAATGCACGAGGCGGAGCCGCTTCTTTTGACATGCACGCGCTGGAGTCCGCGCTCATGCGCCTGGCGCGACTGTTCGTTCTCGAAGTCATCGAAGCCCCACGCGCAATCCCTGTTCTTCATCCAGCCGACTACCGCAAGCTCGATGCATACGTCCTCCATTATCGTCAGGCCCTGAACCAGGTTGACGACACAGGTCTGCTCGGTCGCCTGCGCGATCGCGTGCTGGGGCGAAGCGTCGATGCGAAACGCCGGGCTTCCGTTGAATGCACCGAAGTGTGGACGGCTGACGAATCGCGGCATTACCTGGGTGTGCAAGGCAGTCGCAGGCTTGTCGCGCAGGCGGGCAATGCGATCGGGCGCGTGCCGGTCGTGCATATTCAGAACCTGCCCCAGCCGTTCTTCTACGAAGGCTTGAGCGACGTCGAGCCGCTGGTGCCGCTTCAGGATGAGTTGAACACGCGCCTGAGCGACCGCGCCAATCGCGTGACGTTTCAGTCCTTCAAGATGTACCTGGGCAAAGGCATCGAGGACTTTCTTGATCGCCCGGTCGGTCCCGGACAAATGTGGGCGACGGACAATCTGGACGCGACGATCGAAGCGTTCGGCGGCGATGCGGCGTGCCCTTCGGAAGAGGCGCACATCCTGGAGATTCGCGAGGCGATGGACAAGGCCAGCGCGGTGACGCCGGTTGCCGCGGGCGTGATTCGCGATCGCGTGGGGAATCTCACGAGTGAGAACGCGCTGCGTGTCACGCTGATGGGCATGCTCAGCCGGACGGAGAAGAAGCGCATCACCTACGGACGCGGCATTGAGCAGATATGCGAACTGATCCTGCACGCTGCCGACGCGCTGGGCGTGCTGCCCAATGAGCCGCACGAGCGCGGCGTGCGTCTGGACTGGCCCAATCCGCTGCCGGAGAACGAGACGGATCGGCTCCAGAGCGCACTGATGAAACTGAAGCTCGGCGTGCCGCGCGGGCAGATTCTCGCGGAGCTGGGATACGACGAATGCCCGGTGGAGTAGGGGGATCGGGTTCAGGGTTCAGGGTTGCGGGTTCCGGGTTCCGGGTTTCGAGTTTCAACCTTCAAATCAAGTCGCGCTGTGCGGGGCCGGTCCTGAATTCCCGCGGCTCCGTGAAACGCCATCCCTTAAAGCCACGGCCGGGCAGGACCGGCCCCGCACAGCGATCTAATCAACTGTCACACCAACCCAAGGAGTCACCATGTCAGACCAACCGAATGCAACCGAAGCCATCGACACCTCTCCCGCCGAAGCGGAAGACATCACCATCGACGCGAGCGCCGAAGCAGCCGCCGAATCGAGCGTGAAGCTCGTGCCGGTGACCGAGTCGATCCGCTATCGCAAGCGAGCGCAGGCGGCCGAGCAGCAGCTTGGCGGTTTGCGCGAGCAGATGAAGTCGATGGAAAGCGAGCTGGCGCAGCAGCGTCAGGTGATCGAATCGCTGGAGCGGCGGCAGAAGATCGACGCGATCCTCGCCGATGCCGATGCGGTCGATCTGGAAGTCGCGCGACTGCTGACGGAGTCGGCGGTCGAAGCGATGGATGAGCCGGACGTCGCCGCGGCGGTGCAGGAGCTGCGGCGGATGAAGCCGTACCTGTTTCGCAGGAGTGCGACGCCCGGCGCGGCGGCGATGGCGGCGAAGTCGCGTCAGTTGACGTCGGCTCCCGCGAGTGAAGCTGCCGACGAAGCCGCCGCCAGCGGTGATCGGCGCGATCTGCTGCGGTATCTGCGCCTACGGCGGAACGGGCGCGTCGTGACGGCGTGAGCGCTCGGAACCCACCCACGGGAGTGGGTGGGCTTTGGTCCGCTGTCTGCTGTCTGCTGCTTCCTGTCTCTTGTTCCCTGCCCCTGCCCCTTGCCTCCTGCCCCTGCTCTCTGTTCCCTTTTCCCTCGTCCCTTCTCCAAGGAGTTTCCCATGTCTTTCACTGGAAAAGCCACCTATTCGGCCGGCAGTACGCTGCCGGAGATCGCTGAGGATGTCGCGGACATCATCGGCATCGTCAGCCCGTTCGAGACGCCGCTGCTGGATCACCTGGGCGACGCCCCGCGCTCGGCCAGCAGCACGGTTCACGAGTGGCTCGAAGATGAGCTGCTGCCCAACACCGATCTGATCAACGACAGCACGTACTCCAATCCGACGACGGACACGAGTTTCGTCGTCGATCACGGCGACCGCTTCCGCATCGGCGATCAGATTCAGATCCAGGGCTCGCGCGAAGTGATGTTTGTCACCGGTGTGTCGACCAACACGCTCACGGTCGTTCGCGGCTACGGCGGAACGATCAACGAAGACCTGGCGGACGGTGCCGTCCTGCGCATCCTCGGCAACGCGGCGCTGGAAGGCGACGACCGTCCGACGCCGCGCTTCACCAACCGCCAGCGCCAGCAGAACTACACGCAGATTTTCACGGCCGGCGTCGAAGTCTCCGGTTCGCAGCTCGCCGCCGCGCAGCTCGCGCTGGCGGATGAACTGGATTACCAGAAGCAGGAGCGGCTGCGCGAACTGCTGCGCGATCTGGAGAACTGCGTGCTCAACGGCGTCGCGGCCGACAGCTCGCCGCAGGGTTCGTCCACCGTTCGCCGCACCATGCGCGGCATCATCCCTTCGCTCGTGACCAACATCCTCAACCCCGGCTCGGGCACGTTTCCCGCCGGCGAAGGCGAGGACGATCTGCTCACCGAAGAGCAGATCAACGCGGCTCTGCGTCAGATCTGGGAACAGTCGGCGGCGCGGGTCGACACCATCGTCGTCAACGGATTCCAGAAGCGGCGCATCAACGGGTTCATCACCAGCAGTCGGGGCTACAACGCGCGCGACACCCGCTTCCGCGATCTGGTCAGCGTGTACGAGAGCGATTTCGGCGTCTGCCGCGTGCTCCTCTCGCGCTGGATGCCGCAGGACTCGGTGCTGCTCCTGGACTCCTCGCGCATCGATGTGCTGCCGCTCTCGGGGCGCAGCTTCCAGTTCAAGAAGCTCGCCGCCACCGGTGACAGCGAGTCGGGCATGGTGCTCGGTGAATACACCGTGGAAGTGCGCAACGAGAACGCCCATGGCCTGATCCACAGCCTGGGCACCGCGTGATCCTCACCACCCTTCGCTACCCGCGCGGTGAAAACCGCGCGGGCGGTTTCCTTTAGCCGCTTGCGGCTTCGCACTGCATTCTCCAGGAGTCCCCCATGCTCTTCTCCACCGACCGCGACCTTCTCGCCCTCGAACCGAATCTCTTCACCGAAGCTGTCTTCGCAAGTCAGCATCGCCTTGAAGTCGCCGACGGTGCGGTCAGCGACACCTCACTCACCAGCGCGACAGCGGACTTCGAAGCCGCCCAGATCGACACGGGCGACATCGTTCTCATCAGCGATGTGCCCTGCGAAGTGATCGAACGCGTCAGCGCCGCCGCCCTCACTGTTTCCAAGCTGCGCGATCAACTCAGTGATGCGGCGATTCCACCCGGCGATGGCTCTTCGATCACGCTCATTCATCGTTCTTTCGGGCCGCAGGCAAAGGCGGTGCATGATGTGCTGCTCGCCAGGCTCGGGATCGATGTCGATGATCCCGATGCATCGCTGACCGAGGACGCGATCGTATCGCTGGGCGTGATGGCGCGCCTGGAGACGTTGGGCACGTTGGCGCGGGTGTATGCCGCCGCGATCGTGCCGGGCGGTGAACACAACGCGATGTTGAAGCAGAAGGCGGATGACTATCGCAGGCGGTTCGACCTGGCCTGCCGCTCGGCTGTGGTGCTGCTCGATCTGGATGGTGACGGCAGGGCGGATGCGTCGCGGGACATGGGCGTGATTGAACTGCATCGGGTGTGAGGAGGACCCATGCACGGGAGTGCATGGGCTTTGCATCTGATCTGACCCCTGACCCCTGTCCCCTGTCACCTCTCCTTACGAGCCTCCCATGCCCACCGATCTCATCCAATCGCTCACGCAGTTCGGCGTGGCCGGCCTCATGGGCCTGCTCTGGCTCTGGGAGCGAACCCTCAGCAGACGGCGCGATCAGCAACTCAACGAAACGCACGAACGCCTGATGCGCGAGCGCGACGCCCTGCGCGTGCTCATTCGCCTCGTTCGTCGCAACACCGAAGCGATCGAGCGCTTCGAACGCACACAGGCCCGGCTCGTTCGCGTGCTGGAAACGCCGCCCGCACCGGCAGCGGAGTAGAACTGCAAACATTGCCGAAGCCGCTGGCGAATCGTATTCTCTCCTTATGAGGGACAACGCATTCCAATCCCGCTGGCGATTGTTGGTGTCAGCGATGCTGCTCGCCACGCTGCCAGGCTGTTCTCTCTTTAAGGGCGATGGCACCGCCCGCAACGCCCGGCCCGCGGCCGAGGAGGGCGATCACTGGCTGGTCCGCCCTGAGCGCATGCGCGTTTACCCTTCGACGCGCTTTGCGGTCTACGAGAAGCAGGTCGCGCTGGAAGCCCGCATCGAGTTTCTCGACGGCATGGCGGACCCGACCAAGGCTGTGGGCGAGTTCCGATTCGAGGTGTATGCCGCCACGCGTGACGGCGAAGCGCTCGATCGCGACCGCCTGTTCAACTGGAATATTCCGATGCTTTCGATGGAGCAGAACCGCGAGTACTACGACGCGGTGACGCGGGCCTACCTCTTCCGGCTGGGCTGCGATCATCTGCCTGCGAATATCGATCGCGTCGTGCTGCTCGTGCAGTTTGATCCGCCGACGGGGCCGCGGCTCTCGACGCGGGCGGTGATTCAGTTGAAGTGAGCGGGCAGGCAGGAAAGCAGAACATCAGAGAAGCAAAAAAGAAAAAAAGCAGAAATGGAGGCACGTCGCCGTGCGCCCTTTCCCACGCATTGAATGTTCTGCTTTTGTGCTTTTGTGATTTTCTGCTTTCCTTTCCGCTCACACACCCAGCGCCGCGCGAACCTTTGCAATAAGTTCGTTGGCGTCTGATTCAGTCGGGGCTTCGGCGATGATGCGCATGATGGGTTCGGTGTTGCTCGGCCGGGCGTGGACCCAGCGGTCGGGCCAGTCGATGCGGACGCCGTCCTGAAGGTCGATTTTCTGGGTGGAAAACACCTGTTTCAGGCTGGACACCAGTCGGGCCGCCACGGCTGGATCAAACGGCAGCTTGTCCTTGACGATCGCGTAGCGGGGGATTTCATCGACGATCGCGCTGAGCGGTTTGCCGCGCGTGGCGAGCAGTTCGAGCGTGAGGGCGATGCCGGTGAGACTGTCGCGGACATAGGTGACGCGCGGCACGATGATGCCGCCGTTACCTTCGCCGCCGACGGGCGCGTGGTGTGACTTCATCGCTGCCGCGACGTTCGCTTCACCGACCGCCGTTCGCACCACCGTCGCGCCGAACCTCGCAGCCACATCGTCAATCATTCGGCTGGTCGAAAGGTTGGCGGCGACGACGGGAGCACCATCCCGACAGGGTGGTGCTATTGACACCCGTACTGCTGGTGCCCCTGTTGCTGCGGGTGTTCGTTCGCTCTCAGCACCACCCTGTCGGGATGGTGCTCCCAGCACATGCATCGCGCAGAGGACGAGCGTGTACTCCTCGCCGATGTAGGTGCCGCGTTCGTCGACAAGTGCGAGCCGGTCCGCATCCGGATCCTGCGCGAAGCCGACGTGGGCTTTGTGTTTCGCCACGGCGGCGGCGAGTTCGGTGAGGTTGTCGCGCGTCGGTTCAGGTGTGTGCGGGAACAGGCCGGTGGGTTCGCCGTAGAGATGCACGAGTTCGACGCCGAGTTCTTCCAGCAGCTGCGCCGTCGCAGGGCCGCCCGCGCCGTGAACGCTGTCGAGCACGCACTTGAGCTTCGCCTTGCGGATGGCGTCCACATCGATCAGCGGCAGGATGCGATCGATATGCACCCGGCTGCCCGTGTCATCGCGGCGCATCGCCTTGAGCGATTCGACAGGCACGTGCGAGACATCATCTTCCTTGAATCGGCGGATGATCTCATTCGCCTCGGCGGGCGGGGGTGCGACGCCATCGTAGCGCAGGCATTTGATGCCGTTCCAGATGATCGGATTGTGACTGGCGGTGATGACCATGCCGCCGGCGGCCTTCAAGTGTTCGACCATCACAGCGGTGGTGGGCGTGGTGGCGATGCCGAGGGCGATCACTTCGCAGCCGACGCTTATCAGCCCGGCGGCGGCAGCGAGTTCGATCATCTCCCCGCTGGGCCGACTGTCGCGCCCGATGACGACGCGCGGCGACGCCTCCTTCGATTGCGTTCGCAGCCACGTGCCGAACGCCGCGGCGAAGCGAGCGGCCACCGGCGGTGTGAGCGACTGACCGATCAGGCCGCGCAGGCCGGAGACGCTGAGCATGAGCGGGGCGGGGGGTGTTGTCGGGGGCTGGGGCATTCCGTTGTCCCTTTTTGAGCTTTGAGCTTTGAGCTATCAGCTTTGAGCTTTGAGCGATCAGCCGAACCATTTCTGAAGGTCGTCGAGCGTGAGGCCGCGCAGGCCTTCGATGACACGATGGGCGCGGTGCAGCAGGCTGGCGGTGCCGGTGGTGGTGATGCCCAGCGTGAGCAGGCCTGCGCCGCGTGCCGACTCGATGCCCGCGGCGGTGTCCTCGATGGCAACGACTTCGCCCGGCTCCATCGCCGCCCGCTTCTGCAAGCCCGCCAGTGCCATGCGATACGTCTGCGGGTCGGGCTTGCTCTTATGTACATCACTGGCGGTGATGATCGGGTTGAATCGCGAGGCGATGCCGAGCTTGCCCAGGATGAGCGCGATGTCCTCGTGCGTCGCGCCGGAAGCGATGGCGATGGGGAAGTCCGCAGGCAGGTTTGCGATCAGTTCGAGCACACCCGGAATCGTCTCGAATCCTTCGCCCACGATCTGGCGGAACACATCGCGTTTGTTCCTGCACAGCGTTTCAATCGTGCGAGGGAACTCAGCAGTCATCACCGCCCCGGCATCGATCGAAGCGATCATCTCGCGGAAGCCGTCGCGGTCATCAAAGCCCACGTACTTGTCGAGGTATTCGCGGTAGTCAAAATCGACGGCAATGCCATGGTCCTGCGCGGTTTTGAGGAACGCGCGGTAGTGCAGGGGCTCGCTGTCAACGATGACGCCGTCGAAATCAAACACAATCGCCTTGATCATGCGGCGAGTGTAGGATGCGATTGGAATGAGGGCAAAGGGGATCATTGTGACAGCACAAGCCCGATGGCGAGGTCCGCCGAGCCGTCGGGGTATGGGCGGCGTGGATCGGCGGCGCATTTACCGGCGGATACCCCAACGGCTCGCGGACTCGCCATTGGGCTTGGATGGACTCATGCAACAATTCGTCAAGTTGCCGACGTACGACGAATCGCTCGCGCTGGTGCTGCGACATGTGCCTCCGCTGGGCGTCGAGCGCGTGGCGCTGGCACTCGCACTGGGTCGTGTGTTGCGTGAGGATGTGCGGGCGGATCGGGATCAGCCGCCGTTCGATCGCTCAGCCATGGATGGCTTCGCGGTGCGCTCGAGCGAGGTGAAAGAGCGCGAGTGGTTTCCGGTGAAGGGCACGATTCCTGCCGGCGCGTCGCCTTCGCTATTTCAAAATGAAATGCCTGCGGGCGCGGTGATGCGGATCGCCACGGGGGCGCCCTTGCCGCGTGGGGCCGATGCGATGGTGCCGATCGAACAGGCGGTGGTGGAAGGGGAGGGCGAGAGTGGCGGCGACGGCGAGCGTGTGTCTTTCGTGATGCCTTCGGTCAGGCCCTGGCAGAACGTGCATCGCCGCGGCGTGGATGCGGCGACAGGCGGCGTGGTGCTGCGCGCAGGCACGCGGCTCAGTGGGCGGCACATCGGCATTGCCGCGGCAGTCGGGGCGGCTGACCTCGTCGTCGCGCAGCAGCCTCGCATCACACTGCTTACATCAGGCGATGAGGTCCGCCCGTTCGACACGCCGACGGATGCCCTGGAGCCGCAGCAGATTCGCAACTCCAACGGGCCTTTGCTGGGTGCTTTTTTTGAAGCGCTCGATGCCCCGCTGCTGGAGCATCGTCACCTGTCGGATGAGCCGGAGGAAACGCTGGCGGCGGCGCGCGAGGCGCTGTCGCGTTCGCACATCGTCGTGACCAACGGCGGCGTGAGCGTGGGGCAGCGCGATCACTTGCCTTGGGCGTGGCGACAGCTCGGGTTGCACACGGTGCTGCATGGCGTGGCGATTCAACCGGGCAGGCCGGTGCTGGTGTGTAGTGATGGTGTGGAAAGGGACGAAGGGACGCAGGGACGGAGGGACGAAGGGACAAGCAAGCTGGTGCTGGGGTTGCCCGGCAATCCGGTGAGTGTGCTGGCGACGGCACATCTATTTGTCTGGCCGGCGATGCGGTTGATGATGAATGGACATGATGCGGCGCGGGCGACCTTGCCGTGGCGCGGCGTGACGCTGCGCGAAGCGGTGAAGGTATCGAGCAGGCGTGAGGTTTTCCGCGCGGCGAAGGTCCACACCGACGGCAGCGCGTCCGTTATTCAATGGCATGGCTCAGGCGACCTCATGCACACCGCAGAGGCGGACGGCCTGGTGCGATTGCCTTTGCAGGATGAAGAAGTTCCCGCAGGGACCGCAGTCGCGTATCTGGATTTCGTTTGAGGTGCGCCTGCGCGAAGACGCCAAGCGGCAGCGTTCACAACAGGAAAGCGTGACACGAAACATGACGGTGCGCGTGCTCATCTTCGGCATCCTTGTGGACAAACTCGGCCAGCGCGAGCTGGCGATCTCGCTGCCTGACGCGGCGACGGCGGGCGATCTCCTCTCAATGCTCGCGGCGGATTGTCCGGTCGTTGCGGCGATGCGCGATCGCATCGCGGTGGCGGTGAATATGGAATACGCAGCGAGGGCGCGCGTGCTGAGCGAGGGGGATGAAGTGGCGCTCATTCCGCCGGTCTCGGGCGGATGAACCCACCCACGGGAGTGGGTGGGCTTTGCCGGGAGCGGGGTATTTGCGGACCTGCGCGTCAAGGCGACGGCTCAGGATTTTGAACAGATAACTCAGGGTTTTCCACCTGCGCCGCGTTTTCGCGATGTGACGGTTAAGCGGGCTGCCCGGCGCGCCGATGTTTCTTTAGACGATTCGTTGCTCGCCTTGAGCGAGCGGAGAACCCAGGAGAAAGACACACATGGCTCGACAGAAAGACATCTTAACTACCGGTGAAGTGGCGAAGATCTGCAACGTCGCCCCGCGCACCGTCAGCAAATGGTTCGATTCCGGGCAGCTTCGCGGCTACCGCATCCCCGGCTCCAAGGACCGGCGCATTCCCATGAACGCGCTGGTCAAGTTCATGAAGCAGCACAACATTCCGCTGGACGGGCTTCAGTCCGGCCGCACGCGCGTGCTCATCGTGGATGACGAGACGGAGATCGTCGAAGTGCTGCACAAGGTACTCACGGAGCAGGCGAACTACGAAGTCCGCATCGCCCACAACGGCTTCCAGGCCGGCGTCGAATGCGAAAAGTTCCGCCCCCACGTGCTGCTCCTTGACATGCACCTGGGCGATGTGAACGGCCAGGCGGTGATGAAGATGGTCCGCGACAACGGCGACCTCCAGCTCACCAAGGTCATCGCCATGAGCGGCAAGCTCACCGACGGCCAGGCCCATCACCTGATCCAGAACGGATTTGATGGTAACCTCACGAAGCCGTTCCACGGGCGCCAGGTTATTTAATCAATCTAACACGCGACCGCGGTCGTGTATTGAATCAAAGAAGAGAG
>JBBDXA010000031.1:0-38314 GCA_040902585.1 Phycisphaeraceae bacterium
GCTAGCCACTAGCTTTCAAACACTCCCCGGGCATTCCTTCTCGATTAACTCCAACACCCCTTCGCGCAGCGCCGTCGTCACCTCCCCGACGCTCCCTTCGCCGATCGCCTGCCGCTCCACCTTCGACACCGGCAGCACCTGCCAGCTCGAGTTGGTGAGGAACACTTCATCGGCTCCGAGCAGGTCATCGACCGTGAGCATCTGCTTGTGGCACTTGATGCCTGATCTGTGCGCGAGTTCGAGGACAGTCGCGCGGGTCACGCCCGGCAGCACCGGCGCGGGTAGGCCGCCGTCGGGCTCTTCGCCGCGTGCGATGGGTGTGAACAGTTCGCCGTCCTTGACGATGAAGAGATTGCTCACCGCGCCGCTCGCCAGATGATTCGTGACGTTAAGCCAGATCGCTTCGCCCGCGCCCAGGGCCGCCGCCTGTCGCAGCGTGCGCAGCCTGCCCCAGTAGCTGAGTGTCTTGTGGCCGGCCAGCGCATCAAAAGGGTTCGCGCCGGCGGGGGCGATGAGCACCATGATGCCGCGCTCGAAGTAGGCGGGGTCGTACTGCGTCGGTTCAGTGGGCGTGATGACCAGCGTCGGCAGCGGGGCCGCCGGGTTCTGCGATTCGCCGCCCGATCGCAGCAGTGACATCGAGCCTGCGGTCAGGGTCAGACGAATGCGGGCGCGGTCGATGTGGTTGTGATCGATCGTCTGCTGCACTGCCGCGGCGAGGGCTTGCGTGTCGATCTCCTTGGCGAGGCCGAGTTCCCTGGCGGATTGCGCCAGCCGGGCGAGGTGCTGAGGCATGCGGAACACCCGGCCATGCACCGCGGCCATGGTTTCGAACAGGCCCACGGCATGCTGAAAACCCGCGTCATCCACGGGAATTTTCGCCTCCGCGGGGGGAACCATGCGGCCGTTGAAGTAAATATCCATGCGTTTGCTCTTTCAATCGAAGGCCGATATCATACTGGGCTCGAATTGCAGGAGTCAGGCGTCAGGAATCAGGAGTCAGGCAGCAGCTTGATGCACTCATTCTCGACCCCTGACCCCTGACCCCTGACTCCTGACGCCTGACTCCCGACGCCTGACTCCCGACTCCCGAGCCTCGCCATGAAGAAAGACATCCATCCCCAGTACCGCGACGTCGTGTTTCAGGACGTGGCCGCGAATTTCTCCTTTCTTACCCGCTCGTCGATCAAGGCGCACGACACGGTCAAGTGGGAAGACGGCAAGGAATACCCGTTGGTTCGCGTGGATATTTCCTCGGCTTCGCACCCGTTCTTCACGGGCAAGCAGAAGTTCGTCGATACCGCCGGCCGCGTCGAAAGGTTCCAGCGCAAGTTCCAGGGCAACTACTTCGGCAAGGCCGAAGCGAAGAAGGATTAGTTTTGTGATATACACGAACCGCGGCGCGGGATGCGTCGCGGTTTTTTGTTGCGCTCCTTAGAAGGGCCAAGGGCCAAGGGAGCGGGCCATCAGAGCGCATCCACGCGATAAGTCGAGCCTACGCCAGTCGGCAACCTCCTGGTTCCATCCCTTGGCCCTTGGCCTTCCACCCTATGTCGCCCCTGCACACCAACCTGATCGCCAAGCTCGACACGCTGGCCGCCCGGTTCGATGAACTCGAACGCCGGCTTTGCGATCCCGTGATTGCCTCCGATCCGGATCAGGCTCGCGAAGTGGCCATCAAGCGGGCAGCCCTGTCCGACATGGTCGCGCGCTATCGCCAGTATCAGGCCCTGGTCGCGCAGGTCACGGAACACGAACAGATCATCGCCGAGAAGGCGGATAGCGAACTGGTCGAGCTTGCCCAGAGCGAACTGCCTGCGCTAAAGAGTGAATCGCAGCAACTGCTCGACGCCATTGCCGGCGAATTCGTCACGGCTGACGACTTGTCCATCGGCTCAGTCATGCTCGAAGTGCGCTCGGCGGCGGGCGGCGCGGAGGCGGCGCTGTGGGCGGGTGATGTCTTTCAAATGCTTCAGCGCTACGCGGTGAAAAGAAAGTGGTCCTTCGAGGTGCTGGATGTCTCACAGGGCGAAGCCGGCGGCCTGCGTCATGCGACGGTGAACGTGCGCGGCCCAGGCGTGTGGCAACGCCTCGGTTACGAAGGCGGGGTGCATTGCGTCAAGCGCGTGCCGGAAACGGAAACGCAGGGGCGCGTGCATACTTCGACGTGTACGGTGGCGGTTTTGCCTGAACCGGAGAAGGTGGACCTGGTGATCCCTGAGAGCGATGTGAAGATGGATATCACCACCGCGCAGGGGCCGGGCGGGCAGAATGTGAACAAGGTCGCCACCGCGGTGAAGCTCGTGCACATTCCCACCGGCATCGAGGTGCGCATGCAGGAAAGCAAGAGCCAGCAGCAGAACAGGCAGCGGGCCTGGCAGCTCCTGCGCACGCGGGTGTATGACCTGTACCAGCGGCAGAAAAATGAGGAGCGGCGTGAGAAGCGTTCCACCATGATCGGCTCAGGCGAACGCAGCGAACGCATCCGCACTTATCGCTATAAGGAAAACATCGCGGTGGACCATCGGCTGAATCAGTCGTTCAACCTCGGCTCGCTCATGAACGGCGAACTCGATGACCTGGTCGATGCCCTCATCGCCCAGGACCGCGCCCAGCGCCTCGCGGCCCTGTAACGCCCGCCGTGCCCATCTTCTGTGGCGGGCGCCATCGGGTGCCATGGGTAAGCGGAGTCTTCGGAGCTTACCCGTGCTGTGCGCCGAGCGCAGAGGGTGATCCGCACGGGCAAGCTCCGAAGACTCCGCTTGCCCATGGCACCCCAACTGATCATGCCACATAATAGGGTCACGCCTGTAACGCCCGCCGCTTGCGGCTTCGCACTCGACGCCTGGGGATTCCCGCTATCATTGTGCATACCACCGCAGGAACCGCCATGCCTCGCTTTCCTCGCCATGTTGGCTTCACCCTCGTCGAGACGCTCCTGGTCATCGCGCTCATCGCGCTGCTCATCGCCATGCTCATGCCCAGCCTCGGCTCCGCCAAGGAAAACGCCCGGCGCGTCAAGTGTGCCTCGCAGGTGCGCTCCCTCGTGGACCTCTCCGCCATCATGGCCAACGAAGACAATCAGAGACTCCCTGACCTGCACAACGACACGGGGAAGTGGAGTTCCAACGTTTACCTGACCACCGGCCCCAACGCACACACCTTCGACATCAAAGCCCGCGATCACA
This sequence comes from Phycisphaeraceae bacterium, assembly GCA_040902585.1. Lineage (GTDB taxonomy): Bacteria > Planctomycetota > Phycisphaerae > Phycisphaerales > Phycisphaeraceae > JBBDXA01. The sequence continues at coordinate 3,189 of JBBDXA010000031.1, forward strand.
TCGTCAAGAGTTACGGCCAGCAACGGGCGACGCTCTACTGCCCGTCGAACAACGAAGACCTCTGGAACCGCGACGACTTCTGGACGCACACCAGCGGCCGCTCCGTCTTCGGCTACACCTACTTCGCCGCCGCCCCGCTCGGACATGCCGCGTGGACTTACACCGAGTCAGGCAGCTCGACGATCTTCGCCAGCAAGATGACCGACAAGCCGCGGTACAACGTGGTCTGGAGCGATTTGAACCGCGAGATTTCGCCGTACAGTTGGTATCGCTACGACGTGGCCCGCGGCTCGAATCATTACTTCAACGAGCAGCCGACGGGATCGAACGAAGGCTTCATGGATTCGCACGTCGAGTGGGTGCCCTACAACCTGATGAAGCCGCGCATGAAGCGCGGGACGTGGACGTTCTGGTGGTGAGGGGGCTGGAACTTGATGGATGAAATAGCTGCGCATGTCGGGGCATGTGATCGCTGCTGACTGTGGGCGTGGCCAGATGATTTGGAGCGCAAGACAACTCCCAGAACTGCAACACTTGACGCGTCACCGTCGTCGTGTGCTTGTGCGGGCAGCAGGAAACAACTGGGCCTGCATTACTCATTCATGGTCATGTTTTGTGATTATCCAGTCATCGGTGATCGGTACCGTGACCTGGGTTCCATCCCTTTTTCCAATTGCAGTCATAGTCTCTACAGCGTTGCTCGTGAGTTCCTTTCCAATCGAAGCTCGGCTGCTACGCCCGAAGTTGCGGAGACTGCTAATGAGCCGGCGCGGACGTTCGTTTGTCTGCATCAAGTGTGGATATAGATTGTTTTCTCGTTTTACTGGCCAGTGTCCTGAATGTGGAACACTGACCTAGCGCATTTTCCGCGGTTCGTCTGAACGAATCCTGAGTTGAGTGTGTGCAGAATCGAACGCATGAAAGGGAATCGATGAAATTCCCCAGGCCAGTCATACTTTCGCTCATACTGGTTCTCAGTTCGATCTCTTCAGCCCACGCCCAGCCGCAGAAGTTCCTCAAGCAGGTCACATCAAGGCCGACTGCGCCCACTTGCCTTCGTCTCTCCCAAGAGCGCCTTGAGCTCCTTCACAATCTCGGGCTTCTGAAAGTAAAGATTCTTCGTCTCGCCGGGGTCATCTAACAGGTTGTATAGTTGGCCTGGCGCTTCGGGGGCGGTGTCTTTGATTTCATACTTCTGAATTTCGCCGCGTGAGTAGTTGTTGCCGCCTGAGCCTTTGTGGTCGAGGTATTTCCATTCGCCTTTGCGGATCGCCAGCGCCAGGCTGATGGTCTGGTGCAGGATGAAGGGGCGAATGGTCTTGCTCCCCGGCCCATTGTCTTCGCCGCCGGCTTCACCCAGCAGCGCGGGCAGCATGTTGAAGCTGTCCTCGGCTGCGTCGCGGGGGAGCTTCGCGCCGGTGATGGCGGCGCACGTTGCCATGATGTCCGTCAGGCACAGCGGCTGCGTGCTCTCGCTGCCCGGTTTGATCTTGCCCGGCCAGCGGGCGATGAACGGCACGCGGTGCCCGCCTTCCCATTGGTCGCGCTTCACGCCGCGCCAAGGCCGCGCGCCATCGTGCCCGTAGTCCGCGCGCATGTGAATCACGCTCGTCGTCTCGGGGCCGTTGTCGCTGGTGAAAATCACCAGCGTGTTTTCAGCCGCGCCGATTTCTTCCAGCGTCTTCAGCAACTCGCCCGTGATCACATCGAGCTCATGAATAAAATCTCCATGCGGCCCAGCCTTCGTTTTTCCCTTGAAATCACGTCCGGGAAACGAAGGCAGATGCACCGCCTGCGTCGAGTGAACGAGAAAAAAAGGCTTGCCCGCGTTCTTCTTTGCATGATCCTTCAGCCACGCCTTGCTCTTTTCCAGGAAGGTGATGTCCACTTCTTCCAGGTCAAAATCCGCAGCCTGCATGCCCATGCGGTTGTCGTTGGCGTAGGGATGTTTCGGCAGCGTGCTCTTGTCCAGCAGTTTCGTCGGCGGGATGGGAATGCGATCGCCTTCGATGAAGGCATAAAGATGATCGGTCGTCGGGCAGCAGGCGGTGCCGAAGAAAGTGTCGAAGCCGCGATGGATGGGGGCATCAGGAATCGCGCGGGTGTAGTCCACGGATTGCACCGCTTCGAGGTTGCCGCGCTCGATGCGCTTGCCGTCTTTGTCGTGGAACGAAAGCCCGATGTGCCACTTGCCGACCAGGCCTGTGCGGTAGCCTTGCGCGCGCAGCATGGCGGGGAGCGTGAGCTGTTTGTCGGTGATGAGGCAGGGCCCGCCGGTGCCCACGAAGACGCCGCGGTAGTTGATGCGGAACGCCATGCGCCCGGTGAAGAGGCTGTAGCGCGAAGGCGTGCAGACGGTCGAAGGTGAATGGGCATCGGTGAAACGCATGCCTTCGCGCGCGAGCCTGTCGATGTGCGGCGTCTTCACCTTCGCCTGATCGTTGTAACAGCTCACGTCGCCGTAACCCAGGTCATCGGCGAGGATGATGAGTATGTTGGGCTTGCCCGGAGCCTCCGCGGCTGCGCAGGGCGGCAATGCAATCGCCATCATCGCAAGGAGGACAAACAGGAAGCGGATTGGACGCATTGAAATTCCTCCAGGAAGGAAACACGCTCAGCGCTGAAGATCGCGAGCTTGTGATGGTAACAGCGTGGCTCGGGCGAGCGGATGCCTTGGGTGCCTTGGTGGCTGGGGCTGAGGCTTTGAGAAGCCCCGGCCTTGGCGCACGGAAGCAGTAAAGTCACCTGTGTGCCGTGCGTCTGGGGGCCGGGGCTTGCGCGGACTCCAGCCCCAGCCACCCGACGCGATCTTCTCCAGCGAAATCCGCAATCCTGCGCGGAAATCCTTGCCCCGCGCGTGTGCGGCGATATGCTGATATTGTCGCGACCGTGCGAGCCGGATGCATTCATTGGTGACGGCATCCCAAGTGATCGGACTCCTTATGTGTCAGAACCTGAGCAAGCTGGAATCGGCGCGCCCTGATTTTGTCAGGTCGCTGGCGATGCTGATGGTGCTGCTGACCGTCAGCGTGATGCCCGCCGCTGCGGATGATGCGACCAATCCGCTGGCCGAGGGCGAGCCGGTGAACCCGCTGCTGGAAGATGATGAGCCGTTCGTGGGCGTCTTTCAGGCTGAGAACATGACCGTACACGTTCGCCAGGGCAAGGAGGGCGCGCTGGAAGGCACCGTGAAAAAAGGCGAGCGCGTTTTTCCTTTGACCGCCAAGCGCGAAGGCGAGACGCTCAAGGGTTACTTCTCGCACAACGGCAATAACTTCACCTTCACCGCCACGCTCGAAGGCAAGACGCTGCTGTTCACCTCCGCGGATCGCCTCTTCAAACTCACGCGCGACGCGAAGGCTGTTGCGTCCGTTCCGGCGCCGACGCCGCCGGTCGATCCTGTCGATCCCGCGCCAGGTCCGCCGGCACCTACGTTTGTCCCTGGCAACGACCCGAAGAGTCTGATCCCCAAAGGTGCCAAGGCTGAGGCCGGCAAGGCGTGGGCGGGCTTTCCCAATGGCACGTATGTGATGATGGAAGAGGTGGTCACCAATCCGGGTCAGCTCCCGGTGACGAGTCGCGCGGTGTATGTGTTCCGCGGCCTCGAGGTGGGCAAGGAGATGATTCAGCCGCACGAATTTAACGGCAAGAGCTGGGCACCCATCGGTCAGCCCGTGGCCTGGCTGGGCAAGGGGCAGTCGCCGCAGGAGCTGGGTTTTGTCGCGGGGCAGTCAGCCGCCGATGCGATTGAAATGAAGGGCGTGCCGATCGCGTGCATCGTCACGCCGTACTCGCGTGAGGAGAAGGGGCAGGGCGGCAAGATTCTTACTTCGCAGCTGAAGGTGTGGACCGCCAAGGGCTACGCGTTTCCGAGTCAGCCGATGATCCTTCCCGAAGGCGTGCTGCGCGTGGAGGGCGATATCGTCCGCATCACCCGCACCGGCGACGACGGCACCGAGCTCGACTTCCAGCTTGCCGCGACCAACGTGCCCTATCGCCTGGGCAGGCACGACATCGTCGTTTCCACCTTCAAAGGCATCGGCTCCTCCATGACGCCGCAGGGCAAACTCCAAGTCACCCTCGAACGCTCGCTCAGCCCGCAGGTGCCCGGCGGGATGGCGGCGATGAAGGTTGATACGACGATCGGTGAAAAGGTCTATCGCACGCGCGGCGGGGCCGTCGAGATCGGCATGACGAAAATCGAAGACCCTTCGCGCTGATGAAGGCCGGCACCATCGCGGGCAGCACGATTCCAGTTTCATTTCGCTCCAACGCTTGACGCGCGATTGCCCAGCGCGCGATCGGATTCTCATTGTCGTTTCGCGGGCAATCGTTTAAGATGAGCCGGTTCCGGTGAAGGCGAAACTGATTTCAAGATGTTCGTCGCGCGTTGCTGATTGAAAATCCTTCGGCCCTTATGTTGGAAGAAAGTCGCCTTTCCAGAGTGCTGCATTTATCAATGATGAATTCACGAGGAGACGGTTGTCCGTCTGCCGAACAATCCACCCCTTTCCATGACAGGAGATACGGTATGAAACTTCGAACTTTGCTGGCCACGCTTATGACGGTGATCGCGGTTTTGTTTACGTCGTCCGCAAACGCGACGACGATCGGCGTGAACTTTATCGGCGGGCGGACGCAGCCCAACGGCGATGCCGTGGGAACCAATGGTGCCGACGCGGTCAACCCCGGTACGGCGACTGGTGCGGTGCCCACGCTGAACTGGAACAATCTCGCAGGCGCTAACAGCGCGGCCCCCGTCGCTGTTGTCGATGAATTCGGCAACGGCGGATACACCGTCGCCCATACCGTGACCAACTCCTTCGCCGCCACCGCTACTTCGCCCGGCGGCGGCGGCAACGCGGCCATGATGTCCGGCTACCTCGACAATATGCAGGGCCGCTCCATCACCGTCACCGGCCTGGGCAGCGATTTCACCCTTTACGGCTACAGCGTCATCGTCTACTTCAACTCCGACAGCACCGGTCTGGGCACGCAGGGCTTCTCCGCCGCGGACAACCAAGGCAACACCGACGTCGCCTTCGGACAGGACGCCGGGGGTGCCGCCGGTAACAACTTCCCGCTCGGCGGCCCCAACGGATTCATCCTCAGCACGGCGTCGACTTCCGCCTCCGCCACACTCAGTAACGCGGTTCTGCTGGAAGGATTCTTCGGTAGCGTACTGACCATTACCGGTGAGGCCGGCAGCGGCAACAACCGCCCCCGGCCCAACGGCTTCCAGATCGTCGGCAACCCGGTCATCCCCGAGCCCTCCAGCATCGCCCTCGTCGGCATGGCGGCCCTCGGTCTGGCGCGTCGCCGGCGTCAGCAGCGCGCGGCCTGATCGTTCATCATCACGCGTTGCGGACAATGGAACATCCAACTCGCGGGGGCGATTCTCTGAATCGCCTTCGCTTCTCTTTACTTCGTTCATCGAGCGCCGCCCGTGTCCTTCGCAATCATCTGCTGCATCAGCGCCGTGCCCGCGTCGATCAGCGGCCGCGCCATCGGCTCAGCCGCCAGCGCGGCGAACGGCCCTTCGCCAAAGTGCAGGCCCGAGGGCGAGATCATGTTCAGTCGCAGGCCGCCCTTGCCCGGCGGCCCCTTGCGCGGCCCTTCCCATGGGCCGATCATGTTCAGAACCGTCTGGCCCGCGCTGAGCACGGCATCAATCGCTGCATCAAGCGAAGCATCGGGGCGTTCCCAGATGATGCCCTTGCCGCTGTGGTTGTAGTAGCGCGCCGAGCGATTGGGGTAGGCCGCGAGCAGATCGACGCCGCCGTTGACTTCCACTTCGATCACCACGCCGAGCAGTTCCTTCGCCTGATCCGCCCCCGGCTGCACCCCATGGGCGCGGAGAAAGTGCCACGCCTGAGCGTAGTGCCGCGACTCGAGATCAGGCATCATCGTCACCCGCTGCCAGCAGGCGATCGCCTCCGACTCGCGGCCGTCGGCCAGCGCCTCGCGTGCTTCGATGAAATCACACCAGGGCGATTCCTCCATCGCGGGGCCCTTCTGCGAAGGCCAGGCATTCAGGGGTGCATCGCCAAAGAGCGTGTCGCGCAAAGCGGCGAGAGGGGAGGGTGGTGTTCCGCCGAAGGAAATCTGGAGCATGGGGCACTCAAGAAAAAATGAGAGAGCAACAAGGCCGGGCCGCAAGGCACGCAGCGCGAAAGCATGATGATGATATCGTGATTGCCTATGGGTTCGTTCTTCGGGGCCATCTACCTGCGCTCCAGCGAACCGGCCGAGGCGCGCCGGCTGCTTGATGCCGCGCCCAAACGCGCCCGCTTCTATCTCGCTCCGCCCAAGGACGGATGGACCGCCATCTACCCCAGCGAACACGGGCAGGATGAACGCCTCTCCCGCGCCCTGGCGAAGAAGACCGCCGGCCTCGTGCTGCACACCCTTGTGCATGATGAGGATGTCTTCTGCTACTTCCTGTACCGCGAAGGCAAGCTGCTGGAGAAGTTCAACTCCTGCCCTGACTATTTCAATGAAGGCCTGCCGACGAAGCGCAAACGCTCGCCGCGCAAGCCGAAGCATATTTACGACCTGCTGGCGGAGCCGGAGGATCGCCCGAAGCTCGAAGCGATCTTCGCGCGCGATCCGGAGGAAGGCATGGTCATGGCGTCCGGCACGCTGACGCAGTTCGCCGCCGCGCTGCGCCTGCCGCATGCGTGTACCAGTTACGAGTATTTGAAAGGCGGCGAGACGGAGGAGATTGAAGATTTCGATGCGTATGTCCACGTGCCGGACATCGGCATCGAAGAAGCGATCGCGGCCAAGCGCGAGGCGGAACTCGCCGCGGCCCACACTCGCCTTCGCGCCGCGGGTGTGCTGCTGTATCACGACCAGCGGAAATTGGCGAAGCGCGATGACCATATCGATGCAACGGTTAACCCCGATGGTCGCGGCGGTTTCTTTGTGACGTGGAACTATAGGGGATCGCGGTGCGTGTCGGAGTTGTGGCGTCTCGCCTCGCCGTGGACTGAGCCCGTTCGTCTGGATTTTGCGAAGTCAGATCGTGTGGGCAACGTCGCTGTCAGTCCTTCGGGACGATACGTTGCCTTTGATCAAGGAATGAGTGCCATCATCTGGGACTGCGAAGCCCACGCCATGCTGCCGGGGTTCGACGGTGCGACCTGCCCTCACGTGACGGCATTCCTGTCCGATGAAACCGGCTACGTTTCCCTGACCCGCGAAAGCGTGACGATCGTGGACCTTGCCAAGACTGCGCGACGGCGCGAGTTCCTCCTGCCGGGCGAACATGGCCATCGCATGTTCGTCCATCCCGGCGGCGAATTCCTTGTGATCGAGCGTGATCAGCAACTTTGCGTCATCCGACTGGATGACGGCACCTGTGTTCGAAAGCTGACCGTGTCTCGCGGGCCGTTCACTCAAGACAACATTCCCAACGATCTGCTTATCTGCCACTGGGCGCTCGTCGCGCAGCTGGATCGCATTGACTGGCCTACGGTCGAAGCGCAGATCATGGAGGGCGCCTATGGCACCGCGCGCGCTCGCGACTGGGTCGAGACGGTGCATCGCTATTGTCACCACTATCGCACCGGCGGATGGCTTTACGAGTACATCAGCAAGTGTGATCCGGAGACGGTGTACGACGTGAAGTGGGACGAGTCCGGTGATCAAATGTTTTGCGCTACTTCGCGCGGTATGCGCGGCTACGACTGGCGCGAAATGGTCAGCGCCGGCGACAACTCGCCAACACAGTTCCTTGCGGTGGACGCCCAGCCTTTTATCGATGAGCGAAAACTCAATCGTTCTCTGACGATTAAAGAAGGCATCACCTATACGATCGAGTTCGATGGCGCCAACAACCGCCTGCTCTACGGCGGATTGCGCGGCATTCTCTTCAGCGTCGATCTGAATACGCATCGACCTGTTGAACTGCTCGATCTGCCCGGTCGCCCCGCCATCCGCAGCATGGCACTTAGCGAAGAACATCAGGCAGTCTGCATGGCCACATCGCTCGATTTCCCTTCAGACCGCGAGAATCCTCAGCCGGATGTTGTGCAGATATGGAACGTCGCCCCGCGCGTTCAATAGCGATCAGGACGCAACCAAAAGCCGAAGCCGATCGCGTTTGCGATCGGCTCCGGCAAGTGAGTCTCCATGTTGTAGGTTTTCTTCGACTGGCGAGATCGCTCAGCGACCGGCCCTGGCGCTGACCGCGGCGACCGCGGCGTAGATCGACGCCCCCGGCCCGCCCAGGCCCAGGCCCAGGCCGTCGTCGTAGGCGACGGCCGCGACGCCGAGCACCGGGCTGCCGCCGCCGGCACTGTCATCGGTCGGGCGATAGAGGTTCAGGTAGGGGGTGCCGCCGCCGCCGCTGTCGTCGGTCGGCATGAAGACGTTGGAGCGCGGGCCGGAACCGCCGTTGCTGTCATTTTCTCTTCTCTCTTTTCTTCCTTTTCGGGGCGGTGGACTGATTTGCAGGGAGTAGTTCTTTCTATGCGCCACGGTGAAGGAGAGGAGTGAGTGGAAGGCTGCATCTCCGTTCTTCGCGCTTTCCATGTCCACGATTTACGCCTGACCGGATGTGTCTGACGAAGCACCGCTTTGGGCATCGGCACCTGCGACTGTTAGTTTCGATGGATCAGGATCGCTTCTTGTCGATCGCTTGGAGAAAGATTGCAAACCCCAGGAGGCCTCGATGGTCAAAAGGACATAGAGCAATGCGGAACCCAGTCCGATCGCCAGCGCAGTAAGTCTTTCACCTGTAGTACGATTGGGTGTCGCCAGGAGCGCGACGAGGCTTCCAGTGGAAACAACTGCTGCGAATAGCGAGAGACCGCGTAGCGCAAGCCAGTCGTTGCCCCGCAGCGCGAGGGAATTGTAATGGTTGATCTTCGCGGAGCACAACCGATGGATTGCCGGCCGGAAAGCGAACACCTTCAGCCCGCCCATCCACGGTTGCAATAGAACGGTTCGGTATACGTTCGTATATGAACCGCCCCCGGCGGCGGCGCGGTTTCTTCGCGCCGGCCGGCCTCTTTTCCCGCCCAAACCCGTGTCTAGTAGACACGAGGTAGACACGAGGTAGCCATTTGACAAAGGTTTGCAATGACTGAACTTATCACCAAATGGCTACCAGGGGGTAGGGGGTATGGTAGACAAATGTCTACTTCCAGACGCGGGCGTCAGGAAACCCGCCGTCGGCCGTTCGAGTGCGTCGGATTTCCAACTCCTCCCTCCCCTCCCTCCGTTCCTTCGTCCCTCCGTCCCTCCGTTCCTTCCTTCCCCCGTCCCTTCCCCTGACCCTCCCTTTCTCTTACATTGTCCGCCCTTCAAGAAGTCTCACACAAGGATGCAGTCATGTTCCAAGGCGCTTACACGGCGATGATCACCCCCTTCAAGGACGGAGCGGTGGATTACGATCGACTCAGCGAGCACGTCCGCTTCCAGATCGACGGCGGCATCGACGGCCTCGTGCCCTGCGGCACCACCGGCGAATCGCCCACGCTCAGCCACGAGGAGCACCGCAAGGTCATCGAACACGTCGTCACCAAGGCCCGCGAGATCGCGGATGCGGGAGGACCGGGGGGTAAGCGCGTGCAGGTGATCGCAGGGACCGGTTCCAACTCCACCGATGAGGCGCTCGAACTGACCGCGCATGCCAAGAAGGTCGGCGCGGATGGCGCGCTGATGGTCAATCCTTATTACAACAAGCCCACGCAGGAAGGGCTGTATCGCCACTTCATGCTCGTCGCGGAGAAGGTGGATATTCCGATCGTGCTCTACAACATCCCCGGCCGGTGCGGCGTGCAGATGAATGCCTCAACCGTCGCAAGGCTCAACAAGCATCCGAACATCGTCTGCATCAAGGAAGCGACCGGGTCGATGGACATGACGAGTGAAATCCTCTCGCTGTGTGACATCCGCATTCTGTCCGGCGATGATTCGCTGACGTTGCCCTTGATGGCGATCGGCGGGCGCGGGGTGATCAGTGTGTTGTCGAACCTGTTGCCGCGCGAGGTGAAGAACCTGGTCGAGGCGGCTCACACGGGCAAGTTTGCCGTGGCCCGGCAGCTTCACAAGGATCTGTTCAACCTCTGCAAGGTGATGTTCATCGAGACGAACCCGATTCCGATTAAGACGGCGATGATGATGGCCGGGCGGGACACGGGGGAACTGCGGCTGCCGATGTGTGAGATGAGCAGTGAGAACAAGGCGGTGCTGGAGAAGGCGCTGCGCGGGAAGGGGTTGGTGCGGTGAGCGGTTGAAAGGGCGAGTGCCGCGAGTGGGTCACTTGATCTTGCTCTTGGTCTTGTCTGCGACGTAGGGCAGCAGTTCCAGCAGCATGCCGTCCACGCGCCACGGCCCTCGGCCGGCGGCGTCACGCCTCAGGGTGACGATGAACGTCGCCGCACAGGGCACAGTTGCGGGCGGGTTCTCGACCGCGCGGGTGCCTGACAGAGTTCCGGCGATTTGTAATGCGTCGCCGATGTCTCTTTCGTCGTCGAATCGCCATGTTTTCCAGCGCGGCCGCAGCATGCCCTGCGATGGTGGACCCGATAGCAGCCGCATCAGGCCGTCTTGCGCGTGGTCGAAAGACAAGCCTTCGATTCGCCGCAGCTCTTGTCGGAACTGCAACGAAACGAGCTTCAGCGCGTCGTCGTACATGTCGCTGGCGCTGGCGGTGAGGAACAGCCCGATGGCGTCACGGGCGGCCAGGCGTTCGGCGTCGGTAATGGGGCGAGTCGGCGCGGGGTCGATCGGATCCTGCGGGTTGAAGATGATCGGCCTGTCGTTGTGCTGCGTGGGTTGCGGGCCGAGTTCGAGGCTTGAGTTCTGTTCGGATGCTGGGCCAGGACGATGCTCGTGTGTCGATTCCGCTGAGAACAGCCAGACCGTGCTGGTGATGCCCACGCCTAGGAGCAGGGCGGCGAGGGCGGTGAATCGGCCCATGCGGTGGCGACGCCCGAGCAGCCCGAAGATCACGGCGAGCAACATGCCCGCCGCGAACGACACCACGGCAACGCGACCTGCTGCCTTGGTATCGACCGCCATGCAGATGACCGGCACGATCAGCCCGAGTGTCAGCATGACCAGGGCGATGACAGAGCAGACGAAGCCGGCGCGGTCGTCAGCCACAGCTCGAACGTGTCTGTCGTGGCCGTGCGGCCTGTTGTCCGTTTCCTCGCCCGGCCAGCCGCTCGAAGATGAGCCGCTGCGCAGGGCGAACCAGCTCACGACGAAAATAAACATACCGAAGATCGGTAAGGCAATGCCCACAAGCGTCAGCCAGCGGGGCCAGTCATGAATCCAAGGTTCAAAGAAGCGAACGGCTGGCGGTTCGCGCACGGCGCTGGAGATGACAGCTCCGCCCGCAGCCGTGCCGCCATAAGCATAGATACCGAACGCCCAGCCGCCGATTGCGACGCCGCCGATGGCCAGTCCGCCGAACGCGAAGGTGCCGATGGCGAGCCCGCCGATCGCCGCGAGCAGGCCGATGGCCAGTCCTGCGAACGAGACGAGGCCCAGGCCGACGCCGGCGAAGGTGATGCCGCCCATCGCCATGCCGCCGAAGGCGAACACGCCGATGGCGACATCACCCATCGCAATGATGCCCTTGGCGACGCGCTTCCTGCCGGTCTTGGGATCGATGCCGTAGGCGATGTGAACCAGCGGCAGGCCGAAGAGTGTGGCCTTGGACTTGTATTCGCGCCCGATTGCCCGCTGCATGCCCGTGACGACGGAACTCGGCAGCCCGCGAATCTCATCCACCTGCGTCTTCACCTCACTCGCATGTTGCCAACGAAGGTCAGGTTCCTTCTCCAGCGAACGCAGCACGACTTCATCCAGCCGCACGTCGATCTGCACCTTCTTACTCGGCGCGGCGAACCTGCCCAACGGCAACTCACCCGTGAGCATCTCGTAGAACACGACGCCCAGCGAGTAGATGTCCGCGCGGTGATCGACTTCGTGTGCCCGCTCCAGTTGCTCGGGGGCCATGTAGTGCGGCGTGCCCATCGTGCCACCTTCGCGGGTCAGCGTGATGTCATCGGGCGCGGCCTCGATGAGCTTGGCCAGGCCGAAGTCGGCGATCTTCACCTTGCCGCGTTTGTCAATGAGAATGTTCTCCGGCTTGATGTCGCGATGCACGATGCCTTCTTCATGCGCGTACTGGAGCGCATCACACACCTGCGGAACAATGGCCAGCGCCTCGGCCGAGGCCATCGCCTTGGCGCGAATCGCCTGGCGAAGGTTCGTGCCGTCGATGAACTCCATGATAAAGTAGAACAGGCCCTTGGCGGGCGAGGCGGCTTCAGCCGCTTTGTCGGCCTCCCGAAGCGCATCGGTCCGTCCAAAATCAAACACACTCACAATGTTCGGATGATTCAATCTCGCCAGCGCCCGCGCCTCGCGCGTGAACCTTTCCGCGAAGCCCGGCGTCTCGCTCAGATCGGGCGGCAGAATCTTCAGGGCAATGACGCGATCCAGCCCGCGCTGCTTGGCCTTGTACACCGCGCCCATGCCGCCCTGACCGAGCAGCTCGATGATCTGAAGCTGCGGGAAGTGCGGCGAAAGCTCCGCGACCGAAGGCGGAGTGAAACCCGCTCTTCGAGCCGAAGGAGTCGTGTCATACGCGCTGCTGCGGATCGTGTCCGTGGTCTGCGCGTCCGATTCCATCGCGGCCTTCATCAGGCAGCGCGGGCACAACCCCTGCGGCGAATCGCTGGGCATGGACCCGCCGCACTGCGGACACTGGCGTGGAAGGGGTGACTGGGACATGGGTGGACTCCTGTAATAGGTTCGCGATCTACCTCTACAGAAGCAAGGGAAATAAAAGGTGACAGGCAGAGAGCAAGAATGTCTGCCTTTGAATCCAAGCCCGATGGCGAGGCTCGGCGAGCCGTCGGGGTACAGGGGAAACCGAATGCGGAATACCCCGACGGCTCGGCAGACCTCGCCATCGGGCTTGGCGGGGTCAGTGGTCAGTCAGCCAACGCCGCGAACAGATCGCGGATCTCATCCTCGACTTCTTCAGGCGTCGCGACGGTCTCTTCGATCTGCGTGCGGATCACTTCACGATACCGCTGCCGCAACCGCTGGGCCGCCTTCTTCACCGCCGCCTCGGTCATGTTCAGTTCACCCGCAATGTCCGCATGACGTGACACATCGCCCGGATCGGTGAGTTGCGACTTGAGGCGATCAAACAGTCCTTCGCTGCCAGCCTTCGTGTAGTCCTGCCGCAGCGTGTTCATCGCTTGATCGAGCAGGGCGATCGCCCACCGGCGTTCGAACAGGCGCTCGGGCGTGGCGTCATCAGGCGGTTCGAGCCGGTAGCGCTCTTCAGCCTCGCCGGCGTCGAAGGAAATGACTCGCTTTCCGCCGCCGCGTTTCAGGGCGTTATCACGATCACGTTCGTTGGAGATGAAATGCTTCAGGCAGGCGAGCAGAAAGGCGCGGAATCTGCCTCGCTCGGGATCGAGGCCGATGAAATCATTCTTCTCCAGCAAGCGCACGAAGAAACCCTGCACGAGGTCCTGCGCTTCAGGCGAAGTGAAGCCGCGACGACGGACGAAGGCATAGAGCGGATACCAGTAGGCTTCACACAGCGACGCGAGCGCGACCTTCGCGGCGGAAGCATTCGAGCCGCCCGCGGCAAGCACGACGCTCCAGCGCGTGAGAGCGAAGCTCGAAGGGCCGGGCGGGTTGGAGTCAGAGGTGCGCGACATGCGGATAGTGTAAGCCTGCATCGGGTGCCACGGGTCCAGGAGGCTCTGCGACGCAGACCCGTGCGAGCGCCGGCGATCACCGATTACGCTGCGATGCATTCCGCTTCAGGCTATCGGCACGGGACTTTCTCACTTCTTCTTCAACTGTTCATCGAAGAACTTGAACATCTGTTCGAACGTGTGTTCCAGTTCCTTGCCGCCCCAGCCATGCGCAGCCCCGACGAGAATTTCCACGCGACCTTTCACGTTGGCCTTGGTCATGGCTTCGATCATCTTGAAAGCCTGCGTGTGTGGAACGAGCACATCCTTCGTGCCTTGAAAGAGAAGCATGGGGCCATCGGTCGCGTCGACATAGGTCAGCGGCGACGACTGTTTGTAGGCTTCGGGCTTGTCCTTGGGCAGGCCGCCGAGGAAGTCCTTGATGAGCCCTTGGGTAACGGGTGGAAGGTCATCGCCGGGCATATCGGTGGGGCCGAAGAACGCGACCGCCGCGTTGACTTTGCTGGCGACATCGGGCCAGCCGCTGTCGCCTTCGAGGCCGTCGTCCTTGTTCATGGTGTTGAGCAGCATGGAAAGGTGAGCGCCGGCACTGAAGCCGACGGCACCGATGCGATCGGGGTTGATGTTCAGTTCTTTCGCATGAGCGCGCAGGTATCGCACCGCACACTTGACGTCGTGGACCTGCGCGGGGAAGACGTGCTCGGGGCAGAAGCGATAGCTGACGGTGATGGCGACGTAGCCGCGCTGGGCGAACTGCCAGGCCTGGGCATTGTGGTGATCGCGATGGCCGGCGCGCCATGCGCCGCCGTGGATCAGAACGATGGCGGGCGCGGGCGGGCTGTTCTCGTCATGCTTCGCGGGCTTGGCGAGGTTGAACTTCAGTTCGATGTCGCCTGCCTTGCCGTAGGTGATGTTGGGTGTGAAGGTGACGTCGGCGGGAGGCTTGGGTTGATTCTTCGGTTGAGCGAAAGCGGTGAACGGGAGCAGGAGAAGGGCGGCGAGAAAGGTGATGGGGCGATTGTGTTGCATAGGGGGACTCGGCGGCAGGTGTTGAGGGAGGTCGCAGGACTTTGCGGGTGGTCCTGCGGACCTACCGCTAAACGGGGTGCGGCGTTGCACTACGAATCACGCGGTTTCTTCGTACCACGCCTTGACGGCTTCGTGCGTGAGCTTGCCATTGTGCATGTTCAGCGCGGAGTGAAACGCCCTGTCGCGCCCGCAGAGCGATTCGATGCTCTCCGACTTCAGGGCATTGGCGAGCTTGATCACATAAGGCTGCGTCGCGTGACACAAGGCCTGCGTGCTGGTGCGACCGACGGCACCGGGCATGTTGGTGACGCCGTAGTGAACGACGCCTTCGACGATGTAGGTTGGATCGGCATGCGTGGTGGGTCTGATGGTCTCGACGCAGCCGCCCTGATCGACGCCGACGTCAACGATGACCGAACCGTTCTTCATCGCCTTGAGCATGTCGCGGCTGATGAGCGTGGGGCAGCGCCCGCCGGGAATGAGCACCGCGCCGATGACGAGGTCCGCCTGGAGGACATACTCGCGGATGGCGTGCGGATCGCTGTAGACTTCCGTCACGTTGGCGGGCATCACGTCATCGACATAGCGCAGGCGGTCGAGGTTCACATCCATGACCGTGACATTCGCGCCCAGGCCGGCGGCGACCTTCGCGGCATTCGTTCCCACGACGCCCGCGCCGAGGATGAGCACATTGCCCGGCTCCACGCCCGTGACGCCGCCGAGCAGGATGCCGCGGCCCTGCATGGGTTTCTCAAGGTATTTCGCGCCCTCCTGAATGCTCATGCGGCCGGCGACTTCACTCATGGGCGTGAGCAGCGGCAGGCGCCCCGCGCTGTCCGTGAGCGTTTCGTAGGCCAGCGCGGTGATGCCGAGTTTCAGGCACGCATCGGTCAGGCCGCGGTCGGCGGCGAAGTGAAAGTACGTGAACACCACCTGCCCGCGTTTCATCATGGCCAGCTCCGGGCCGATCGGCTCTTTCACTTTCAAGATGATGTCGGCCGTGGCAAAGAGGGCGGCGTGATCGTCGATCAGCGTCGCGCCTGCCGCTTCGTACATCGCATTCTCATAGCCGCTGCCGACGCCCGCATCCTTTTCGATGAGCACGGTGTGGCCCGCATCAGTGAGCATGTCCGCGGTGACGGGCAGCATGGCGACGCGGTATTCATCCGACTTAATCTCGCGGGGGACACCGATGATCATGGGAGGCGAACTCCGGTAGGGAAAAACTTCGACGCGGAGTGAGAAGTGTAATCAGTGCGAGGCGGGCCGTGTCGGGTCCGGGGAACAAAGGGTCGACCTCATCGAAACTTCGAATCGTCATCGTCCGGAAGGATCGTCTGCTCAACCGTAGCCGCCCACACGGACAACAAGCCGCCGGGAGAACCCGCGGCCACCATGCGCTCCAGTTGATCGCGTACCGGACCGCAAGATCGTTTCAATTCGGGGAACTGAAGCAACCTAGCGAGCCGGGCCGTATTCGGCCCGGTGCGGGCAGGGGGCGAATACGCCCCGGCTCGCTACCGCGATTTCAGGCGATGGACGAAACCCGCATGCTCGGGCGTCGACTCCGTCCCGCGCTTGACGCCTTGCGACACGGCCGGCAGATCACCCCGCCGCAGAGCCGCTTCGTCGAGCCACAAGCCGGGGAAGACTTCGCTCTTGTAGAAGCCGTCATCGCTCAGCGGCAGTTTCTCATAGCGGCCTTCGCGGAGGCTGAACCAGTCGATGGCGTCATCGCGCACGCGCCAGACGAGGTACTCACGCACGCCGTGGCGGCGGTAGACGTCGAGCTTGTCGTGCAGGTCGAAGCTGACGGTGGAGTTAGCGACCTCGGCAACGAACTCGGGCGGGCCTTCGAGGTAGCCGGCCTTCGTAACCCGGCTTTGTCCGCCTGCCGATTCGGGGATGCGAAGCAGGGCATCCGGCTCAGGCACGTTGTCTTCATCGAGGCGCATGGAGGAAGGCGCACCGACCGCGACGCCGGGAGTCAGCGCGGTGTAAAAGGAAAGCCAGCCGAGGAGATTGGCATGCGGATTGGAATGAAACGCGTAATTGATCGGCGACATGATGCGCACCACCCCGTTAATCAACTCCGCACGCTTCGGCGCGGTTTCATCATCGCAATAGCGCAGAAACTCCGTCGCCGTCAACCGGTCGCCGGCTTCCAGCGGCGGCAACTTGGACGAGGGACGGCGGCCGTGTTGCGAAGGGATCGCGGACATGTGTTGGATTATAGCCGACCCCCGCTGCGACCCACCGACAGGAGTCGGTGGGCTTTGCAATCTATTCATCACTTCACGCTGACCGCACGTTCACCGCACGTTCACTGCAAATTCACCGGCATCACCACATACAGAAAGTTCTGCCCCGTCCTTACCACGCCCGGCTTGTTCGAGGCCTTCATATCAATCTGTACCTGCTCCGTCGGAATCACCTTCAGTGCATCAAGAAGATAGAAAGGATTGAAGCCGATCTCGATCGGATCGCCTTCGTAACCGGGCAGGTCCACATCAATCTCCGCTTCGCCCAGTTCCGGAGCCCTGCTGGTCAGCTTCAACTTGCCTTTGCTGAACGCGAGCTTCACGCCTTTGCTCTCTTCATTTGTCAGCAGCGAAGCGCGACGCACAGCACTGGTCAGTGCGCCAGTGTCGATCGTGGCTTTCTTGTCGCCATCCTTGGGCACCACATCCTTATAAGGAGGGAAGTTGCCTTCGACGAGGTTCGACGCGAGCAGGGCGTAATCGGTGGCGAAGAGAATCTGGTTGTCAGCGATCTTCACGCGCACGATCTCTTCCGCATCGCTGAGCAGTTTCAGGAGCTGTTGAAGGGCGCGGGTGGGAACGATGGCGGACTTCGTCGTTTTCTTGTCGCCTTTGCATTCGCCGCGCGCCTGCGCGAGGCGGTGCCCATCGGTGGCGACCACTGTCAGTTTGTTGCCATCGCGTTCGAGCAGGACGCCGTTGATGGCGTAGCGGCTGTTCTCTCTCGCAGTGGCGTAAATGGTTTGATGCACGAGCTGGCTGAGCTGGCCGGCGGAGACTTCGAAATCCGCATCGCCGGTGAACTCGGGGACGTTGGGGAAGTCGCCCACGGGGTAGCCGTACATCTTGAAGTGCGAGTCCTGGCCGCGGATGTGGGTCTCATTGCCATCGGTTTCGATGGTGAGCGTGGGGTCGAGCGACTCGCGGACGATCTGGCTGATCTTGTCAGCCGGGACGAGCACTTCGCCGGGCTCCTGAATATCGACGCGCGCGGTGCTGAAGCGAATGGCCGCTTCCAGATCGGTGGCCTGGACGGTGAGCGTGCCGTCGGCTGCCGCGAGCTTGACGCAGGTCAGCACGGGCTTGGGCGTGCGGGAGACGACAACGCCGCTCACCAGGTTGAGGGCTTCGACAAGGGCGGCTCGGTCGCAGATCACTTTCATGGGGCAAAATCCTTTCCGCCGTGGGCCGATCCGCAACTGGCGGACACGGCGGACATGCGCGAACGGGAATCCGTAAGCGGCACAAGGTACCGCCCGGGCCTTTGCCCGGCAACTCGCAGGCGTTTGCGAGGCGGGCGGCAATCGGTACAATATGCGGCTCGACTCAGTCTTAAGGAAGCGGTTATGGCCAAGAAATACAAGTTTAAGCCGAACAAAGGTCTGCTCAAGCGTGTCAAGATCAGTGGGCGCGGCAAGGTGAAGTTCAAACGCGCCGGCGGCACGCACCTGATGAGCGGCACCACGGGCAACCAGAAGCGCAAGCTTCGCAATCGTGCCTACGTCAAGGGCGGCGATATCCGTCGCATCGGCCGCATGCTCCAGATGCGCCTGATTCCCGCTGACCGCCGCAAGCCCGAACCCGAAGGCGAAACCGCAACCGCTTGATGAAGCAGCAGGAGGCAGGAGCAGGAGGCAGTGAAATCCTAATCCTAATCCTGCCGTCTGCTCCAGTCGTCTGCCGCCTTTTGAAGAAACACACCGTGAACCGGGCCCCCAAGTCTGCCTTTAGCGCAGCCCCGTATTCGCACCTTGTTGGAGTATTGTCATGCCTCGAGTCCCCAAGGGTCACGCGACCCGCAAGTCCAAGAACCGCTGGTTCAAGCTCGCCAAGGGCCACCGCGGTTCGCGCAGCCGCTGCTGGCGCAAGGTCAAGCATGCGGTCATCCGCGCGGGTGTTTACGCCACGCGCCACCGCAAGCTCGTCAAGCGCGACTACCGCAGCCTGTGGATCATCCGCATCAACGCCGCTTCCCGCGCCCGCGGCCTGTCCTACAGCAGGCTCATCGCCGGCCTCAAGGCGGCGCTCATCGACCTCAACCGCAAAATGCTCAGCGAGATCGCCATTCACGATCCCGTGGTGTTCGACAAGATCGTCGAAATCGCCAAGGCGGCTCTGCCCGCTTCCGCGAAGGCGGCCTGAGTTATCACACGTTGATCAAACCATTCACCCGCAGGCGATTGCTTGCGGGTTGTTTTACGCGCGGGGGTTGGTCGATAGTGTGTGATCGGGTCACCCACCGACAGGCGTCGGTGGGCTTTGATCGATTGCACTGACTCCTGACCCCTGACTCCTGACCCCTGACCCCTGAATCCTGAACACCATGCCTATCGAAGACGATCTGCGACTGAGCAAAGACACCTGGCGGATGTTTCGCATCCTGTCGGAGTTTGTCGATGGATTTGAAACGCTCAACCGCATCGGGCCTGCCGTGTCCGTGTTCGGCTCGGCGCGCACGAAGAAGAGCGATCCGTATTACAAGATGGCGGTGAAGTGCGCGAAGCTGCTGGTCAAGAGCGATTTCGCCGTGATCACCGGCGGCGGGCCTGGCATCATGGAAGCCGCCAACAAAGGCGCGACGCAGGCCGGCGGCAAGAGCGTGGGCCTGAACATCAGCCTGCCCATGGAGCAGAGCGCCAATCCTTTCATCAGCCAGGAACTCAGCCTGAACTTTCGCTACTTCTTCGTCCGCAAGGTCATGTTCGTCAAGTACGCCAGCGGGTTCATCATCTTCCCCGGCGGCTTCGGCACCATGGACGAATATTTCGAATCCATGACCCTCATCCAGACGCTGAAGATCGATCCGTTCCCCGTCGTCTGCATCGGTCACGGTTACTGGGACGGCCTCGTGAAATGGTTGAAGCACACCATGCTCGATGAATATGCTTGTATCTCGCCCAACGACATGGACCTGTTCTCAGTGACCGATGACGTAAACGAAGCGGTGCGGATCATCATGGACTTTCATGCAAAGAAGAAGAAGGAGGGACCGATGTCGCCCCTATCCCAAGGCCCGGCCGGCGAGCATACCGCCGAGGGCACGCGCGTGGGCATCGATCCGCGCCGGGAGTTTCCAAGGCCACCGATGTGAGAAGAGCTGTCAGCTATCAGCTGTCAGCTATGAGCTATCAGCTATGAGCTATGAGCTATGAGCTATCAGCTATGAGCCTTGGTTGTGCGCGGATCGCCGCAATGCGGCTTGAACTGAAAGCTGATGGCTGAAAGCTGATAGCTTAGCGCCCATGTGCGGTCGCTTCGCCCTCAATTCAACGCCTCGTCGGATCGCGGCTCACTTCAACCTCGCCGCGAACCAGTTCGAGTTGTTCCCTCGCTACAACATCGCGCCCACGCAGCCGGTGGTGATCATCAGGCAGAATGAACATTCCCTGAAGCGGGAGCTGACGCATGTCGTGTGGGGTTTAATTCCCTCATGGGCGAAGGATATTTCGATCGGCTCGCGCATGATCAACGCCCGGAGCGAGTCGGCGCAGGTGAAGCCGGGCTATCGTGGGGCGATGAAGTATCGCCGGTGCATCGTGCCTGCGGATGGCTTTTTCGAATGGCAGAAGAAGGAAGGCAGCAGGACGAAACAGCCCTATTTCATTCATCGCGCCGATGGCGACTTGGTCGCGCTGGCGGGGTTGTGGGAACACTGGCAGGGGCCCGGCGGCGAGGAGATTGAGTCGTGTACGATTCTGACCTGCGGGCCGAACGAAATGATGAAACCGCTGCACGATCGCATGCCGGTGATTCTGGAGCCGAGGGATTTCGAGCGGTGGATGGATACGACATTGCAGGATGTGGATGCGGTGACGGATTTGATGAAGCCATGCGATGGGAAGGTGCTGGCGACGTATCCGGTGAGCACGTATGTGGGCAACGCGCGGAATGAAGGAGAGAAGTGCATCGAGCGCGTGGACCTGGAGACGGGGGAGTTGTTTTCCTAGCGCAGAGAGCACCATCCCGGGAGCACCATCCCGACAGGGTGGTGCTATTCGCCAGCGGATTTGCGAAGCGATGATCGCCGCTTCGGTCTGTGCGCCAATGGCACCACCCTGTCGGGATGGTGCTCTCGCGGAGCGAGATGACTACGACTAACATCTTCGCGATGTCAGCGCTCGACACTGAAAAACCGCGCAGCCTGTGGCGACTCGTCGCGGGGCGGGCCCTGGCGAATCAAGGGCTCAAGATCGGGTTGACGATCGCCGGCGTCGTCATTTTCCTGCCGATCTATCTCGGCCTTCAGCATGTGCATGCGCCGGAGCATTACCGCACGCTGCCACTTTGGTTTGTGGATAGGGCGATACCCTTCGCGCCCGACTGGATCTGGATCTACATCTCGCAGTACATCATCATTCCGCTGGTGCCACTCGTCTCGTGGACGCGCGAGCAGGTCTGGCGGTTTGTCACCGCGCTGGCGATCGTGTCGGTCATCGCCTTCCTCATCTTCCTCTTCTTCCCGGTCGCCTGTCCCCGGCCGAGCGCGGCCGAGATCGAACTCGCACAACCCAACTTCATGTTCCGCTGGATCATCGCCATCGACGGCACCGTTAACGCATTCCCTTCGCTGCACATGGGTCTGGCGGGTGTCGCCGCGTTCTTCGCGCCGCGCGTGATCGACGAAGCCTACGGACGAAAGCTGCGCATCGGTCTGATCGCTTTCATCTGGGCGTGGACACTGCTGATTCTCTATTCGATCGTCGCGACGCGGCAGCATTACTTTGTAGACGGACTCGCGGGTCTGGCGCTGGCGTATGGCGGTCATCGCATCGCCTGGTGGCGTGTGGATCGAACGAAAGGAAACGAATTTGCCCCCTGAAAACGGCCATCTTCTCGCAGCCCACTGGCGGCTGGACCCGGCGATCACGTTTCTCAACCACGGGTCATTCGGCGCGTGTCCCAAGGTCGTGCTCGAAGCCCAGCAACACTACCGCGACATGCTCGAAGCTGAACCCGTGCGGTTCTTCACGCGCGAAGCCCAGCCCCTCATGGACAAAGCCCGTGCCGAACTCGCGCTGCTCCTGGGCGCGGATTCGAATGATCTGGCGTTTGTCAATAACGCGACCACCGGCGTCAACTGCGTCGTTCGCTCGCTGCGATGGGAGAAGGGTGATGAAATCCTCACCACCGATCACGCCTACAACGCCTGCCGCAATGTCCTGGTGTACGTGGCCCAGCGCGAAGGGGCGAAAGTAGTGACCGCGGCGGTGCCGTTTCCTTTGCGATCGCCTGATGAAGTCCTCGATGCGATTTTGCGCTGCGTCTCGCCGCGGACGAAGCTCGCACTGATCGATCATGTCACCAGTCCCACGGGTGTGATCTTTCCCATCGAAGCGATCGTGCGCGAGCTTCAGTCGCGCGGCATCGATGTCCTTGTCGATGGTGCCCATGCGCCGGGCATGGTTCCGCTGGATCTGAAATCACTCAACGCCGCCTACTACACAGGCAACTGTCACAAGTGGCTCTGCGCTCCCAAGGGCGCAGCGTTTCTTCACGTGCGCCCCGATCGGCAGGAAGCAATCGTGCCCATGACGATCAGTCACGGGCTGAACACGCGCTACCAAGGCCGATCGCTCTTTCGCGATCTCTTCGACTGGACCGGTACGCAGGATGTCACCCCCTGGCTCGCCGTCACCGATGCGATTGAATTTGTGAAGACGATCGTGCCCGGCGGCGCGGGGGCGCTGATGAATCGCAATCGTGAACTGGCGCTGCGGGCGCGTGCGATCCTTTGCGCGGCTCTTGAAGTTAATGCGCCATGCCCGGCGTCGATGATCGGTTCGCTGGCATCTGTGCCGTTGCCGGACATGCCAAAGGAGAACGTGCCGGACTGGAGCACCGCCGTGTCACCGAGCCAGTCGCTGAACGTCGCGCTGATGGAGCGGTACCGGATCGAAGTGCCGATTCCCGGTTGGCCGCGAGGCCCAAAAAGGCTCGTGAGAATCTCGGCCCAGGCTTATAATGAAGTGAGCGAATACGAAGCGTTGGCGGCAGCCCTGCGGGTGCTTCTGGCGGCGGAAGCAGGGCGGTGACGGGCGATTGGTCGGAGCCGGCTCATTATGGGCCGGCACCCCACGCGGCAGGGTCGGTTGCCCCACGAAAAGATTTTTTTGGACGTGGGGAAGAGTGGTGGGAGTCCGTGGAGGTAAAAGTCGCGCCACTTTTCACCACCTCCGGCACCGGGCCGGCTGAAAAAAAGTGCAGAATATCACGGCAAAAGCCGAGCATTTCCGATAAGTCCCATAAGAACCCAGCGCATGGAACCCCAAGCGCAATCCACCATTTTTCCACAGTGGGGCAATGTGGGGTCAACTTCTTGCATCGTGGGGAATTGTGGTTATAGTGTCCTTCGTTCAAGTCACGAAGTCACCGCCATTGGGGTTCAGATGCTTTGGCGTTCATCAATACCTACGAGCACTCGATCGACTCCAAATCAAGATTGGCTGTGCCTTCCGAAGTCCGTCGGGAACTCGAGTGGAACACAGCGACACCCAACACCCCGGTCACACTCTACGTGACCATGGGAGACGATCAGTCTCTGTGTGTCTACGAAAAAGAGGTGTTCGAAGATCGCGCGAAACAGTTGCAGAACAGTGATATGGATCCGGATGAGCTGGTCCGATGCGAAAGACTTCTTTTCAGTCTGACCACTCGCGTGGAGCTGGACCCGCAGGGGCGGATTCGAATCCCGGACCATTTATTGAGACTGGCCAAGCTTGGGAATGATGTCGTGATCATCGGCTGTAACGACCACATGGAAGTGCGCGACCGTAAGACATGGCTGTCTTACGTCGAACAGTCGGTGGCGGACGATCCGAAGCTTTGGTCCAAACTGCGTCGGGCCATGCGGCAAGGAACGTCGCGGGGCGGCACAGAGGCGTGAGGGGTCGTCGTGGGTTGTCCAGGGAAGGGCAATCCGCGCGGCACCCGTGGCGAGCTAGTACGGACCGGGGCGGATGAGTTGAGTGATCGTGAGTTCTCGGGAATCGTCACAGGGGATTTCGAAAACATTCGCAGCAGACCAGCGGAGCAACGAAAGGACTCGGGCCGACCGGCCTGACCGACCGATGCCGCTCAGGGCGAACCAAGGACGGAACGCCAGGGGCAGGTTGCCGCCCACGCATCAGTGATTGGGTGATCGTTATCATCCAAAAACTAATGGGCTGCATAGGTCGTTCAAGCCGTAGGCCGCTTTGCTGGTCTTTTGCGCGCGTGCCCAGCGCGGGGCAAATTATTTCTCAGCCACTTCCCGGCCGACCCGATAACAGAACCATGCGGCGATCCGTTTCCAACTCGCTCTTCTGGGCGATCGTTGTTCTCCTCGCGCTGGGGCAGCCGCGCGATGCCTGCGCTCAGGCTGCGGCTCCCTCCCGATCGCCCACGCGCCTGATGAAGCTCTTTCACTTCGAGGAAGCCGATGAAGGCAACTTCGAAGAGATGCCCAAAAACTGGTACATCATCGGCCGCAGCGATCAGACCGCCGACCCCAGCTTTCTTCGTCGCCCGCTGCATCAGGAACTGCTTCGGCGAGCCGGTTTCCCCGCCTACACGCACGTTCGCTTCGATCGCCCGCAACAGGAGAAGGGCGAACACCAGCTCTACTTGGGCCTCAACGGCGGCAGTGCCGGGGCGTTCCTTGAAGTCGGCGCGTTGCCAGCCGTGCCTGAAAGCGATTACGTCATCACCGCCCGCGTTCGCACTTCGCAGCTCAACCAAGCGCGGGGAAGAATATCAGCCTACTTCGTTGACAGCGAAGGCCGGCGGATCGACGCCAGCGTCGTCGATAGCGGCCTGCTCATGACGGGTGACAAGTGGCAGATCGTCAACCTGAAACTCTCCGGTGATTTCTCCCGCGCCGCATGGATCGGGCTCCAGGCTGAGTTGCTTCAGGTGCAACATCAGGGAACCAGTCTGCCGACCGGCGCGGACAAGCATGCGATTCAATATCAGGATGTGGCCGGCAGCGCTTGGATTGATGATGTCGCGGTCTGGCAGGTGCCGCGCATCGTGGTGCGCACGCAGAGCCGGGTGAATGTGATCGCGGCGCCGGATAAGCCGACGCTTTCGATGGAGGTGCGCGATCTCACTGGAAGCCGGCTCCGCGCGGATCTTTCTGTTTACGATCACCAGGGCAACCGCGTCGCAGCCATGCAACGCGAAGTGGGCGCGGGTGATACTTCCATCTGGGAATGGTCGCCGCCTCTGCCACGATTCGGGTGGTACCTCGTTGATCTGATTCTGACCGATCCGCTCCTGCCGGAGAAGGAGCGATACGTTTCGCCAGCCGCGCGAACCTTGCGGGCGTTTCTCTGGGTGCCCCAGCGCACGAATGTCTACGGCAATGTCGCTGAGCGATTCACAATTGATCTTCACGGCTTAAACCTCGATCAACTGGCCATCGTCCCCGAGCTGATGGCGTCAACTGGTTTATCCAGTGTGCTCATGGATGTATGGGACGCGAAGGTGACCGAAGGCACGATCGATGCGCGGTTGCAGCAGATGGATCAGGTCATGCAGCCGCTGTGGAAGCAGCACGTGAATGTCGTGCTGTGCCTCAGTCCGGTGCCGGATCAACTGGTGGATCAGCTTTCGATGAGTGCGAATGATCCGCTCTGGCTGTTTCGTCCGGATCGCAAGGATTTCATGCCATACCTTGCGCCGGTGCTCATGCGTTACGGACATCACGTGCGCCGCTGGCAGCTCGGGCATCCGGGTGAGTCAGCCATCCCCAGTGACGAGCTTCTCACCCACGGGAGCAGGGCGGCCGCTGTCCTGCGCGATCTCACGCCTGACCCGCGGGCCGTGATGCCCTGGTCGCTCACGCATCGACGAGTTCCCTTGAAGGATGAGCGCGGCGTCGAGTTCGCCATCGACGTTCCGCAGGGCGTGCAGTCAACCCGCATCGCCGATTTCCTCAAGGAGTGGCGGACTGCGCCTGAGGCGAACTTCACGCTTCACCTTCGCTCGGCTCCCGCGACGGAAATGACTCAGGCCCGCCGCGTGGACGACCTGGCCGTGCGCATGATGCATGCCTGGGAGCAGGGGCCTGACGGGCTGAGCGTTTCCCGTCCGTGGGCCATGATGTCTGACCCCAAAAGCCTGGCGCATCCTGATCCGCTGCTGGGTGTGTTTGCGACGGTCAGCCGAATGCTTGAAGGCCGGCGCGTGGTCGGTCGGCTCGATCTGGGGGAAGGCTTGAGTGCAATGATTCTCGATGGCGATCGCGGCGGCCTGCTTGTCGCCTGGGCGCAGGGCGAGTTGAAGAAGCCCGTGACGGTGAAGATGTACCTGGGACAAGGCGCGGTTGCGAATGATGTCTGGGGCAATCGGCAGGAACTGGTGAAACAGGACGGCAAGCAGCCCTTCAACGTGTCGAGTACGCCGATCTTTATAGAAGGCATCGACGCGCGGCTGGCGCTGCTGCGGGCGTCGTTTGCGCTCACGCCGAATCTGATCGAGTCTTCGCAGGTGACCCACGAGCACACGCTGACGCTGTCCAATCCCTGGACGCAGACGCTGCATGGTGAGATGGTGATTGTCGAGCCCGGCCGTGACTGGCGCATCGAGCCGCGTCGCATCAGCGTGCGGATCGAGCCGGGCGCCAAGGCGCAATATCCGATTCAGATCGGCCTGCCCGTCGCCGAGACTTCGGGTCGCAAGGTGATCACCGCGCGTTTTGAGTTTGTCTCCATGAAGCATCCGCCGGTGGAACTTTCCACGCCGATGCAACTGGGACTGGAGGATCTGTTCATCGACGCGGCGGTGTCGGTGGAGAAGGACGAGAAGACCGGCCGGCTCGACGCGGTGGTGACGCTGTTCATCACCAACAGCGGCGAGGATAAGAAGGCGATGAACGTCTTCGCGACCATGCCCGGCCAGAAGCGGCACGAGCGCACCATCACGCTGCGGTCGGGTCAGTCGATGATCCGACACTTCCGTTTCGAAGGTGCGGGCGCGAAGCTGGGTGACACGCCTGTGCGCGTGGGCATTCGCGACACAGCCGGGCCGATCCTGCTCAGCCAGATCGTTTCCGCGGGCGGCGATAATACTTCGCCGTAAGCGCGGAGCACGCACGATGTAGAATGCCGTCGCGCACCCATTCGCCGCACAGGAGGCTCCAGCATGAACTCTGTCGAAGCCATCGCGGCCCACGAGCATCCGAGCTGGATACCTGGAGAGGAAGTCTGTCATCACAATGGCGAAGCGGTGTGGCGGCACGTGGTCTACTTCGAGCCTCCGCCCGCGGAGATAGGTCCCGTTCTCGCAGCCGCTTCAACGCTCCCTCCGGGAAAGAAACCCGCGTCGCCTGCCAAGCGATTCGCGTGGAGCCTCGGCGTCTTCCTCGCCATCATGTTGCCGATGGAACTGATGGTCATCGCCAAAGTGACAGGACCGGACAAGAGTGTCATTCGCATCGTCTCGGGCTTGTTCGCGCTGGCGATTTCAGGTGTCGTTCTCGCGGCCATGAGCTTCAAGCACGTGTGTACTTACGTCGGTGAACTGGGCATCGCGCGGTTCACCATCCGCGGCAGCCTCGACAACGAGCCGATGCGAGAAGTCTTCGAATTCAAGGACGCTGGCGATCTGAAGACCGGACAGACGCGGCAGTTCGTCAACGGCATTTACTCCGGCACCGACTTCCATCACACGTGGTACGACTACGAAGGCCGGAAAGTCTTTGCCTTCAAGGGCAGATTTCACAGCAAGGATGGCGTACCCAAGGCGAAGGACAACTACTGGTTTGCCCGCGCTTCGGAGCTGGCGTGGAATGCTTTCATCTCCGAAGCGATGCAGTCGGAACTCGATGAGCTGGGCTTCGTGCAGTTCAACGTCAACAAGAACGACTGGGTCCGCGTCGGGTCCGGATTCATGGAATTCAACTTCGGCGGGCAGTCCAACCGCGTCACCGTTGAAGACATCAAAACTCTTTCCATTGATCAAGGCACCTTCACCATCTTGACCCACGATGCAGGCTGGTTCAGCAACAAGGGCAAGTTCCGCTTCGACTACTCGCGCATCGCCAACGCCCAGATGTTTCTCGTGGCGCTGGAGAAACTGCTGGGGTATCAGTTCGATTGATCCACGCGCAGGAATACGGTCCCGCCTTGGTAGCATGACATCATGTCACGCCTTCCCTTTCTCCTGTCGATCTTCCTCCTCGCATCTTCGACCTTCGCCGCCGATGGGCCGCCGGTGGATATACGCCTCGCCGCGCCGACAGCGAAATGGATCTGGCCGACGCGACTGCGTGAGAAGGGGCAGTTCGCGGTATTTCGCACGGGATTCCTCACACCCGCGGAGGTGAAATCCGCCCGGCTCTACCTCGTGACCGATGCCGCCAACGCGACGGTGTGGATCAACAACAAACCCGTCGCCAGCGCCCAGGCCTTCGGTCCGATGGTTGAAGTGGATGTCACCGCTCAGATGCGCGGCCGCGATGACCTGCTCGAAGTCCACGCGCACGCGGTGGGGAACAGTCCGGCCATCAACGTTCGCGTAGTCTGGACCGACAGTCGCGGCCGCAAGGGTGGGGGCGTCAGTGATGAAACATGGTTCGCGCGTGTTAGAGGCCGGGACTGGCCTCCTGCGGATCCGATCAACTGGCATAGGGCCGAAAGCTTCGGCGCGCTCGAGGAGGAGCCGTGGGGTCATCTTGAAGACCGCATCGCGATCAATCCTTTTGATGACTACGAACAGTGGCGACAGGCGACCGGCACAGCCGAGGGCGCGGACCCGGCGACGTTTCACGTGACACCCGGCTTCACCATCGAACGCCTTCGCTCCGCGGGCAAGGATGAAGGCTCATGGGTCAGTCTCACGTTTGATCCCAAGGGCCGACTGCTCATCGCGCGCGAAGACAAGGGCCTGCTTCGCCTCACGCTGCCTGCGGAGAAGGACGGCAAAATCAAAGTCGAATCGATCAACGACACACTGCATGAGTGTCGCGGCATGCAGTTCATCGGCAACGATCTGTATGTCAACGCCAATAACGACAAGGCGCTCATGCGCCTGCGCGATACGGGTGGTGATGATCGCTTCGATGAGATCACCACGGTCTACGCCTCGGCCGGCGGCGTAGGCCACGGGCGCAACGACGTCACGCTCGGGCCTGATGGCTTCCTTTATGCGATTCAAGGCGACTCGGTCGCGGTGCCCAAGGACATGGCATCGACTCTTTCGCCGCGGCGCTTCGCCGCCCGGCCCAAGGCGGGCGAAGGCTTCGTGTATCGCTTTGATCCGCGCAAGGTCTTCGATATCAAGGACGGGCTTCCTGAGCGTTTTGAAGTGATCGCGGCGGGCCTTCGCAATCCTTATGGCGTCGCCTTCAACGCGGAGGGTGAACTCTTCACCTACGACGCCGATGCCGAGCATGACATGGGTTCGCCGTGGTATCGCCCGACGCGCGTGCGCCACATCGTCAGCGGCGCGGACTTCGGCTGGCGCTCGGTGACCGGCAGTTGGCCGCCGTACTATCCCGATGCGGCTGACAGCCCGCCTTCGACCTTCGACATCGGCAAGGGCTCGCCCACCGCCATCGCCTTCGCGCACGGCAGCGCGTTTCCCGGCAAGTATCACGATGCCCTGTACATCCTCGACTGGGCCTACGGGCGCATCCTGGCGGTTCACATGACGCCGCGCGGGGCGGGTTACGCATGCAGCGCCGAGACGTTCGTGAAGGGTCGGCCGTTCAATGTCACCGATCTCGCGTTCGGTCCCGAGGGCGCGATGTACGTCACCACCGGCGGTCGCAAGACGCAGTCGGGCCTATATCGCATTCGTTACACGGGCCCTGCTCTTGCGGCACCGGCATTGACCGAGCAGCAGCGCGCGCGGGCGGCAGAGGGCGCAAAGGCCCGCGAACTGCGGCGTAAGCTTGAGTCGTTTCATCAGTTTGAACCTGCTGCAGTGGACATTGCCTGGCCGCACCTGGACAGCGAAGACCCGTGGATTCGTCATGCCGCGCGTATTGCCGTTGAGCATCAGCCGGTGAAGGAATGGCTGGCGCAGGCTTTGCCTGAAAAGGCGACGATTGAAGGCTTGACGGCTCTTCTGGCGCTGGCATCCGCGTCGGATAAGAGTGACCGTTCGGCCGTGCTCGGAAAGCTGAACACGCTGACGCTGAAGGACTGCACCATCGAGCAGCAGCTCATCGCTCTGCGGACTTATGAGATATGTCTCGTCGAAGGGGAAACACTCACCCCCGAAGTCAGGCGCGAGATCGTACTCCGTCTCAGCACGTTGTATCCGGGCGAGACATGGGAACTGAATCGAACGCTGAGCTTGTTGCTGCTCGACCTCGACGCTGCTTCGCTCTTGAAGCCCACGCTCGCGCTGCTCGAGTCGGCGAAGACGCAGCACGAGCAAATGCACTATCTCTTCGTGCTGCGAAACATGAAACAGGGCTGGTCGCTTGATGAACGCAAGCACTACTTCCGCAAGCTGCTGGAAACACAGGCGTATCGCGGCGGTGCGGGCATGCCGGGCTTCATGAAGAAGATCCGCGAAGAGGCGATCGCGTCGCTGAGTGAGAAGGAACGAGCTGCGCTGGGCGCGCTCGTCGAAGGCAAGGACAATGCTCCGCTGCCCGCCATACCCCAGCGGGCCTTTGTGAAGGCGTGGACGCTTGCCGAGTTGAAGGAGCCGGTCGCGAAAGATGAAGGCAAGCGTGATCTCGCCAACGGCAAAGCGATGTTCAACGCCGCGGCCTGCAACCGCTGCCATCGCTTCGGGGACGAAGGCCGATCGGTCGGCCCCGACCTCACCAGCGTCGCCAGCCGGTTCAGCCGGCAGGACATGCTTCAGTCGATTATCGAACCTTCGGGCGTCGTCGCGGAGAACTATCGCAACGTCCGCATCGAGCTTGATGATGGTGAAGTGATCGTCGGGCAGGTGGTGATGGCAGGCGACTATCGTTCTTCGGATTTGAGGATCATGCCGAGCATGATGGAACCGGAGAAGGTGCGGACGATCGCGAAGAAGCGCGTCGTGTCGCACAGCGAATCAGGCGTTTCGCCGATGCCCGAGGGTTTGCTGAACACCCTGACGCGAGAGGATGTACTGGATTTACTGGCGTATCTGGAGACGGGCCCGATCAGGCGCAGCGGCGAGCGTTGATACGAATCGCGCGGTCGGTTCTTGTCCACGCCGCGTGCTTGGCGTAATGTATGGGACTGTCTCAGAGCGCACCCGTAGCTCAACTGGATAGAGCATCGGTCTTCGGAACCGAATGTTGGGGGTTCGAGTCCCTCCGGGTGTATTCCTTTCTCCTGTTTCGTGGTTGATTTCCTTGTCCAGCCCCCTTTGGCGCTGCGGCCGCGATAACCGGCACGGACGTTACCGCCCTTTTTCCCCGACTTTTCCACCTCTTTCCTGTAATCGCTACAGGCTGATTAAATCGCGCGATCGGTTCGGACGATACGGTCCATACCATGATCGCCGCTCGGGTCCGCGGCTTCATGGGGAAAGTGAAATGAATGTCGCTTGCGGCAACACCATCGCGATCAACAAACCGTTCACTCCGGCGCAACCCCGGCGTGACCTTTGAAATTGCCAAGCGCGTGCTCGACGTGCTCGGCAGTTTCGTGGGCCTTGTGCTGGCACTTCCCGTGCTTGCCGTGAGTGCCGTGTGGATCAAGGCCATCGATGGCGGTCCCGTTTTCTACAAGCAGTGGCGCGTCGGCCGGGATGGCTGGCTGTTTGAGATCTACAAGCTGCGAACGATGCGGCTCAACGCCGAAGGCGTTGCCGATGCGAAATTCGCTTCCAGTCGCGACCCGCGCATCCTGCCGGGCTGTACGTGGCTGAGGCGGAGCCATGTCGATGAGCTGCCGCAGTTCTGGAACATTCTTCGCGGCGAGATGAGCCTGGTCGGTCCGCGTCCGGAGCGGCCTGAGATTGTCGAACAGCTTCGCCAGTCGATCCCGTCGATCGACCGCCGGCTTGCCGCCAAGCCAGGGCTCACCGGCCTGGCGCAGATTCGCAACGGTTACACCAACGATGTCCGCGGGGCCAGGCGAAAGCTCGCTTACGACCTGCGCTACCTTCGCAACCGTTCCATCCGAGCCGAGTTGGGTCTGCTTGTGCGGACCCTTCCGCGCGTCTGGGACCATGCCGCTCACTGAGTTCAGGAAAGAAAACGGAGATGATGCCCATGTTCAACACCACAGCCATTCGAAGCCTGACCGCCGCCGCCCTGGCCTTGTGCCTCGCCGGCGCGGGCGGTTGCGCGACGACCTACACGGACTACGCCGCCTTCGTGCATGAGTCGCGGCCATCCGTTTCCACGACGGACTACCGTCTCGCCCCGCCCGATGTCATTCGCCTCACGTCCAAGCGCGTACGCGAGCTGCACGGTCACGTCGAGACGATCCGCCCTGATGGCAAGATCACGCTGCCGTTGGTCGGTTCCGTGTACGTCACCGGCAAGACACCCGAGCAGGCCAGCGCCGAGATTCAGACGCTGGCCCAGGAGTTCTACGAAGACGCGGATGTGAGCCTGCGCGTGGAAGTGTTCCGCAGCAAGAAAATTTTTGTCTTCGGTGAAGTCGGCATGGTCGGCGCGTACCCCTACGACGGCACCAACACGGTGCTGCGAACACTGGCCATCGCTCAGCCCACGCGGCTGGCGGATCCGGAACGCATCCAGGTCATGCGACCCAACGGCAAGGGCGATGTGATTCATCGCATGACAATCGATCTGAACAAAATGATCAAGGAAGGCGATACGACTTTGGACGCGGTGCTGGAGGAAGGCGACATCATCTACGTGCCGGCCAATGCGTTCGCCAGCGCGGGCCTGGCGATCCAGCAGTTCCTGTTGCCCTTGCAGCCTGCCGCTCAGACGGTGCAGGCACCGGCGGATATCGCCACCTTCGGCCAGCGTAAACCCTACAACAGCGGCACGGAGAACTGAGCCGCCCAGAGTAAGTAAAGAAGACGGGAACAGCGAAACAGACTGAGGTCCGGACGAGGGGCCGGCGAATCAGGTTCAACGAGACAGAGAACACGCTATGAGTAAACGATCCAAACAATCCGAGGCCTTATTCGAGGTCTGGCACGTGCTGGTGAAATACCGCTGGCGTTTCATTGTGCCGGCGTTCCTCGCGGCGACGCTGGTGCTGGCGGTGGGGATGGTCCTGCCGCGCAAGTACAAAGCCGAGGCGACGTTTGAGCGCCGCAACGACATGGTGCTCGCGGAGATCATCAGTCGCGGCGCGCCGCGCACGATGCAGGATCCGCGGCAGTCGCTGACCAACGAAGTCCTGGGTGACTCAGCCCTCGATGAGTTGCTCGACCAGCTTGGCTCCCAGCTCACCGCGGACGGCAAGAGTCAGTTCGATCGGGCCGGGCTGCGAGCGGACCTGAAGCGGAAGGCGACGGTCAGCTACGACATCTCCTCGACCGAACTCGACCGGGTGCGCCTGATCTACATCGGCGACGAAGCGGAGCTTTCCCAGACGATCGTGAACAAGCTCGTTCACAACTACATTGACCGCACCCGCAAGCAGATCGAAGATCGGCTCAGTCAGAGCGCCAAGTTCTTCTCCGATGAAGCCGACCGTTCGCGCAAGACCATCGAAGCGCTCGAAACGCAGCAGTTGACCTTTGAGATCGATCACGCCCAGCTCCTGCCGGACAGTCCCAACAGCGTGCAGACGTCTCTCACGGAAATCCAACGGGACGTTTCGGAAATGGTCCAGAAGCGGGACACGCTCGCCAGCAAGGTCGACGGCTTGCGCAAGGCTGTGCTCATCACGCCCAAGACCACGCCCGTGGTCATTCACGGCAAGAATCCCGAGCTGACCCGGCTGGAAGACACGCTGCGTCTGCTTCACGCGAAGTATGAAGAGCTGACCGGGGTGCTGAAGATGAAATCGAAGCACCCGGATGTGCTGGCCCTTCAGCAGCAGATTGACGGCGTGCGTGAAACGATCGCGGGCACACAGAAGGAAGTCGTGGTCCAGACCAGCCACGTCAGCAATTCCAAGCACGCGGAGTTCGAGCTGCTCCTGTCGCAGTCGATCGGCGAGCTCGACGTCACGGAGCGCCGCCTGGCGCAGATTCAGACGCAGGCCGCGAAGCTCGATGAGCAGTCGGGCAGTCTTTTCTCCGTGCGCAGCGACTATCGCAAGCTCAGCCGGCAGATCGAAGACACGCAGCGCCAGCTTTCATTCTGGGAAGACAACCTTCGCCTGGTGGCGGTTTCACTCGCGGCCGAGTCGGGCGATCGCGGCGTCCGCCTGGCGGTCATCAAGGAGTGCGATCCGATCCTTCGCCCCGTATCGCCGAACCTCTCGCAGATTCTGCTGGCGGCGGCGCTGCTGGGTGTGATCATCGGCGGCGTGAGCGTGTTCTACGCCCACCGCACCGATGAAACCTTCGGCTCCACGGAGCGCCTCGCGGAGACGTTCAATCTGCCGGTCTTCGGCGCGGTGAGCGAGATCATCTCCAACCGCGAGAGGCGCATGCGCAGGCTGCGCAACATGATTGTTTTCCCGGTGAAGGCCACGGTGATGGCGGGCATTCTCATCGTCCTCACGGGCATCCTGTACCTGAATCTTGAGAAGCCACACGTTTACGAAGAGCTGCGGCGCGATCCGGTGAACTTCTTCAGAAACGGCGCGGACTTCAGCGGTGGAGTGAAACAATCCAGCACGAAAGCGACGCCTTTGACGCCGCCGCTGGCGCAGGCTTCCAGTGTGAGCATCGATCGCCGCTGACCCCAAGGCCCGCCGCCGAGACACGGCTTCACGACGAATGAATTCAAACTTTACGGACTGAACCATGTACACGACATTCTTCAACCTGACGACATTGCCCTTCGAGAACACGCCCGATCCTCGCTTCTTCTATCAGAGCGAGCAGCATCGCGAAGCGCTGGCGTCGATCGAGTACATGATCCGTTCGCGCAAGGGCTACGTGGTCATCACCGGCGAGATCGGCTCGGGCAAGACGACGGTCGGTCGCACCATGTGCGATCGCTGCGGGTCCAAGGCCACGATCGTGCATGTCACGCACAGCCATCGCGACGGCGAGTCGCTCCTGCGGCAGGTCATTCGCGGCATCGGCGGCAGGTACGGGCGGCAAGACGATCACGTATCCCGAGCTCGCCGTCACGCCGAAGCCGGCC